>CAZOGV010000197.1:0-4763 GCA_964579225.1 uncultured Akkermansia sp. | reverse complement strand
GCTCCGTTGAGCCTCTGTGGGTAGGGACGGACCGCTGGGCCGTCCGCTCCGTTGGGCTCATCTTGAACGCGAAGTAGAATTACAGGCCCTTAGCCCAGGGGATGTAACACGAAGTGATATCCGCTTGCCCCAAACCATCTGCATCGGTGGCACGCATCCGACTGCATTGGTGAGCGGGCGCGTCCCACACGAAACCTCGTTCTCGTTTTTCTCCCTATCCCTCCCGCCGCGCTTCCCCGGAAGCGCGGCGCTCTTGTTTATCCGCGTCGCGACGCCTCCGTATCATCGCCCCGCACTCCGCCCAATGAAGCAAAAGCAACCCCAGCGGTGCCCTGATCCAGCGAAACTGGGCTGAAATCCAACTCAAAACCCACACGTCAGTCCGTGCCTTTTTGGCAAAAACCAATAAGCGTGTCACCATCCCCATGAAAACCTTCGACCTCATCGTCCTCGGCGGCGGCTCCGCCGGGTTCAACGCCGCACGCGTCGCCGCCGACCTCGGCAAATCCGTCGCCATCGTGGACGGCGCGCCCGTCCTCGGCGGCCTCTGCATCCTCAAGGGCTGCATGCCCTCCAAAACCCTCCTCCACGCCGCCGAACTCCTCCACCACGCCAAACACGCCAAAAAATTCGGCGTGCGCATCCCCTCCGCGAGCATGGACATGAAAGCCCTCCACGCCTGGAAAAAACACGTCATCGCCGACTTCGCCTCCTACCGCGACAAGGCCATGTCCAACGCCAAGCGCTACACCGTCTTCCGCGCCCACGCCAAATTCCTCGACCCGCAAACCGTCCAACTCACCGACGGCGTCAAACTCCGCGGCAAACGCTTCCTCATCGCCACCGGCTCCCGCATCTCCGTTCCCGCCGCCGTGCCCGGCCTCGCCTCAACCCCGCACTGGACCAGCGACGACGTGCTCGACCTCGATTTTATCCCCAAGTCCGTGATCGTCCTCGGCGGCGGCATCGTCGCCTGCGAACTCGCCCAGTTTCTCTCCCGCATCGGCTCCAAGGTCACCCTCGTCCAGCGCAGCAAAAACATCCTGCGCGACCACTCCCCCGCCGCCTCCGAGGTCGTGCAACAAGCCTTCCGCGACGAGGGCATCGACCTCCACACCGACACCAAGATCGAAAAAATCTCCGGCACCGCCAAAGGCGTCACCGTGCGTTTCCTCTCCGACGGCAAACCCGTCGTCCGCCGCGCCGCCCACCTCTTCAACGCCCTCGGCCGCGAGCCCAACGTCGCCTCCCTCGACCTCGCCGCCGCCGGCGTGCGCCTCACCAAATCCGGCCGCATCAAAACCAACCGCTGGCAGCAGACCACCGCGCCCCGCATCTACGCCGGCGGCGACGTCTGCGGCCCGCACGACATCGTCCACCTCGCCGTCGCCCAGGGCGAGCTCGCCGCCCGCCACGCCTTCGGCGTATCCAAGAAAAAACTACGTCTGGTCGCCGACATCCCGCTGGTCAACGTCGTCTTCACCGATCCGCCCCTCGCCACCATCGGCGCGCTCGAAGGCGAACTCGTTGAAAAAAAGATTCCCCACCTCGTGGCCAGCTACCCCTTCGACGACCACGGCAAATCCATCCTCATGGGCCAGACCCGCGGCTACGTGAAAGTCGTCGCCGACCCCAAACGCGGCCGCATCCTCGGCGCCGAAATCGTCGGCCCCCAAGCCGGCGAATTGATCCACTGCTTCACCGGCCCCATCTCCATGCGCGCCACCGTGCACGATCTGCTCAAGGCGCCCTGGTATCACCCCACCCTCGCCGAAATCATCACCTACCCCCTGGAAGAGATCGCCGAAAAACTATCCCCGTAGGGGCTTCGCTTGCGAAGCCCGCGCCCGAGAACTCGCTCCCACTGCCACACACGTCGCACCCGCGAACCTCCCCCATTCCCAAAATCCGAACGCCACACGCGCCACCTACGCTCCCGCCACCGTCCCCATCAACGCCATCGCCCCCGCCAGTGGAGCCATCCGCCCCTCCGCCACCGCCCGCTCGATCTCGCCGCGCCGCGCGCGCACCGTCTCCGATCCATAAAAATCCGCGCGCAAACTCTCCTCGATCAGCGCGTGCATCCACGCCACCGCCTGCTCGCGCCGCCGCCGCGCCATCGCGCCCGTCGCCTCGCCTGTAGCGAAAAACTTCCCCAGCGTCTCCCACAGCTCCACCACGCCCGCGCCCGTCACCGCGCTCGCCGTCTGCACCGTCGTCGCCCAGCCCTCCGTCGCCGGCCGCAGGTAATGCAACACCCGCCGCATATCCGCCAGCGCCGCCGTGCAACGCGGCACATTGTCGCCGTCCGCCTTGTTGATCACCATCAGATCCGCCAGCTCGACCACGCCCTTCTTGATGCCCTGCATCTCGTCGCCCGCGCCCGCGATCATCAACACCACGAACGCGTCCACCATCGCCCGCACCGCCGTCTCGTTCTGCCCCACGCCCACCGTCTCCACCAGCACGACGTCGTAGCCCGCCGCCTCGCACACCAGGATCGCCTCGCGCGTCTTCCTCGCCACCCCGCCCAATGAACCGCCCGAAGGCGAAGGCCGGATAAACGCATTCGCATGCCGCCCGAGTTTTTCCATGCGCACCTTGTCCGCCAAAATGCTCCCGCCTGTCACCGTGCTCGACGGATCCACCGCCAACACCGCCACGCGCCGCCCCTCCTCCGCCAGTCGCAAACCAAACGCCTCGATGAACGTGCTCTTCCCCGCGCCCGGAATGCCCGTCAACCCGATGCGCCGCGCCCGCCCCGTGTGCGGCATCAACTCCGCCAGCACCGCCTGCGCCTGCGCGCGATGCGCGGGCGCGTTGCTCTCCACCAAGGTGATCGCGCGCCCCAATACCCCCGGATCGCACGCCAACACCCCGCGCACCAACTCCGCCGTCGTGAGCACCGCCCGCCGCCGCGCCGGCGGCGTCGCCACGCTCGCGCCCGAGGGCCGCACCCCCTGCATGATCCACGTCGCGAAACCGCTGCCCGTGTTCGCGCAATCCTCCGGCACCCAGTCCGGCCTCGGCTGGGGACAGCCATCATGAAGAGGATGCGCGTTCTTGGTCATGGTTCATTCTCCGTCCTGGAGGGCGCGGCTCCGTCCGCGCCGGATCCGTCCGATCCGTCCGATCCGCCAGATCATCCGATCCACCGCCCTCACGCCGCCGCCCCCTCCCCCACCCGCTCCATCAACAACTCCAGCGTGCGCAGCGTGGACTTCGTGATCACCGTGCCCGGCCCGAAAATCGCGCTCGCCCCGTTCTTCAACAGGTAATCGTAGTCCTGCGCCGGTATCACCCCGCCGCAAACCAGCATGATGTCCTCGCGCCCCAGCGCCTTCAACGCGTCGCGCAGTGCCGGCAGCAGCGTCTTGTGCCCCGCCGCCAGCGAACTCATAGCCACGCAGTGGACGTCGTTCTCCACCGCCTGCCGCGCCGCCTCTTCCGGCGTCTGGAATAGCGGGCCGATGTCGATATCGAAGCCCAGATCAGCCATCGCCGTCGCCACCACCTTCGCGCCTCGATCATGCCCGTCCTGCCCGAGCTTCGCGATCAGCAGGCGCGGACGCCGGCCCTCGATCGTCTCGAACTTTGTCATGAGTTCACGGATAAGCTCCACCGTCTTGTCGCTGCCGAATTCCTGACGATACACGCCGCTTATCGAGCGAATCTGAGCCGAGTAGCGCCCGTAAACCGCCTCCAACGCATCGCTGATCTCGCCCAGCGTGGCCCGCGCCTGCGCCGCCGTCACCGCCAGCGAAAGCAGGTTCCCCTCGCCCGTGCGCGCGCTCTCGGTCAAGGCCGCCAACGCCGCCGCCACCGCCGCACCGTCGCGCTTCGCGCGCAGCTCGGCCAGCCGCGCCACCTGCGAAATGCGCACCGCCGTGTTGTCCACCTCCAAGATGTCCATCGGCGCCTCCTGCGTGAGCCGGTATTTGTTCAGGCCCACGATCGTCTCGCGCCCCGAATCGATCCGCGCCTGCCGCCGCGCCGCCGCCTCCTCGATGCGCAGCTTCGGTATGCCCGCCTCGATGGCCTTCGTCATGCCGCCCATCGTCTCCACCTCGGCGAGATGCGCGCGCGCCTTCTTCAACAACTCCGCCGTCAAATACTCGACGTAGTAGCTTCCGCCAAAGGGATCCACCACTGAGCAAATCCCCGTTTCCTGCTGCAAATACAGCTGCGTGTTGCGCGCGATCCGCGCCGAGAAATCCGTCGGCAGCGCGATGGCTTCGTCCAGCGCGTTCGTGTGCAAGGACTGCGTGTGGCCAAACGCCGCCGCCAGCGCCTCCAGACACGTCCGCGCCACATTGTTGAACGGATCCTGCTCCGTGAGCGACCAACCCGAGGTCTGCGAATGCGTGCGCAGCGCGAGCGACTTCGCGTTCTTGGGATTAAACTTCGCCACGATCTCCGCCCACAGCGTCCGGCCCGCGCGCATCTTCGCGATCTCCATGAAAAAGTTTTTCCCGACCGCCCAGAAAAAGGACAGCCGCGGCGCGAACGCGTCCACGTCCAACCCCGCCGCCACGCCCGTGCGCAAATAATCGAGCCCGTCCGCCAGCGTGTAGGCCAGCTCCAGGTCGGCCGTCGCGCCCGCCTCCTGCATGTGATAACCCGAAATCGAGATGCTGTTGAATTTCGGCATCTGCCGCGAGGTGTAGCCAAAGATGTCGGCGATGATCCGCATCGAGGGCGTGGGCGGATAAATGTAGGTGTTCCGCACCATGAATTCCTTCAGGACGTCGTTCTGGATCGTG
>CAZOGV010000196.1:0-4767 GCA_964579225.1 uncultured Akkermansia sp. | reverse complement strand
GCCCTTAGCCGCGTCCGCCTCACGGACTCCGAATTCGCCCGTTGTTCAACAAGAGCGGCGATGTTTGGTGCTTTCCTCGACACTAGGATACACGGCTCGATTTGCATCGAGCGGCAAAAAAGGCACAGAAAACGCAATAAATAAGCTTTTGGATTTTTTCGGTCAATTTTCAGCCCCACCCGAGCTATTTTCTGGTTCATCGCTTTTTCCGGTGAGTAGGAAGCAACGGCGCGCATTGGCCGGACAAGAAGCTCGGGGGCAGGTGTAGAACCGGTCATTAACCCGTTCTTCTGAACCGCATCACGTTTACCACCGGAGCTCTGTTTGGAGGGAAATCGCGCGAAAATATATTTTTCGCCGCAAAAACCCGGGAAAAAGACCTCTAATCGGCCCAAAAGCACCGGATTTTCGCCTGCCTCGCGCATCCCGATTTCCCAGTTTCACCTCTCAGAGAAGCCCGCTAGTTAACCCCAAAAAACCTCAAGTTTACCCGATTTCGCGGTCATTTTGGGCCTATTTTACCCGAAAATCGGCGAAAAATTGGGATTTGCATTCGATCCCCCCACAATCATTGAACGTCACAACCACGAAACGGTCTAAACCCCGTAAGCGTTCCTAAACACCACAACCCAGGCCCTCCCTTGGACCTCAAACAAATTAAACAACTGATCGATCTGATGCAGCGCTCCGACCTGACCGAATTCGCGGTCGAGGAGGAGGGCTTTAAGATCAAGATCGCCCGCGCATCCAATTCCGCCGCCGCTCCGGCCGTGACCTACGCTCCGGCCCCCGTGGCCGCCGCCCCCGCCCCGGCTCCCGCGCCCACAGCCGACGCGCCCTCCGGCACCCCGGCCGCTCCCGCCGCCGACGAAGCCGGCATCATCTACGTGAAGAGCCCCATGGTCGGCACCTTCTACAAGGCCGCCTCCCCTGAATCGAAAGCCTTCGCCGAGATCGGCACCAAGATCACCGAGACCAGCGTCGTCTGCATCATCGAAGCGATGAAGATCATGAACGAGATCCAGTCCGAGGTGAAAGGCACCATCGTCGAGTTCCTCGTCGAAAACGGCTCCCCGGTCGAATACGGCCAAAAGCTCTTCAAGGTTAAACAAGGCTAAGTCCCGCACCTTTCCCATCCACTTTGGAAACCACTAATAATCACTGATTTTCACTAATCCATTAGTGACCATTAGTGCCTGTTAGTGGTTTAGTTTTTTCCGACCCTCCTTTTTTCCCGTGATCCAAAAGGTCCTCATCGCCAATCGCGGCGAAATCGCCCTCCGCATCGTTCGCGCCTGCCGAGAACTCGGCATCAAGACCCTCGCCGTTTACTCCGAGGCCGACGCCCAATCCCTGCACGTCCAGCTCGCCGACGAGGCCATCTGCATCGGCGGCCCCCGCGGTGCCGACTCCTATCTCCGCGCCGACCGCATCATCGCCGCCGCCGAGATCGCCGACGTGGACGCCATCCACCCCGGCTACGGCTTCCTCTCCGAGAACGCCAAATTCGCCGCCCAGTGCGAGGCCTGTAACATCAAGTTCATCGGCCCCAAGTCCAAGTCCATCGCCATGATGGGCGACAAATCCGTCGCCAAGGACACGGTCAAAAAAGCCAAGGTCCCCACCGTCCCCGGCTCCGACGGCCCCATCACTTCCGAAACCGAGGCCATCAAACTCGCCCGCCGCTTCGGTTACCCCGTCATCATCAAGGCCGTCGCCGGCGGCGGCGGTCGCGGCATGCGCATCGCGCACAACGACGTCTCCCTCGCCAAAGAGTTCAACGTCGCCCGCAACGAAGCCGAAAAAGCCTTCGGCAACGGCTCCGTTTACCTCGAAAAATACATCGAGAAACCCCGCCACATCGAGTTCCAGATCCTCGCCGACTCCCACGGCAAGACCCTCCACCTCGGCGAACGCGACTGCTCCGTGCAGCGCCGCCACCAAAAGCTCATCGAGGAATCCCCCTCCCCCTTCCTCACCCCCGCCCTCCGCAAGGAAATGGGCAAGGCCGCCATCCGCGCCGCCGAGGCCGCCGATTATCAAAACGCCGGCACCATCGAGTTCCTCGTCGATGCCAAAGGTAACTACTACTTCATCGAGATGAACACCCGCATCCAGGTGGAGCATCCCGTCACCGAGGAAGTCACCGGCATCGACCTCATCAAGCAGCAGATCCTCATCGCCAACGGCGAGAAGCTCGCCTTCGACCAGAGCGATATCACCTTCACCAAGCACGCCATCGAGTGCCGCATCAACGCCGAGGACCCCGCGCGCAACTTCGCGCCCAGCCCCGGCACCATCGGCCTCTACTACGCCCCCGGCGGCCACGGCGTGCGCGTGGACAGCCACGCCTACTCCGGCTACACCATCCCGCAGTATTACGACTCCATGATCGGCAAGCTCATCTGCTCCGGCTCGACCCGCAAAGTCGCCCTCGAACGCAGCTACCGCGCCCTCAGCGAATACCTCATCCGCGGTATCAAAACCACCATCCCGCTCCAAAAGGCGATCATGAGCGACCCCACCTTCATGGAGGGAAAAGCCACCACCGCCTACATGGAAGAGTTCTTCGCCCGCACCCCGAGCGACCTCTACACCCAGTAAGCTCTTGAGGTAGGGCGAGACCGCCGGGCTCGCCGCTCCGCATCCTCCCGCTCTCTCAAAACCGCGCCCCGTCCGGCGCGGTTTTTTCATTTTTACCGCCTTAAAACCCCGCCTCGCCCGCCAAACCCGCGATTGGGGTTTGCCGTCCGCGCAAGCCTTTGTTGCCTAAGCCCATCATGACGCCGCTCGTTCCCGACGATACCACCCCGCCCACCCGCTTCGACGACCAGCCCACCCTTGGTGACATCAAGATCAACCACACCGTGGTCGCCAGCATCGTCCGCATGGCCTCCCTCCGCGTCGCCGGCGTCGCCGGCGTCGGCGGCGGCATCGTGGACGGCATCAGCGAAATCTTCGCCAAGCGCGAAGCCGACCACCGCGGCGTGAAAGTCACCGAAGACGCAGAGGACAACTACTTCATCGAGATCCGCCTCATCGTCGCCTACGGCGCCGAGATCGGCAAAACCGCCTACGAGACCCAGATCGCCGTGCGCAAACAAGTCACCGCCATGACCGGCAAGGAAGTGCGCAAGGTGGACGTCATCATCGAAGGCGTGCGCCTCCCCGCCGAAGAGTCCGGCGCCACCGACAAGGCCGACGAAACCTGGCCCACCGACTGATCGCCCGGCCCCCACCTGTCACCCGCCTTTCCGCGTAGGCTTGAACGTGAGTTCAAGTTTCCCCGTCCGCTTTCGCCATCCACTCACCGATGAACACCCTCACCTCCTGGCTTGATTTCATGATCGAGGATGCCCCGCGCGAACTCACGCTCCTCTGGCTGGCCCTCGCCCTCTGGGTCGTGCTCATCCTCATCCGCCAGTCGCCCACCCTCCTCCTGCGCAAAACCGAGGAAGGCCGCCTCGAAATCTCCCGCCACGCCCTGCACCGCCTGCTCGAAGCCTGCGCCGAGCAACTCAAGGGAGTGGTCCACGCCCGCGCCCGCGTGCGCCGAGGCGGCGGCAAATTCCACACCCTCCTCCAGCTAAAAGTCCGCCCCAACGCCAAACTCGACGCCATCCAAGGCTACCTCGAGCAAGAGGTGCGCGACATTTTTAAGGAAAACCTCGGCCTCGCCGACGTCACCGGGAAGGTCGAGATCACCGTCACCGGCATCATCCCCGAGTCGAAAGATTGACCGCAGTAGCGGGAGCATCCTGCTCCCGTCCCCGCCCGCCGCTCACCCCCGCGCCAGCGCCACGTCGCTCCACTCGCCCATCACGCGGTGCTCCACGCGCCACCCCGCCGTGGCCGCCGCGAAGGCCTCCCGCACGCGCTCGTTCTCGTGCGCCAAAATGCCGCTCAACACCAGCAAACCACCCGGCGCCACCGCGCCCACCAGCTCCGGCACGAAGCGCATCAACACGTCCGCCTGGATGTTGGCCAACACCACCTCCGCCTGCGTGCCCGCCGGCAAGCCCGTCACCAAGTCCGCCGTCGCGAAACGCACCACGCCCGCCAGATCGTTGAGCGCCCCGTTCTCCTCGCTCACCCGCACCGCCTCGGCGTCGTTGTCAAAACCCGCCACGTCGGCCCAGCCCAGCCGCACCGCCGAAAGCGCCAAAATCCCCGAGCCGCAGCCCGCGTCGATCACGCGCCCGGCCGTCCCGTGCGACTCCGCCCGCGCCACCAGGCGCTCCACGCAAAGCCGCGTCGTCTCGTGGTTGCCCGTGCCAAACGCCAGGCCCGGATCGAGCCAGATCGCCGTCTCGCCCTCGCCCAGCGCATGCGTCGCCCGCTCCCACACCGGCACCCAGTGAAGACGCCCGCAGCGCCACGCCTTGAAATGCGCCTTGTAGCTGTCGCGCCAATCCTGGTCGCCCAGCGCCCGCTCCACCGCCGCGGCCTCATTCGCGCCCTCGGGCAACAGCCCAACCAACTCCGACCAACGCTCCCGCGCCTCCTCCGCCGAGGCGAAGATGCCCACGATCCACGCCCGCCCGACGATCACGTCCTGCAACAAGCTCCAGCCCTCCACGCCCAGCTCCAGCAACACGTCGTCGATCGCGTCCACCGCGACCGGGGCCACTTCCACCTTCAGCTCGAATAAGTTCATAAGCCGCCCAGCGTCCCCGCCCTCGCGTCGCGATTCAAGGCGTAGTTGAGCCCCAGGTAGGGCGGGACCGCTGGGCCCGCCGTTCGGTGGTAGGGCGGGACCGCTGGGCC
>CAZOGV010000195.1:0-4783 GCA_964579225.1 uncultured Akkermansia sp. | reverse complement strand
GCACCCCGCCGAGTATGGTGGCGATAGCGGCGGGGGGCGGCGACCCCGCCCTACATTTTCACGGAAACAAACCGCGCGCGGCCTTGGCGTCGGCGACGCGCTGGATGCCGAGAGTCTGGGCGGCGAGGCGGCGGCTGAACTTGTAAATCTGGATCTGCTTCTCCACCGCGTCGCGCGCCTGTTCGAGCTGGCGGAAGAGTTTTTCCATCACCTCTTCGCGGGTCCAGTAGTAGTTCTGGCGATTCTGGAGCCACTCGAAGTAGGAGACGATCACGCCGCCCGCGTTGCAGAGCACGTCGGGGATGATCTCGATGTCCTCGCGCGTTTCTTCGAGCAGCTTGTCGGCGGCGAAAGTGGTGGGACCGTTGGCGGCCTCGGCGAGCAGGCGGCAGCGCAGGCGCGGCACGATCTCGGGCGTGATGACGCGCTCAAGCGCGGCGGGCACGAGCACGGTGCAGTCGAGGGTGAGCAGCGTCTCGTTGTCGATGGGATCGCCGCCGTCGAAGGCCGCGAGATTGCGCATGGAGGCGACGCACGAAAGGGCTTTTTCGACGTTGATGCCGGCCGGGTTGTGGTAGCCGCCGGTGTGGTCGGAGATGGCGATGATGCGCGCGCCGTAACGCGCGAGGGCGCGGGCCGCCTCGCCGCCGACATTGCCAAAACCCTGGATGGCCACGGTGGCGTCGGCCGGCTTCACTCCCATGTCTTCGAGGTATTTGATAATCAAATACGCCACGCCCGCGCCGGTGGCTTCGCGACGGCCCTGGGAGCCGCCGAGCGCGAGCGGCTTGCCGGTGATGACGGAGGGCTCGAGGTGGCCGACGTGGTTGGAGTAGGTATCCACCATCCAGCCCATCATTTTTTCGTTGGTGCCCATGTCGGGCGCGGGCACGTCCACGTCGGGGCCGATGAAGGGGATGAGCTCTTGCATGTAGCGGCGGGCGAGGCGCTCGAGTTCGCGTTCGGAGAGGCGCGAGGGATCGACGATGACGCCGCCCTTGGCGCCGCCGTAGGGCAGGCCGACGAGGGCGGTTTTCCAGCTCATCCACATGGCGAGCGCGGCGACCTCGCCGATGGTGACGTCGGGGTGAAAACGAATGCCGCCCTTGGCCGGGCCGGAGGAGAGGTTGTGCTGAACGCGGTAGCCCTCGAAGACCTGCACGGTGCCACTGTCTAGGCGGATGGGAAGTGAGACGACGACGGCGCGGCGGGGATGTTTGACGCGGTCGCGGAGGTCTTCGGGCAGGCTGATCGCATCGGCGGCGCGGTCGAATTGCTTGCACGCCATGCGATAGATATCGGAAGTGTAAATGGGGGTGCTACGGAGTTTGGACATGGGTGAGCGGGGTGAGTTGGAGTCTGGCTGGTCTGATAAAGCCTATCCGGAAAGGTGGCCGACTCAGGTGGAAAAGGGTGTTCGCGGGTAAATGCCCACGAAGGTGGGCGATTTTGATCTGCACCCTGCTCGCTTAGGGTTTGGCGAAATACGCCTTCGTGTCGGCCGCGATCACGTTGCGCAGCAAAAACAGCGCGATGAGGTTGGGCACGACCATGAGGCCGTTGGCGGCGTCGGCGAAGTCCCACACGAGTTGCAGGCTGAGCGTGGACCCGATGAATACGGCGGCGACCCACGCGACGCGGTAGGCGGGCAGCACGCGCGGGCCGAAGAGAAATTCCGCGCCGCGTTCGCCGTAATACGCCCAGCCGAGAATGGTCGAAAAACAGAAGGTTGCGAGCGAGACGTAGAGGAACCACGGGCCAAATTCGCCGAGGTGCGCGAAGGCGCTGGCGGTGAGCGCGACGCCCCGGATGCCCGAGGTCCAGTCGCTCGCCACCACCAGCGCGACGCCGGTGCAAGCGCAGACGACCACGGTGTCCCAAAACGTGGCCGAGGCCGACACCAGCGCCTGCCGCACCGGGTGGGTCGAGCGCGCGGCGGCGGCAACGATGGGCGCGCTGCCGAGGCCGGATTCGTTGGAAAACAAGCCGCGCGCGACGCCATAGCGCACGGCCTGCGCGATGCCCGCGCCCACGAAACCGCCGAGCGCGGCGTGCCCGGCGAAGGCGCTTTCCAAAATCAGCGCGACCGCGCCGGGGATGCGGTCGGCATATTTGCCGAGCAGGAAAAGGCAGCCCGTCATGTAGCCCATGATCATCAGCGGCACGAGCCATTGGCAGACGCGGGCGATGGAGCGGATGCCGCCGAAAATCACCGCAGCCGTGAGCGTGGCGAGCACGAGTCCGGTCACCCAGCCGGGGGTGCCGGTGCGCTCGGTGGTGAAGCTGGCGATGGAGTTTGCCTGCACCAGATTGCCGATGCCGAAGGCGGCCACGGCGGCGAGGGCGGCGAAAATCGCGCCCAGCACGGGACGTTTCAGGTGGTCGCGCAGCACATACATCGCGCCGCCCACGTGGGTGCCGTCGGCCTTGGTGTGGCGGTATTTCACCGCGATGAGCGTCTCGGCGTATTTGGTCGCGATGCCGAAAACCCCCGTCAGCCACATCCAAAAAAGCGCGCCCGGCCCGCCCAAGGCCAGCGCGGTGGCCACGCCCACGATGTTACCCGTGCCCACGGTGGCGGCCATGGCGGTGGTGAGCGAAGCCCAGGGCGAAACATCGCCCGAACCGCCGGCATCCTTGGCGAAGGAGAGCCGGATCATCGTCGGCACGCGGCGCTGGATGAAACCCAGCTTGAACGTCATATAAACATGCAGGCCGCCGAGGGCGATGAGCAGGGGAGGGCCCCAGACGAATGACGAGACGGCGGCGACGGCGGATTCCAAAGACTTGAGCATGGGCGATAGAAAGCGTTGCGAGCACAGAGCAGGCCGAAGCGCCGCTTGGCCATGTTTAATGCGATTGCTAAACAATACCCCGAAATCGACACCCGGAAATTGATTTCTTAGGTATCTGACAAAACTTACTAATAATTAGATTTCGCCCTCGCCCGTTTTCCTTCGAGGCTACACCTGTTTCCCTTTTCTCTTTACCGACATGACCTCCGATTCCGCCGCCCCCAAGCCCCTCGTCGCTAACGAGGGCATTAAAACCGCCTCGAACCACCTTCGCGGCAATCTCAAGGCGGAGTTCGCCGACCTCTCCACGCCGAACGTCTCCACCGACGCCGAGCAGCTGATCAAGTTTCACGGCACCTACATCCAGGACGATCGCGACCAACGCATCGCCCTTAAGCGCGCCGGCAAGGACAAGGCCTGGTCCTTCATGCTCCGCGTGCGTCTGCCCGGCGGCAAGGCCACCCCGAAGCAGTGGATCGTGCTCGATAAGCTCGCCGAGCAATACCAGTTCCCCTCCCTCCGTCTCACCACCCGCCAGACCTTCCAGTTTCACGGCGTTCAGAAGGGCGAGATGAAGCCCCTCGTCCAGGGCATGCACTCGGTATTGCTCGACGCCATCGCCGCCTGCGGCGACGTGAACCGCAACGTCATGGCTCCGGTCAACCCCGAGCAGTCCGCCGTGCAGGAACTCGTTTATCAGGACGCCAAGTCCTGGTCCGACTACGCCCTGCCCAAGACCCGCGCCTACCACGAAATCTTCCTCGACGAGGAGCGCGTCGCCGGCGGCGAGCCCGAGCGCGAGCCGATGTATGGCGACACCTACCTGCCGCGCAAATTCAAGACCGGCTTCGCCGTCCCGCCCTCCAACGACGTGGACGTGTTCATGCAGGACCTCGGCTTCATCGCCATCATCGAGAACGGCGAACTCGTCGGCTACAACGTCACCGTCGGCGGCGGCCTCGGCATGAGCCACGGCAACGAGGAAACCTTCCCGCGTCTCGCCGACACGCTCGGCTTCATCACCCGCGATCAGGTCAACGCCATCGGCCACGCCGTCATCACCACCCAGCGCGACCACGGCGACCGCACCAACCGCAAGCACGCCCGCCTCAAATACACCATCGAGGATCGCGGCATCGCCTGGTTCAAGGCTCAGGTCGAAGAGCGCAGCGGCATCACCTTCGGCCCGGCGCGCGACTACACATTCACCACCATTCAGGATCAGCACGGCTGGCACCAAAACGCCGACGGCTCCTGGTTCTACGGCCTGCACATCCTCTCCGGCCGCATCATCGACCGCGACGGCTGGCCGATGAAGACCGCGCTCCGCGAGGTCGCGCTCCTGCTCGAAGGCACGCGCGGCGATTTCCGCCTCACGCCCTCGCAAAATCTCACCATCTCGGGCGTCACCGCCGAGCTAAAGCCGCAGGTGGACGCCCTCCTCGCCAAGCACGGGCTCGACAAGGAAAACGAGCGCTCCGGGCTGCGCCTCAACGCCCTCTCCTGCGTGGCGCTGCCGACCTGCGGCCTCGCCCTCGCCGAGAGCGAGCGCGCGCTGCCCGCCCTGTTGGAAAAGTTCGAGACCGTGCTCGACGAGGCCGGCCTGCGCCACGACGCCATCAGCCTGCGCGTCACCGGTTGCCCGAATGGCTGCGCGCGCCCCTACCTCGCCGAGATCGGCTTCGTGGGCAAGGCACCCGGCAAATACGCTCTCTACCTCGGTGCCGCCTACGAAGGCACGCGCCTAAACCGCCTCGTCGCCCCGAGCATCACCTTCGACGACGCCGTCACCCTGCTCACGCCCGTGATCCAGCGCTACGCCCGCGAACGCGCGGCCGGCGAGCGCTTCGGCGATTTTTGCCAACGGGTGATCCTGCCCGCCGACGCCACCTTCCACAAGGTCGGCACCGGCGGTCTCGTGCCCGCCCCCAAGGCGAGCGCCTAAGGCGTCTTAAAATTAAACTGCAGCCGATTTTTTCAGGTTTGGA
>CAZOGV010000194.1:0-4851 GCA_964579225.1 uncultured Akkermansia sp. | reverse complement strand
CGCACCTACGCCACGGCGGCGGGGGCGCTGACGGTGTTGCGCGGGGCGAGTTTTTCGCTGGCGGCGGGGGAGTCGCTCGCGCTGGTGGGGCCGAGCGGCAGCGGCAAAACCACCCTGCTCGGGCTTTGCGCGGGGCTGGATCAGCCGAGCGAAGGCACGGTGACGCTCGCGGGGCGGGTGCTGGGCGGTTTGAGCGAGGACGCCCGCGCGCGAGTGCGCAACGAGGCGACGGGTTTTGTTTTTCAAAACTTCCAGCTCATCCCCTCGCTGACCGCGCTGGAAAATGTGTGCGTGCCGCGTGAGCTGCGCGGCGAACGCGGGCGCGCGGTGGAGAAGGACGCGAAGGCCCTGCTGGAACGCGTGGGGCTGGCCGGGCGGCTGGGGCATTATCCGGTGCAGCTCTCCGGCGGCGAGCAACAGCGCGTGGCGCTGGCGCGCGCCTTTGTATCCGAACCACGGATACTGTTTTGCGACGAGCCGACGGGCAATCTCGACGGCGCGACCGCGCACCTGGTCACGGAGTTGATCTTCGGTTTGAACAAGGAGAAGGGCACTACGCTGGTGCTGGTGACGCATGACGCGGAGCTGGCGAAGCGTTGCGGACGGGTGCTACGACTGCGCGGCGGCGAGGTGGAGGCGTCGGCGTGAACTGGCTTTTTATGGTGAAGTTCGCCTGGCGCGACGCGCGGGCTGGGTGGGGACAACTGGCGTTTACCGCGCTGGCCATCGTGGCGGGCGTCGCGGCGCTGGCGGCCACCGGGTCGCTGGGGCGCAACATCCGCGCGGCGATCGACGATCAGGCGCGGGCGCTGCTCGGGGCCGATTTGGTGGTGGAGTCGCGCAGCGCGCCGGACACCGAGGTGCGCGCCTATCTGCGCGGACTGGGCGGGGAGCGGGCAGAGGAGGTCGCGTTCGCCTCCATGCTGGCGGTGCCGGGACCGGACGGCACCGTAGCGGCGTCGCGGCTGGTGACGGTGCGCGCGGTGGACGCGGCGTATCCATTTTATGGCGACGTGGTCGTCGAGCCGGCGGATGCGCGGGCGGAGCTCGCGGGCGGGGACGCGGTGTTGGTCGAGGAGACCTTGATGCGGCAGTTCGGCTTGGAGCCGGGCGCGACGGTGCGGCTGGGGCGGAAGGATTTTCGGCTGGCGGGGGCCTTGCAGAAACTGCCGGGCGAGTCGGCGGCGGTGGCGCTGCTTTCGCCGCGCGTGCTGGTGAGTCGCGAGGGGCTGGACGGCACCGGTCTGCTCGGGCCGGGGGCGCTGGTGCGGTATCGCACGCATTTCAAGTTCGCCGAGGGGCTCGACGTCGAGGCGCTGGCGGCGCGGGAGCGCGACCGCATGCGCGCGCTGCGCCTGAACGAGGACACGGTCGAGGAACGGAAGCGCGAACTCGGCAAGGCGATGGAGAACGTGAACGGGTTTTTGAGTCTGACGGGGCTGGTGGCCTTGTTGCTCGGCGCGATCGGCGTGGCGGCGGCGATGCAGGCGATGGTGCGGCGCAAGCTGGGCGTGGTCGCGGTGCTGCGTTGTCTGGGCGCGGGAGCGGGGCTCGGGCTGGGCGTGTTCGTGTTGCAAGGGCTGGCGGTGGGCGTGGTCGGCAGTGCGGTGGGCGCGTTGGCGGGCGCGGGGGTGCAGGCGGCGCTGGGCGGTTTGTTGCAGGATTTTTTGCCGGTGGACGCGGCACAGTTCGGGGTGCGTTGGGGAGAGGTCGCGCGGGCGGGCGTCATCGGCGTGGCCTTGACGACGCTATGCACGCTGGGGCCGCTGTTGGCGGTGCGGCGGGTGTCGCCGCTGGCGGTGTTGCGCGCGGTGGAGCCGGAGACCGGGCGGCGCGATCCGTGGCGCTGGGCGGCGGGCGCGGCCTTGGTCGCGCTGGTGCTGGCGCTGACGGTGTGGCTCGGCGGCGGAATGCGCAACGGGCTGGGTTTTGCGGGCGGACTCGCGGCGGCGGCGGGCGTGCTCGCGTTGGTGGCGTGGGGCGCGGTGGCGCTGACGCGGCGCGGCGGGCGCACGGCGGTGGCGCGCGGGTTGCCTTTCGCGGTGCGGCAAGGGCTGGCAAATCTGCACCGGCCGGGCAATCGCACCCGGCGGCTGGTGGTGGCGCTGGGGCTGGGGGCGTTTTTGTTGCTCACGCTGGCGTTTTCGCGCTCGGCGTTGCTGGGGCAGATTCGTTTCGCGGGCGGGGGCGAGCGACCGAACCTGTTGTTTTTTGATGTGCAGGACGACCAGGTGGAGGGCTTGAAGCAGAAGCTGGCGGCGCTGGGCGCGCCGGCGCAAAGCGAGGCGCCCATCGTGACGATGCGGCTGGCGAAGCTGGGCGGGCGCACGGTGGAGTCGTTGATGCAGGATCGCGAGGCGGGCATCCCGGGGTGGACGCTGCGGCGCGAATACCGGTCGAGCTACCGTAGTGAACCGGCGGATACGGAGTCGGTGATCGCGGGCGAGTGGGTGGGTGTTTTCGCGGGCGAGGGCGGGTTTGACGAAGTGGTGCCGATCTCGGTGGAGGAGGGGCTGGCGAAGGATCTGCGCATCGGGCTCGGGTCGGAGCTGGAGTGGGACGTGCAGGGCGTGCCGCTGCGCACGCGGGTGGCGAGTCTGCGCAAGGTGGAGTGGCAGCGCATGTCACCGAATTTCTTCGTGTTGTTTCCGACCGGCGTGCTGGAGGCGGCGCCGAAGTTTCACGTGCTGGCGGCGCGGGCGGAGGACAAGGATTTGAACGCGCGGGTGCAGCGCGAGGTGGTGGCGGAGTTTGGCAACGTGTCGGTGTTGGATCTCGGGCTGGTGATCGAGTCGCTCGACACGGTGTTCGGGAAGGCGGAGCTGGCGGTGCGGTTCATCGCGTTGTTCACGCTGATCACGGGCGCGGTGGTGTTGGCGGGCGCGCTGGCGGCGGGGCGCGACCAGCGGGTGCGCGAGGCGGTGTTGTTGCGCACGCTGGGAGCGAGCGCGAGTCAGGTGCGGGCGGCTTTGGTGACGGAGCTGGCGGCGCTGGGATTGCTGGCGGGCGCGACGGGCGCGGTGCTGGCGCTGGGCGGCGGCGCGGCGGTGGCGGTGTTCGCGTTCAAGGCGACGCCGGTGCTGCCGTGGGGTCCGCTGCTGGCGACGGTGGGCGGCGTGACGGCGCTGACGGTGGCGACGGGTTTGTTCACGCAACGCGGCCTGGCGAATCGTCCGCCGCTGGAGGTGCTGCGGGCGGAGGGGTGAGTCGGCGCTTGGCGCGCGGGGGCGGACATGATGTGGTCGGCGGATTATGAGCCGAAACGTCATCACTTTTCACTACACGCTGCGCGACACCCAAGGGGCGGTCATCGACGCCTCCGTCGGCGGCGATCCGATTTCGTTTCTCGAAGGCGCGGGGCAGATCGTGGAGGGCTTGGAGGAAGGGTTGCGCGGGCTCGCCGAGGGCGTGAAGGCGCATATCGGCGTGCCGGCGGCCAAGGCCTACGGCGAGCGTGACGAGACGCAGGTGCAACGGGTGTTGAAGTCGTTGCTGCCCATCGAGGGCGAGGTGAAGCCGGGCGACCAGTTTCGCGCGGGCAGCGATGCGTTTGCGCCCATCGTGACGGTGCGCGGCGTGGAGGGGGAGGAGCTGTTGTTGGACGCGAACCATCCGTTGGCCGGCGTGGATCTGGAGTTCGAGGTCGAGGTGATCGCGGTGCGTGCGGCGACGAAGGAAGAGTGCGAGCACGGCCATGTGCATGAAGGCGGCGAGGGCGGTTGCGGCGAGCATGACTGCGGCTGCAAGGCCTGATTTTTAACCGCGGATTTCTCGGATAAGCGCGGATAAAGACATGCGTGCAATCCGGGATGGAGCAGCCGAGTTTTCGTGACTCAATCCGCGACCATCCGCGTAATCCGCGGTTAATTCTTTTTCTCTTTTTTCCATCCCATGAAAGTTCTCGGCATCGATATCGGCGGGTCTGCGCTCAAGGGCGCGCCTGTGGACACCAAAACGGGCGAGTTGCTCGCTCCGCGCCATCGCATCGATACGCCGGAGCGGCTGTCGCCGGCGGAGATGGGCGAGGCGATCGCCAAGCTCGCGGCGCACTTTGATTGGAAGGGGCCCATCGGCGTGGGTTTCCCGGGCGTGGTCCAGGGGCCGATCATCCGCACCTCGGCCAATCTGCATCCGGACTTCGTCGGTCTCGACGCGGTCGCGGTTTTTGAAAACGCCTGCGGCGCAGAGGTGGGCCTGGTAAACGACGCCGACGCGGCGGGGCTCGCCGAGGCGACCTTCGGCGCGGGCAGGGGAGTAAAGGGCGCGGTGCTGTTGCTTACTTTCGGCACGGGCGTCGGAACGGCGCTGTTCGTGGACGGGATGTTGTATCCAAATTCTGAATTCGGGCATCTTAAGCGAAAGGGCGAGTCGTGGGAGCGGTTTGTCTCCGGCGCGGCCAAGGAGCGGCTGGGGCTCGACTATCCCGAATGGGCGGCCGACGTGGGCGAATACCTGCGGGAGCTGGAGGATCTGCTCTGGCCGGATCTCATCATCGCGGGCGGCGGCATCAGCGCGGATCACGACAAGTGGTTCCGCCACCTGGGCATCCGGTCGAAGATCGTGCCGGCGGAGTTTCGCAACGAGGCGGGCATCGTGGGCGCGGCCTTGCACGCGGCGCGGGCGCTTTGAACCGGGGCATGGAGCATGGTTACCTGAATTCGCCGGTATCCTGGAGGGCGGGGCTCTGTCCCCGCCGTTTGGTGCCGGAATGTCGGGCGCGGCGGGGACGGAGCCCCGCCCTCCAGCGGAAGAAGTCTTGTGGGGCTGTATTTGTGAAATGAATCCCCGTGTCGTCATTGCCGGCCAGGGTCTGGCGGGCACGTTGCTCGCGTGGGCGCTGGAGCGGGCGGG
>CAZOGV010000193.1:0-4882 GCA_964579225.1 uncultured Akkermansia sp. | reverse complement strand
AGGTCGTTCTCCTCGCCTACCACAAACTCGTCGCCGCCGAGCTCGCCAAGAGCGAGGCCCGCGTCGAGCACGCCGGCGAGGTCGCCCCCGAGGCGCTCTCCGCCATCGCCGCCGCCCTCGGCAAGCGCTACGGCCGCGCCGTGACCTACGTCACCAAGCCCAACCCCGCCCTCCTCGCCGGTCTGCGCGTGCGCATCGCCGATGATGTTTACGAGTCCTCCGTCGCCGCCCAGCTCGCCGCCCTCTCCGCCGCCTCCTGAGTTTTCCCCTTTCACTTACTCCCTCACTCCCTTCTCCCTTTCTAAAAAAATGAGCACCGTCCTCGCCCAGATCGAACAACAGATCGCCAAGCTCTCGTCCGCCGCCGTGCGCAAGAACACCGGCTCCGTCACCACCGTCGCTGACGGTGTCGCCAAGGTCTCCGGCCTTTCCGAGGTGATGTATAACGAGATGGTTGCCTTCCCGAACGGTGTCATCGGCATCGCGCTGAATCTCGGCGAGGACGAAGTCGGTTGCGTCGTTCTCGGCGACGTTTCCCAGCTCAAGCAGGGCGACGAGGTCCAGACCACCGGCAAGCTCCTCTCCGTGCCCGTCGGCAAGGGCCTGCTCGGCCGCGCGGTGGATGCCCTCGGCAACGCCGTGGACGGCAAGGGACCCATCGCCTCCACCGAATTTTACCCCGTCGAGAAGATCGCCCCCGGTATCATGGCCCGTAAGTCGGTCAGCCAGCCCCTCTTCACCGGTATCATGGCCATCGACTCCATGATTCCGATCGGTCGCGGCCAGCGCGAGCTCATCATCGGCGATCGCGGCACCGGCAAGACCACCATCGCGATCGATACCATCATTAACCAGGCCAACATCAACCGCGTCGGCCTTGCCTCCGGCGACGACAAGTTCCGCCCGGTCTATTCCATCTACGTCGCCATCGGCCAGAAGAACTCCAACATCGTCCGCACCATCGCCGCGCTCGAGGCCGCCGGCGCGCTCGAGTTCACCGTCATCGTCGCCGCTCCCGCAGCCGACAACGCCGCCAATCAATACCTCGCTCCTTTCTCCGGTGCCGCCATCGGCGAGTGGTTCATGGAAAACGGCCTCGATGCCCTCATCGTTTACGATGACCTCTCCAAGCACGCCGTCGCCTACCGCCAGATCTCGCTCATCCTGAAGCGCCCCTCCGGCCGCGAAGCCTATCCCGGCGACGTGTTCTATCTGCACTCCCGCCTCCTCGAGCGCGCCGCCCGCCTCGACGGCAAGGGCTCGCTCACCGCGCTCCCCATCATCGAGACTCTCGCCGGCGACGTCTCGGCCTACATCCCGACCAACGTGATCTCCATCACCGACGGTCAGATCTTCCTCGAGACTGATCTCTTCAACCAAGGCATCCGCCCCGCCGTCTCCGTTGGTCTCTCCGTCTCGCGCGTTGGTTCCGCCGCCCAGATCAAGGTCACCAAGCAGGTCGGCGGCAAACTCAAGGGCGAGCTCGCCCAGTTCCGCGAGTTGGCCGCCTTCGCCCAGTTCGGCTCCGACCTCGACGCCAAGACCAAGGCCCAGCTCGACCGCGGCTCCCGCATCGTGGAGCTCTTCAAGCAGCCCGCCTTCAGCCCTATCTCCATCGAGCTCCAGGCCGTCACCATCTTCGCCCTCCAGAAGGGTTACTACGACACGGCCGACCTCAAGAAGGTCACCGCCACCTCCGTCTCGATCCGCGAGTTCTTCAAGGCCCGCCAGGACGCCCTCCTCACCGAGATCCGCACCAAGGCCGCTCTCGACAAGGATCTTGAGGCCAAAATCGTCGCCGCCCTCGACGCCTGGAAGAGCACCGCCGCCTGATGAAGTAGCGAGTAGTGGGTAGCGAGTAGCGAGCATCCAAGCCGCATTCCTCGCCACCCGGTATTCTACTCGCTACCCACTACTCGCTCCTCGCTACTTTTCCCTAACATGGCCTCAACCCGCGATATTCGCCGACGCATCAAGTCGGTTAAAAACACCCGCCAGATCACCAAGGCGATGGAGTTGGTCGCCGCGTCCAAGATGAAGAAGGCGCAGCAGCTCGCCCTCTCCGGACGCGCCTACGCCCAGCTCCTCGCCAAGATGCTCGCCCGCCTCGCGCCCCGCCTCGAAGAGGTCAAGCACCCCTTCCTCGTGAAGCGCGAGATCAAGACCCGCGGCATCCTCCTCATCACGACGGACAAAGGCCTCTGCGGACCGCTCAACGCCAACCTCTTCAAGCTCGTCCTCGAGGTGAAGACCCCGGCCAAGTATTTTTCCATCGGCCGTAAAGGCTCCCAGTTCCTCGCCCGCGCCAAACGCGACCTCGTCGCCGACTTCCACGTCTCCGACAAACTCGCGTTCGCCGAGGTGAAGGTTGTCGTCGATCTGATGACCAAGGCTTATCTCAACGGCGAGATCGACACCATCGAGGCCATCTACCCGCGCTATAAAAACACCCTCGTGCAGGAGCCCACGCTCCGTCCGGTGCTGCCGCTGGCCAGCCTCGCCGAGTTCCTAGGCACCGCGCAGACCGATGCCGGCGCCGCCGCGAACACGGTGGACGACCGCGACATGATCTTCGAACCCGGGGCCAACGAGGTGCTCGAGGCTCTGATACCGTTTTACGTCAACCGTTTCATCTACCAACTCGTGCTTTCCGGCCGCGCCTCCGAGCACAGCGCCCGCATGGTCGCGATGAAGACCGCCAAGGACAACGCCACCGGCCTCCTCGGCGACCTCACCCTCGAATACAACAAGGCCCGTCAGGCCGCGATCACGGCCGAGATTCTCGAAATCGCCGCCGCCCAGTTCGCGACCGGCTGATGTTGGAACCGCTAAATTTCGCTAAAGCCCGCTAAATCAACCCACCGATCCCTCCGAAACTTCTGTTTAGCGTTCTTTAGCGCTCTTTAGCGGTTTCCCCTATTTTCCCAAAACCTTTTCCAAAATGAACACCGGCAAAATCGTTCAAGTCATCGGCCCCGTGGTGGACGTAAAGTTCTCCGACGCGACCATCCCGCCCATCTACCAGGCCCTGACCGTGGACTTCACCGTCTCCGGCCGCCAGGAGAAGCTCACCCTCGAGATCCAGCAGCATCTCGGCGACGGCGTCGCCCGCACCATCGCCATGTCCTCCTCCGAGGGCCTCGCTCGCGGCATGTCCGTGCTCGATACCGGCGCGCCCATCTCCGTGCCCGTCGGCGACGGCGTGCTCGGCCGCATTTTCAACGTCACCGGCGATGTCGTGGACGGCAAAGGCCCGGTCAACTTCACCAAGAAGTATCCCATCCATCGCCTCGCCCCCGCGCTTGTCGATCAAGACACCAAGGCCGATATCCTTGAGACTGGCATCAAGGTCATCGACCTCATCGCCCCCTTCACCAAAGGCGGCAAGGTCGGTGCCTTCGGCGGCGCCGGCGTGGGCAAGACCGTCGTGATCATGGAGCTCATCAACAACATCGCCAAAGCCCACGGTGGTTACTCCGTGTTCGCCGGCGTCGGCGAGCGCTCCCGCGAGGGCAACGATCTCTACCACGAGATGTCCGAGGCCGGCGTCATCAAGCAGGACAAACTCGAGGAGTCCAAGGTGGCCCTCGTTTACGGCCAGATGAACGAACCCCCGGGCGCCCGTATGCGCGTCGCCCTCTCCGCCCTCGCGATGACCGAGTATTTCCGCGACGAGAAGAACCAGGACGTTCTCCTCTTCGTCGATAACATCTTCCGTTTCTCGCAGGCCGGTTCCGAAGTGTCCGCCCTCCTCGGCCGCTCGCCCTCCGCGGTGGGTTACCAGCCGACCCTCTCCAACGAGATGGGCCAGCTCCAGGAGCGCATCACCTCCACGAAGAAGGGCTCCATCACCTCCTTCCAGGCCGTTTACGTGCCCGCCGACGACTTGACCGACCCCGCGCCGGCCAACACCTTCGCTCACTTGGACTCCACCATCGTGTTGGAGCGCTCCATCGCCGAGCTCGGTATCTATCCCGCCGTCGATCCTCTCGCCTCCGTGTCGAAGGCCCTCGAGCCCTCCATCGTCGGCGAAGAGCACTATCTCGTCGCCCGCGAAGTTCAGCGCGTCCTCCAGCGTTACAAGGATCTCCAGGACATCATCGCGATTCTCGGTCTCGACGAACTCTCCCCCGAGGACAAGCAGACCGTTTACCGCGCCCGCAAGATCCAGCGCTTCCTCTCGCAGCCCTTCACGGTTGCCGAAGTGTTCACCGGCGCGCCCGGCAAATACGTGCCCGTAAAGGACACCATTCGCGGCTTCCAGATGATCCTCTCCGGCGAACTCGATAACGTCGCCGAAGGTGATTTCTACATGAAGGGCGGCATCGACGAGGTGCTCGCCGCCGCCGGCAAGAAGTAAGCAGACTGGAAACCGCTAAATTACGCTAAAGACCGCTAAACCGACCCTTCATCAGAACTCTGATTTAGCGTCTTTTAGCGTCTATTAGCGGTTCAATAAAATGGACTTAACTCTCGAAATCGTCACTCCCGAAGCCCGGGTCTATTCCGACACCATCGACACCGTGGTCATCCCCACGGAGCAAGGTGAGATCGGCATCCTGCCCGGCCACATTCCCCTGCTCACCAAGGTCGCCGACGGCGAGCTGCGCGTGACCAAAGGCGGCCAGGTCACCTGGTTGGCCGTGGGCGCAGGCTTCGCCCAGATCGAAGGCGACGTGGTCTCCGTCCTGGCCGAGCAAGCCATCACCGAGGACAAGATCGATGAGAGCGCGGTCGAGGCCGCCCTCAAGCGCGCCGAGGAAGAACTCAAGAACGCGCCCAAGGATGGCGACACCTCCGAGCTTGAGCGCCTGCAGAGCGCGTAAAACACTTTGCAGCCAGCGTTTTTCTGGCGTGGGAAAGCCTAATTTGTTGCGCCGCC
>CAZOGV010000192.1:0-4896 GCA_964579225.1 uncultured Akkermansia sp. | reverse complement strand
TAACGGCATTTGGGCGAGGGGTGCCGAAAATGAAAGCGAAATGGATCGCGATGCATTTCGGCCACCCGGTTAGGCTCAGAGGTATTTGTCGGTCACGGCGCCTTCGGAGGCGGTGGCGACGAGCTTGGCGTATTTGGCGAGCACGCCGCGCGTTTCCTTCGGGGGAAGCGGTTTGTAGGCGGCGAGGCGCGCGGCGTATTCCTCGTCGGGGATGAGCAGGGCGATGGTGTTCTTCACCGCGTCGATCTCGATGAGGTCGCCGTTGCGCACGATGCCGATGGGGCCGCCCTTGGCCGCCTCGGGCGTGATGTGGCCGACGTCGAAGCCGTGCGAGCCGCCGGAGAAGCGGCCGTCGGTGATGAGGGCGACGTCCTTGATGAGGCCGCGACCGGCGACGGCGGAGGTGGGGGAAAGCATCTCGCGCATGCCGGGGCCGCCGACCGGGCCCTCGTTGCGGATGACGACGACGTCACCCTTGACCACGTCGCCGCGGAGGATGCCCTTGAGCGCGTCTTCCTCGCCTTCGTAAACCTTGGCCGTGCCCTTGAAGTAGAGGCCTTCCTTGCCGGTGATCTTGCCGACGGCGCCGCCGGGGGCGAGATTGCCGTGGAGGATGCGCAGGTGGGTCTCGGCTTTGATGGGCTGGTCGAAGGGGCGGATGATGTCCTGCTCCGATGGATACGCGGGGTAGGGCTGCACGTCGCGCAGAGATTCGGCGAGGCTTTCGCCGGAGACGGTGAGGCAGTCGCCGTGGAGCATGCCGCGGTCGAGGAGCATCTTCATGAGCGGGCGGATGCCGCCGATGCGGATCAGGTGGGCCATGCCGTATTTGCCGAAGGGTTTGACGTCGGCGAGCAGGGGCACGCGCGCGCCGATGGTCTTAAAATCCTCGAGGGTGAGCGGGACCTCGGCGGAGTGGGCGATGGCGAGGAGGTGGAGAACGAGGTTGGTGGAGCCGCCAAGGGCGGTGCAGACGGTGATGCAGTTCTCGAAGGCCTGGCGGGTGAGAATGTCGCGGGGACGAACGCCCTTTTGGAGCATGGCCATGACGGCGGCGCCGGCGCGTTCGCAGTCGTCGCGTTTTTCTTTGCCGA
This sequence comes from uncultured Akkermansia sp., assembly GCA_964579225.1. Lineage (GTDB taxonomy): Bacteria > Verrucomicrobiota > Verrucomicrobiia > Opitutales > Opitutaceae > IMCC26134_A. The sequence goes on along the minus strand of CAZOGV010000192.1, from coordinate 3,802 downwards.
CGGCGAGCTGGGCGGAGCTGTTGGGCAGGGAGAGGCCGAGGGCCTCGATGGCGGAAGCCATGGTGTTGGCGGTATACATGCCGCCGCAGGAGCCGGGGCCGGGGATGGCGCCGGCCTCGACTTCCTTCAGGCCGGCGTCGTCGAGTTCGCCCTTGGCGTGTTTGCCGACGGCTTCGAAGACGGAGACGATGTCGAGGGGCTTTTGTTTGTCGCAATCGGAGGCGGCGAAGCCGGGGAGAATGGTGCCGCCGTAGATGAAGACGGCGGGGCGGTTGAGGCGGGCGATGGCGATCATCATGCCCGGCATATTTTTATCGCAGCCGCCGATGGCTACGAGGCCGTCGAAGCCCTCGGCGGCGACCGCAGTCTCGACCGAGTCGGCGATCACGTCGCGGGAAACCAGCGAGTAGCGCATGCCGAGGGTGCCCATGCTGATGCCGTCGGTGACGGTGATGGTGTTGAAATACACGGCCTTGCCGCCGGCGGCGTTGATGCCTTTTTGCGCGTGGTCGCTGAGGTCGCCGAGGTGGACGTTGCACGGCGTCATGTTGCTCGCGGCGGAGGCGACGGCGATTTGGGGTTTTTTGAAATCCTCGTCGGTGAAGCCGACGGCGCGGAGCATGGAGCGGGCGGGCGCGCGATCATTGCCGTCAACGACGACGGAGGAGTGGGGGCGGGGAACAGCGTTCGAGGGCGTAAGGCACATGGTTGGAAAAGGGATTGAGGGAGTAAGGGAGTGGGTGAGGAGGGAAGCTGGAAGGGGAAGGAGGAGGCAAGCGCGAGCGTGAGGTCTGGTGAACGCGGGCGGGCGGTTTTTTTCGGGATTGCGCGCGGGGCGGGGCGGGAGGCTTACTGGGCACTTTTACCTCGCATGGCGTTCAATCTCAAACTGGTGCTCAAGGCCCTGCTCTTCTCGTCGAGCCAGCCGCTTACGATCAAGGACATCCAAACGGTGTTCGCGCGTTATCATGATCAGGCGCTAGTGCCTGCGGTGACGGCGGAGGATGGCGAAAACGTCGAAGGCGCGGAGCCGCCGGCGGAGGAGGCCGCGGACGAGCCGACGCCGACGCCTGCGCGCGAGGAGAACGAACTCGCCGGAACGAGCGAGGAGATCAATCCGCTCGGGCTCGCGCCAGTGGACGCCGAACTGTATGTGGACGTGCCCTCGTTGGTGACGGCGGCGCAGATTCGCGAGGCGATGGACGAGCTGGCTACGGAGTTGAAGGCGTTGAGCGATATCTATCTATTGATCGACGGCGCGCAGGGCTACCGGCTGGTGACGCATCCGCGTTTCGCGAAGTGGATTCGCATCCAGCGCGACGAGCCGCCGCCGGTGAAACTGACCCAGTCCGCGTTGGAGACGATGGCAGTGGTGGCGTATCGTCAGCCGGTGACGCGCTCGGAGATCGAGGCGATTCGCGGGGTGTCGGCCGAGGCGGGCTTGAGCAAGCTGATGGAGCGCGAGCTGGTCTATATCGTCGGTCGCGCCGACCTGCCGGGTCGCCCGCTGCAATACGGCACGACAGATAAGTTTTTGGAATTCGTGGGCGTAAAATCGCTGGTGGAGTTGCCCGCTTCGGACGTGTTGTCGCCGCGCCAGATCGACGAATGGTTGAATCGTTCCGCGACCATATCTCCGCCGGCCGACGAGGAGATGGGGCTGCCGTTGGAGGAAGGCGAGGGCGAGTCGCCGTCGCTGGAGCCGGTGGAGATCGAGCACGTGGAAGCTTCGCACGATGAGGATGCGACCGAAGAGGAAAGCATCGAAGGTGAAGAGCCGGCGAATCTCTCGCTGGAGTCCGATGACGACGCCGACGATTCCGAGAAAAAATCCGAGCCCGCCGCCTGATTAGCCGCCTGATATTTTTTGTTACCCGATATGTCTTCCGACCCGCTTCAACCCATCCGCGAACAGATCGACGTGCATGATCGTGAGATCGTGCGCCTGCTCAACGAGCGTCTTACCCTGGCTTGCGAAATCGGCCGCCTGAAGCGCAGCGCCGGCGGGCAGATTTATGTGCCGGAGCGCGAGGATGCGGTGCTGCGCAAGGTCGCCGCGCTGAACCAAGGCCCGATCAAGAACGAGGCGCTGCAGGCGATCTATCGCGAGATCATGTCGGCGGCGATCGCGTTGGAGAAGCCGCTGCAGATCGCCTACCTCGGACCGGAGGCGACCTACACGCACGCGGCGGCGATCAAGAAATTTGGCGCGAGCGTGGACTATCTGCCCATCGCGACCATCGGGGACATTTTTACGGCGGTGGAGAAGGGCGAGGCCGACTACGGCATCATCCCGATCGAGAACTCCACCGAAGGCAGCGTGCGCGAGGCGCTCGATGGTTTTGTGGAGAGTGAGCTTAAGGTGGTGGCGCAGATTTATCTGGAGATTAACCACGCGCTGATCTCGGCGACGCCGATGGATAAGATCGAAAAAGTTTACTCGAAGGATCAAGCTCTGGCGCAGTGTCGCGCGTGGTTGCAGCGACACTTGCCGCATGCGCAGTTGATCGACACGGCGAGCACGGCCAAGGCGGTCGAGGTGGCGCGCTCGGAACCGGGCGCAGCGGCCATCGCGGCGGAACTGGCGGCGCAGGTGCAGGGCGTGCCCGTGCTGGCGAAAAACATCCAGGACCGAAACGACAACACGACGCGCTTTTTTGTCATCGGCAAAAAGGCGTCCGGCCCGGTCGGCGGCGGGCGCGACATGACGAGTCTGGTGATCTCGCTCGGCGAGGCGGCGGCGGCGAATTCCGGGGCGTTGATGAAGATGCTCACGCCCTTCAGCTCGCGCGGGCTCAATTTGTCGAAAGTGGAGTCGCGCCCGAGCAAACGGCGTCCGTGGGACTACTTGTTCTTTATCGATGTCAGCGGCCACTACGACGACGCCGGGATGAAGGAGGCGATGGACGAGCTGCGCGCGTTTTGCCCGCTCGTGAAATGGCTGGGCAGCTATCCGGGAGCGCTCTGAGTTTGCCGTGTCGGGCGTGCGGCACGGCACGCGCCGCACCATGCGCTTGCGTTCGGGTGATGCCTGTTAGCTGAAGGATTTGGGATTTAACGCGAAGGCGCCAAGTCGGACGCGAAGAGCGCAAAGAACTGTCCGGGCGCGGTGGCTGCCGACCAAAATGTAACGATGTAACGGCCCGACCCCTTTTCAGCCCACTGCCTAACGTCGAAGATGAGCCATGAAGGTAAGTGGCGCGACTTCCTGCGCAGCAGGAATCGTGACACTTACCGGAATTGGCTCCATCGCCTTAGGCTATTTATTTCTTAAAAAGTCCGGATGTCGCCCCTCGTGGACCAGTGCCAAAATCTCTAACCTGTCGGCCTCGCGCTCGTAGTAAACAATATAGGGGAACGGCTTGGCCTTTCGGGCTCTATATCCGTGGGGGCCTATGTGATCACCCCCGCCAAAACGAGCCACGGTGCGAATAGTCTCCTTCACCCTTTCGTGAAACTCAGAACCTAATCTGTGTGAAATCTTAAAGTAATACGTCTCTGCTATCAATAAATCGTCCTTGAATTTTGACGAGAATATGAGGTTCACAGAGGCTCTCCAAAGACTTCGTCGAACGAGAGTCCGGGGTCCTCACCGGACTTGAGGGACAACGCCCGTGCTTTCAGAAGGATCGCGAGGTCAGAATCTGGCATCGAAACTCCAGTCAGACTGTCAACCAGAACTTCCACGAGCTTCGTGCGTTCCGTAGGAGGAAGAGAAAGGGCCTCCTCGGCGAGATAAGTGCTTAGAGACGACATGCGTCCATCAGAACGGGGGAGCTCGGTAACGCAAGTTTGAATGTGG
>CAZOGV010000191.1:0-4949 GCA_964579225.1 uncultured Akkermansia sp. | reverse complement strand
CTAGTAGAGCTGGTAGAGCTAGTAGAGCTAGTAGAGCTAGTAGAGCTGGTAGAGCGGGTGGAGCGGACGAAGCTCATGCGGCGGGCGCGGTCTTCGCAAGCGAAGCCCCTACGTCGGAAATGCGGGCGGCGGGGACGGAGCCCCGCCCTCCAGAGTGGCGGGGGGCGGCGACCCCGCCCTACATGGATTTGAGCCACTCTTTGCCTTGGATGACGAACTGCCAGTTGCCGCGATATTGGCCGAGCTCGCCGTAGAAGCGGAGGTGTTTGCCTTCGCGGACGCGGTTGCGCATCCTGTCGCGGAGTTCGGCACGGTGGCTGAAGACGTCGTATTCGAGCCCGCCGAGCATCACTTTCACGTGGTCGCGATCGTTGAGGTAACACTTCTCGTCGATGTAGAAAATGCGGCCGTTGTAGGTGCCGTCGCGGATGTCGGCGTCTTTGGGGAGGTCGCTGAACTGGAGCGCGGTTTTGAAGAGATCGACGGGGGAGACGTCGGTGCTGAGGGTGGTGCCGGTGCCGTCGGGGGTGGTGCTGGGGTTGGTGAGGGCAATCCATTTGTCGCGCGGGCCGGGGCCGAGGTGGCGGAAGCGGGCGTAGAGGGGGAAGTGGTCGGAGAAGCCGCCGGGCACGCGGCCGCGCGACCAGCGGTTGGGGAGGCCGAGGGAGTTGGCGTTGAGGCCGGTAATTTTCAGCACGGCGAAACTGTTATCCATATATTGGATACCGTTTTGGTCGTAGAGGCCGCGGGTGAGGATGAGGTGCATGAGGGTGCCCCATTCGCCGCGAAAGGTGTCGGAGCCGCGTTGATCGGAGGGGAGCTCGAACCAGAGGTTGTAGAGGTCGCGATCGCTGCCGCGGAGGGCGAGTTCGTTGCCTTGGGAGCCGAGGATGTCGTTGATGGCGGTGACGCGGAGTTCGCGGTAGCGCTGCTTCTGGTTGTAGTGGGAGTTGAGGTCGCCGGTGACGAGGATGTCGGCGTTGGGGTCTGTGCTCAGGAGTTCGTCGAGGCGGGCGCGGTGGACGCGGGCGTTGCCGCGCCGGATTTCCTCGGTCTCGGGGTTGCTGGCACCGGATTTCCAGTGGCTGGCGAAGAGGGTGAGCGGGGAGTCAACGACGTTGACCGTGACTTCGAGGATGGCGCGCGCGCCGACGAGGGCGTGGCTGCGGACGTCGGTGATGGGGAAGCGGGAGAAAACGAGGTTGCGCACGGCGGTGGGCGGGCGGTCGTCGGTGGTGGCGACGTGGTAGCCGGTGAGGCCGGCCTCCTCGAAGGCTTTGAGCAGCCAGGCTTCGGCGGGCAGGCCGGCGAACTCGGGCGAGAGCGGGTTCTGGCCGGTCATCTCGGCGAGGGTGAGGTGGGAGACGGATTTGAGCCAGGCGGCGTAGTCGGTGACGGTGGATTCGGGCGTCTGATCAACCTCGATTTCGTTGAAGGCGATGATGGCGGGGCCGGCGCCTTTGTCCAAGCGGGCCATGACCTGGGCGATGTTGACGATTTTGACGCGCAGGTGTTCCGGGGTGTAGGTGGCGGGCTGGTAGTCGTCGTAGAGGGCGACGCCGTCGAGGTCGAAGAGGTTCTCCACGTTGTAAACGACGACGGCGAAGGTGCCGTCTTCGGAGAGCGCGGGCGGGGTAGCGGGCTCGGCGCGGAGGGCGGTGGAGAAGAGGAGGGCGGACGCGAGGAGGAGATTGCGGATCAAGGCGCGGGGTGTGGGGAGGGTGTGGCGGACGGTCATGGGTTGACTATGGGGGCAGCAGAGGGGAAGCCAAGCGGAGGGCGTGGTTTCTTGGTGAAGAACGGGTGACGGTTTATGGATGAAATTGCCGGGGTGGGCGGCGGGTTGGCGGGCGGCGGGTTGGTATGAGGTTTTGCTTCTGAAGGTTGGTTTGTTGGTTCGGCACCCGTCCGGCCGGCGCGGGCTTCGCAAGCGAAGCCCCTACGAGGAGACGTTTGGCGGGCGTTGACGGGGGCGGGGGGCGGGGCAGCTTGGGCGGATGAAGTTTGCGCGCGTGCCGGTGTTGGAGGTGGAGGGGTTGCGGGTGCTCCGCGACGAGGCGGTGATTTTGGACGACGTGTCGTGGCGGGTGGAGCGCGGGCAGCATTGGGTGGTGCTGGGACCGAACGGTTGCGGGAAGACCTCTTTGCTCAAGGTCTTGCTCGGCTACTTGACGCCCTCGGGGGGAGAGATGCGGGTGCTCGGCGAGACTTATGGGGCGCACGACTGGCGGGATTTGCGAGAGCGGATCGGGCTGGTGTCGAGCGCGTTGCAGGCCTCGGTGCCAGCGGGCGAGCCGGCTTTGCACACGGTGGTGAGCGGGGCACGGGCGCAGCTGGATTTATGGGGCGAGCCGACGGCGGCCGAGGCGCGAGCGGCGCGCAGGCAGCTGCGTAGGGCAGGAGCGGATACGCTGGCGGGGCGTGCTTGGGGCGTGCTTTCGCAGGGGGAGCGGCAGCGGGTGTTGATCGCGCGGGCCTTGATGGCGCGGCCGAGGTTGTTGATTTTGGACGAGCCGTGCGCGGGCATGGACCCGGTGGCGAGGGAGGCGTTTTTAGCGCGGATGGAGGGTATCGCGGTCGAGGCGCGCGGGCCGGGGTTGGTGTTGGTGACGCACCATGTGGAGGAGATCACGCCGGCGTTTACGCACGCGCTGTTGTTGTGCGGCGGGCGGGTAGTGGCGGCGGGGCCGCGCGGGCGAGTGCTCACGGCGGCGCGGCTGGGGGAGACCTTTGGCGCAGAGGTGCGGCTGGGGCGGCGCGGGGGGCGGCTGGAGTTGCGGCTGGGGTGAGGACGGACGGCGCGCCCGGCGGTCACGCCCTACCTAGCAGAAGGCCTGGCTAGGCGGCGCCGAGGGTTTGGCGGAGGAGGTCGTGGTAGAGGGGCTTGGTCCAGGTGGGTTCCTGGGCGAGGGCGGCCTCGATGTCAGCGGGGGAGAGCTTGGTGGCGTCGGGGTGGGTGAGGCAGGCGATCTCGATGGTGCGGTGGAGCTGGGCGTAGTCGCCGGGCCAGGGGCTGTGTTCGATCCAGGCGAGGGCGGGGCCGGCGAGCTTTGTATTGGTGGCACCAATACGGCGGAGGACGGCGCGGGCGATCTGGGCGGCGTCGATCTGGCGCTGGGCGAGCGTGGGGATACCGATCTTCATGATGCCGGCACGCATAAGGAGCATCTCGTTGAATTCGCCGGCGTCGGCGAGGGCGCCGAGGTCGGCCTCGGCGCAGAGGATGAGGCGGGCGCGGCCGTTAAAGGTGGAGAGGGCGCCGCCGTCGCCCGAAATGAGGTTGTCGAGCAAGTCCTGCTGATCGGTGTCGAGGCGCTCGGAATTGAGCACGATAAGGAGGATGGGCTTGGTATGGAGGATGGCGGGGGCAAAGAGGCGGATGAGACGAGTGGCGGAGACCTGGAGCGCGTCGCAGGCGATGAGCATGGCGTCGCGCTCTTCCGCTATGGCGACGGCGACGTCGAGGAAGGCGGCTCCGGTGCGGCCGGAGATGGTGGCGGCGGCGCGGAAATCGCGGATGCGGCCAAAGTCGGAAACGAGTTTGCGCACCTGGGCGGAGTTGCCGGCGAAGACGGGTTTTTCGAGGGCGGCATCGGCCTCGCCGAGGATCTGGAAGGGGGCGACGGAGTGGCCGGCGTCGTCGGAGGCGGCGAGGTTGCGCGGGGCGCGGCGGCGTTGCTGGAGGATGGCGGGGATGTTTTCGCGGAGTTTGCGCGGATCGACGGGCTTGGAGTAGATGGCCTCGATTTTGAGGGCCTCGTAGCGTTCGCGGATGGCGGGGGAAAGGGTGCCGGAGACGATGGCGACGGGGAGGTCGGGGGCGAAAGTGCGGAGCTCGGCGAGGGTGCCGAGGCCGTCGAGTTCGGGCATGTCGTTGTCGAGGATGGCGAGGTCGAAGGGGTGGGCGCGTAGCTTGGCGATGGCTTCGCGGCCGTTGATGACGCTGGTGACGTCGAAGCCGGTGTTTTTGAGCAGAATGGCGAGAACCGTGCGGCAGACGTCGGAGTCGTCGGCGATGAGGATGCGGGCGCGGGGCGCGGAGGCGTCGGACATGATGGGCTGAGCAAACCGGGGGCGGATGCGGCTAGCAAGCTGGGGCGCGGGGTTTTTGGCGGCACCGAGCAGGGGGCGGCGTTTGTTTTTAGCCGAGGAGGCCGCCGAGGGTGGCGTCTTTGCTGAGGCGGAAGGCGGAGCGCACGGCTTCAAACTCGGCGAGGCAGGCGGCGGGAGAGGCTGCGCGAGGGAAGCGAAGGGCGAGAGTGGCGCCGTCGCACTCCACGCGGGCGGCGACACCGGGGACGGTGAGTTCGCAGCGGCTGCAATCGGAGGGGTAGTCCACGCGAAGGGCGGGGGTATCGTCGTGGTCGGATTCGGGGTCGAGGGCCTCGATGGCGTCCACGAGGGCCTCGACGCGCACACCGCGGGCGAGGTCGAAGACGACGGCGTCGAATTGGCCGGCGAATAGCTCGTCAAAAGCGGGCAGGTGGACGAGGTCGGCGGAGCGCAGATTTTGCAGGCAGCGGGTGATGGCGTAGCGGGCGGGCTCGGTCTCTTCGAGGGCGTAGGAGAGTTCCCAGTGGAAGTCGCGGGTGACGAGGGTGGCGAGGCCGGGGGCGAGATCGAGGGTGATGCCGGCGCGTTTGTAGCCGAGGGCGGAGCGGGCGCGTTGGAAGAGGGCCTCGGCTTCTTCGGCGAGTTCGGCGGCGCAGAGTTTGTGGAGGAAGCCGGTGGTGGCGGGGTTGATGGCGTCGGGGAGCTTGTGGCGGGACTTGTCGTAGGCGTGCAGGGTCTTGACCGCGCCGCCCGAGCCGCCGGTGAGGCGGATTTGGGAGATCTTGGAGAAGGGGTTTTGCATGCGCGGGGCGGAGCGTGGGTTTTTTCCGGCGGGGGCCAAGAGCGGAAGCGGGCGGGGAACTTGAGCACTTGAACTCACGTTCAAGCCTACGAGA
>CAZOGV010000190.1:0-5033 GCA_964579225.1 uncultured Akkermansia sp. | reverse complement strand
GAGGGCGAGCCTGCATGCCTTCGAGGGAGGTGGGGGCGGATTTGGTGAGGGCGGAACTGGTGAGGTCGTGGAGCGGGTAGCCGGGATCGAGCTCGTGGCCGTCGGGTTCGCGGGCGGGGTCGAGGAGGCTGAGTTCGCCGGCGTGGCGGTCGCCGGAGAGGATGAGCACGCAGGAGGCTTGGGTGTCGCGGATGAGTTGGAAGAGCGGCGGAGGGGTGGGGGATTGGAGGGACGACCTCCGTGTCGTCCGCGCGGACCGTGCAAACGCGGACCGGACGGAGCCGGTCCCTCCAGAAGTGTCGGACTCAGGCGCGAAAGCCGTCGCGCCAGAGTTTTCCGCGTTCGAGGCGGGCGCGGATCTCGGTCCAGTCGGATTGTTCCAAGGCGCGGCGGAAGTCGGCCAACTCGGTCTCCTGGCGGGCGAGGGCGTGGAGGACGGCGTCGCGGTTGTGCTGAAAAATCTCCACCCACATGGTGGCGTCGCTGGCGGCGATGCGGGTGGTGTCGCGCAGGCCGTTGCCGGCGAGGTGGCGCCATTGTCCGTCGCGCGCGGCGAGGGTGTTGGCGAGGCAGGTTGCCACGGCTTGGGGGAGGTGGCTGATGTTGGCCACGATCTCGTCGTGCTCGGCAGGGGTCTTGGTGACGACGTTGGAGCCGAGGGCGCGCCAGAAGGTTTCGAGCACGTGGAGTTTTTCGGGCGGGGTTTTGGAGTCGGGGGTGACGAAGGTGACGCGGTTTTCGAAGAGGTCGGCGGTGGCGTGTTCCCAACCGGTGTGGGCTCCGCCGGCCATGGGGTGGGAGCCGATGAAGATGGCTTCGGCGGCGCGCGGGTGGGTGGCTCCGGCGGCGCAGATGGGGCCTTTGACGCTGCCGACGTCGGTGACGATGCAGCCGCGCGGGACGTGGGGGGCGATCTGGGCGTCGAGGGCGATGATTTTGTCCACCGGGGCGGCGAGCACGACGAGGGAGGCGTGGGCGACGGCGTGTTCGGGGGTGTCGGCCACGTGGTCGAGCCAAGGCTGGTCCTTTAGCGCGGCGCGGACCTCGGGGCGGCGGGCCCAGACGGTGATGCGCTCGGCTTGGCCGCGGGCGCGGGCGGCGCGGGCTACCGAGGCGCCGAGCAGGCCGGGGGCGAGGATGGCGAGGTGTTTGATCACGGGCGTAGGTAAACCCACAGGGTGAAAGGGGGAGGGGGCTTGTCGAGCCTCGGCGAGGCGTTGCATTTTGCGGAAGGGGAACTTTGGGTAATAAACCCCAATCATGGCATTCCCTAGAAAACGTCATCTTCAGGCACCCCTTTGGCCCGTCGTCCGTCCCTGGTTTTACTCGCTTCTCGGCATCGCGGTGCTGGGCGGGCTCTGGTATTTGTTGGCCAATCTCGGGCCGGGAAAGCCGGTGGCCACGGCGGAGCAAATCGAGGCGGCCCGGCCGGCGGACGAGGAACTGCGACGCATGCTCACCGAGGTCGAGGCGCTGGAGGCGCGTTACAAGAGCTTCGAGTCGGCCGGGGTGGTTTCGGACGAGGCGCTGACGGTGTTGTCGCAGGCGGTGGAAAAACAGCGCGCCATCGCGCGTTCGCCGCGCTTCGGGGATTATGTGCAGCAGCAGACGCTGGACCGGTTGGAGGGCGAGTTGGACACGGTGCGGGCGCGTCGGACCCTGGACCAGATCGAGCGGCTGATGCGCGCGGGCGAGGAGGACCAAAACGCCATGCGTCTGGCGGAGTCGGCCGAAGCCTACACCAAGGCGCTGCAACTTCAGCGTTTCATTAACACCGGCTCGGCTTCGTCGCGTTACAAGAATTACGTGCGCGAGGCGGAGATCGAGCGCGCGCTGACCTCTTTGAAGGTTTATCCTTTGCATATCGAGAAGGAGGCGGCATTGGCAAAGGCGCGCGCGGCGATGGAGGAGCAGCGTTGGCCGGCGGCGCTGGCGGCCTACACGGCGGCTCGCGACATGCTGGGGCGAATCAACCAAGACTACGCCCGCACCCGCTACGCGAATTTGGCGGAGTTTGACCGCATCGAGGGCGAGATATCGTCGCTCAACGCGGCGGGCGTGGCGGGCGAAATCGACGAATTTGATCGGAAGGGCGACGCCGCCGTGGTCGCGGGCGACGCGGTGGCGGCCGCCGAAGCCTTTTCCGAGGCGCTTTTGCGGCAGCGGCAGATCAACCAGCATTTTTCGCGAAGCCGCTTCGTGTCCTCCGCGCGCATCGAGGTGCTGGACGCGAAGTTGCAGACGGCTCGTTCGCAGCCGATCGCGATGGAGCTGGCACGGCTTGATCGCGCCATCGCGGAGGATCTGCGCCGCCGCCGCCTGGTCGCCGCCGAGCAGGCGCTGCCCGAGGCCTTGCGGCTGGCCGAGCGCCTGGTCGCCGAGTATCCGAAAAGCAACTACGTCGATGGCGACTTGCGCATCAAGCTCAGCTACCTCGGCCTGAAGGCGGCGGAGCTGCGCACCTTGCAGGCCGAGGTTTTCGACCGCCTGCTGCCGCTGGTCGGCGTGCGGGACCGGCTGCTGTTCGGCACCGAGACGCATCAGGGACTTTATCAGGCGGTGATGAACACCAACCCGAGCCGCAATCCCGGCCGGGCCATGCCGGTGGACTCGGTGAACTGGAACGACGCGCAGGAGTTCTGCAAGCGCCTCTCCTGGATCATGGGCGTGACGGTGCGCCTGCCGACCGAGGCGGAGCATCGGCTCGCGCTGGGCGAGGGCGGCGGCGAGATCCGCAGCTCGGTCGGTGGCGGCCAGGTGGGCGCGACCGACACCGGTCGGTCCAACGCCAACGGCTACCGCGATCTGATCGGCAATCTGGCCGAGTGGCTCGACGCGCCGGCGGGCGACACCCGCGCCAAGCTGATCGGCGGCAGCGTGCTGGACTCTCCCGAGGCCCTCGCCCAGGTGCCGGTGGAGGATCGTGCCAAGACCGACCGTTCCCGGCATTACGGATTTCGTTTCGTGGTCGAGTTGCCCATCGACCAGTGAGCCCCATGGCCGGCACGACTCTGCGGCGTCGGCGTCCGGCGCTTTGGTTGATCGGGTTGCTGGCGGCGGTGTGCGCGCCGGCGGCGGGCGCGCAGACGGTGCCCGAGGAGTGGCTGCGCGCGGCGCCGGGTCCGGCGCAGGCGGAGGCGATCGAGCGCGGCGCGGGGGAATACGGCTGGCCGGCGATGGCGGCGGCGCTGCGCCGGGCGGCCCTGCAATCGTATTCACGAGGCAACTACACGGCGGCGGAGGGCTGGCGTTCGGCGGCGAGTTGGGCGGCGGCATGGGCGGAGCCGGCCGGGGCGCACGCGGCGAACTGGCGCGCGGCGATGAGGGAATCGGGCTGGAACGTGGGCTCGGGGTCGCGCCGGCCCGCGTCCCCGGAGACGCCGACGGGGACGTGGATGGACGCGGCGGTGAGGATCAGGGTGCTGGGCGACGCGGCGTTTTCGGCGGAGTATTTCGCGCTGGAGAGCGCGGTGGATTTCCGGCCCGAGGTTTATCGGATACTGAACGAGCTTTACGCGGCCTCGGCAGAGGATTTCGGCGCGTATGGATCGTTGGCGGCGGCCATCGCGCTGGTGTATGACACACCGCCGCCGCCGCGCTGGCCGCATTGGCAGGTGAAGGTCGAGGCCTTGCCGCGGGAGCTGCCGTCGGCGCGCGAGGCCTTTGCGTTTTTCGTCGCGCTGGACCGTTCGGGAAAGAGCCTGCATCCGCTGGCGCAACTCGATGCGGCGGAGCTGCGGTTCTTGGTCGATCTGTCGCTGCCCGAGGCGGACCGCGCGTGGGCGCAGGAGAAAGTGAAGACGCCGCTGGCGAGGTTGGAGACGACCTATTCGGACGTGCGCTACCGCTTGGATCGAATCGCGAACGCGGAGTATGTGTGGCCTGGCGAGAGTTACACGCTGGAGGAGATTTTGCGCGAGGGCGGCATCTGTGTGGACCAGGCGTATTTCTCCACGCAGGCGGGCAAGGCGCGCGGCGTGCCGACGTTGTTATTTTCCGGCGCGGGGCTGGACGGGCGTCATGCGTGGTTCGGTTATCTCGGCACGGCACGCCGCTGGCGCATGGACGCGGGGCGGCACGAGGGGCAGCGCTACGTGGTGGGCAAGGCGATCGATCCGCTGAGTTGGAACGACATTTCGGATCACGAGCTGGCGTTTTTGAGCGAAGGGTTTCGGCGCGAGCGAAACGCGCGCGAGGCGGCGGTCCACGCGGCGTTCGCGCGTTGGTTGTTGGTGGACGGAGACCGGGCGGGGGCGGAGCAGGCGGCGCGGCGGGCGGTGCGGCTGGAGCGGCGCACCTTGGAGGCGTGGGACGTGATGTTGGAGGCGAATCCGGAGCCGAGCCGCGAGCGCGAAGCGGTGGCCTACGAGGCGGCGAACGGGCTGACGTCGTATCCGGAGTTGAACGCGCGCTACATGGGCGTGGTGGTGGACAGCCTGTATGCGCGCGGCGAGACCTCGCGGGCGGAGTTTTTGGAGCGGGAGCTGGCGCGGCGTTTTCGCAGCGCGCGCACCGATCTGGCGGTGCGCCAGGTGGCGGAGCAGATGCGGCGCGCGCAGGCGAATCAACGCCTGGAGGACCAGGTGCGCCTGTATGATATTTTGATGCGCCAGTTCGGCCGTGGCGGCGGCGCGGCGATGTGGGACGAGGTGGTGGCGCCTTTCACGCGGCATCTGGCGGATGCGGGCCGTGTGCAGGAGGCGCGCGCGGCGTTGCAACGCGGTCGCACCGCGATGGGCGTGGTGCCGGGCACGCAGATGGCGATCGAGATGGGCAAGCTCGACGAGGAGCTGGCGAAGCGGGATTCGGGTGCGGTGAAGGGCGAGACGTAGAAAGGACCACAGATTTCACAGATGGGCACAGATGTCGGAAAAATCCGATTCCGGGCATCTGTGAGAATCTGTGTTATCTGTGGTTATATCCCAGTCTGCGGCGCGTCAGGCGACGCGGAGGACGGCGTAGGATTTTTTGCCCTTACGGAGGAGGATGTATTTGCCGAAGAGGAGGTCGGCCTCGGTGAGGGCGCGGGCGGG
>CAZOGV010000189.1:0-5046 GCA_964579225.1 uncultured Akkermansia sp. | reverse complement strand
CTTCCCGCTCATCGTCTGGGCCCTCGCCTCCGACGGACAACTCAACCGCGGCGACGGCCTCGCCCTCATCGGCCTCTTCGTCATCTGGCAAGGCTTCCACCTCTACGACGTCCGCAAGCACCAGCTCGTCAACCGCCAGCGCCTCTCGCCCACCATCGCGCTCGACGCCCTGCTCGCCATCGCCGCCGCCGCCGTGCTCGTCGTCAGCCTGGATTGGATCGTCGCCTGGCTCTCCGCCCGCCCCGCCGACAGCCTTGGCGCCTCGCATCTCGGCTGGATCACCGCCTGGCTCATGGTCCTGCCCAACGCCGCCCTCGCCGTTTACTACGCCGCGCGCGCCCGGTCCGACATCGTTTACGCGTCGCAGGTCGGCGACGGCCACATCTGCATCCCGCTCTGCCTCGGCCTCGTCGCCGTGCTCACCCCCTTCACCCCGCCCGCCTGGTTCGGCGACAGCCTGCTCGTGCTCGCCGCCGCCGCCGGCTTCCACGCCCTGTTGCTCGCGGTATTCTCCGGCCTGCCCCGCTGGCTCGCGCTGCTACCCCTCGTCGCCTACGCGTGGTGCCTCCGCGAAGGCCTCGGCGGCTGAAGCAGCCTCGTGGGTCAAACCACCGGATCGGCCCGGAATTTTTCCGCGAGGTTAAACCACGCCACCTGCGCCTGCCGCCAGCGCGCGTCCGCGCGCACTTTTTCCATCGTGCCGTCCATGTGATTGCACACCAGATAGGCCGCCGGGCCGACGCGCAAAAACGCGTCCAAGTGCGCGCCCGCCGCATCGTGAACGAACTCGAAATCGCCCACCTCGTAGGACTTGAACTCAGCCGCCTCGCGCAGCGCCCGCGCATCCACCGCGACCTCGTCCTTGAACTTCGCCGCGCGCGGTCCCGCGTAGCCCGCGATCGTGGCCCCGCCCTTCGCGTCGATGGTCAGCAAGGCCCATTCGTCGAACACCACGCGCCCGTAAAGGGCGTCCAGGCGGCTGAGCTGCGTGCGGATGATTTCAAGGGCCTCGGTATGCGTCATAAAAATATGCCTCCCACGCAAACCGCCCGCGCCCGCGCCCACAAGCCCGCCGCGCGCCCGGCCGCATTTTCACGCCCGCCGCACAAGCGGCGCGGCACATCCAAGGAGCGGCGACACTCCTGTCGCCGAATGCCCCTCTCGCCCGGCGACAAGAGTGTCGCCGCTCCTTGCCCCCGGCTCCAGCCCTCCGCCCTCCGATTCGGTCCTCCCGCCGCCCCGCGCCCAATCCGGCATTGTCATTCGTCATTCGTCATTCGTCATTTAACGCCATGCCTCCCGCCGCCGCCAAACGCACCATCGACATGCAGATCCTCGCCGACTGGATCGAGCCTGGCGCGCGCGTGCTCGACCTTGGCTGCGGTCGCGGCGTGTTGCTCGAATACCTCGCCCAGACCCGCAAGGCCCGCGCCTTCGGCGTCGATCTCGATTTCGGCAAAATCACCGCCTGCGTGCGCCGCGGCCTCTCCGCCTACCAGGGCGATATGCTCGGCTACATGCGCGCCCTGCCCGACGGCCACTTCGACCACGTCGTCTGCTCCCGCACTCTGGAAGAGGTGCCCGATCCCGCCGCCGTGCTCGCCGAGGCCCTGCGCGTCGGCCGCGCCGCCACCGTAGGCTTCGCCAACCACGGGTATTGGAAAAACCGATACGACGCCCTCCTCCTCGGTCGCAAACCGCGCAACCCCGTTTATCCGCACCCCTGGCACGAAAGCCGCCCGGCCAATCCCGCCACGCTCGCCGATTTCGAGGACTTCGCCGCCGCCGCCGGCTACCGCGTCGCCCGCCGCGCCCGCCTGCGCGGCGACTGGAAGACGCCCTGCGCCTTCTGGCCCGGCCTGCTCGCCGGCTACGCCCTCTACCAAGTCACGCGCTGAGCAATGTCGTATGCGGGTAGGGCGTGACCGCTGGGCACGCCGTCTGAGAGCGCATGCCACCCGGATGCCATTTATGGCGGATTCCGCGATTGGACGTAGCTCGCCTCGTGAGAGGCGGGACAAAAGGGTGCGGCGCTCACCCAACTCCCGCTTCTCACGAAGCGGGCTACATGAGGCGCTGAACCGCGGTTTCCGGGCTTACGGCGGGCCCAGCGGTCCCGCCCTACCCCGCCCCGCGCCCTCAAGCCCAGACGAAGTCGCCGATCAACACATGGTGGTCGCTCGACATGGTGGGCACGACTTGATGCCCGACGCAGCGCAGCGGCGCGTTGTGGAAAATGTGGTCGAGCACGTAGGGCATGCGACGCCAAGTGATGGCCTCGGTCTGCACGCTCGAAAAGCCCTCGGCGGCGAACTGCTCGCAGAGGCCGACGTGGTCGCGCACGTTAAAATCACCCGTCAGCACGAGCGGTGCGCCATCAGCCGCGCGGAGGTGTTCGGCGAGGCGCCGGCGTTGCTCGGGGTAGGCGCGGCTGTCTGTCTTGAGCATGAAAAACGCGAGCAGGTGCGTGTTCAGCAACGTGAGTTCGCGGCCCTCGATCGTGGTGCGCGCGCCGATAAGCAAGCGGTCGGTGGGCGTCTTTTTTTTGCCCATGAACTCGAACTCGATGGGCGGTGAGGGCAGCTGCTCGGCGAAGGTGGCGCGCAGCGGGGTTTTGGAAAAAATCGCGAGGCCGATACCGAAAGGCAGCTCGCGTTCGTCGGGCCGGGGAAACGCGAAATGCGGGTAGTAGCCGCTCAACGCCGCGCGCAGGCGGGAATAATTCGGAGCGGTGGCGATGGCGGCCGTCGTCATGCCTGGCACGTTCGAGCCGGCGGGGCGGGCGTGCTCCACCTCCTGCAGGTGGATGATGTCAGCGTCGTGCCGCAGTATCTCGTCGATGGCGTCTTGAAGATGCACAGGAGCCTGATCGGGATTATTTTCATCCCATACCTGGCCAAATTGCATGTTGAACTGAAGGATGCGAAAGGGCTTCACACAATGAATCGGGTGGAAAAAGAAGCGGGAAAGCGGTTTTGAGAAAGAGAACTATCAGCGCCTGCGTGCAGGCGCGGTCGGTGAGCCAGGGGCCAAGCTGGAGCGGTCGGACACATTGCTCGATGTCGCCTCACCGCCGGCGGTGGTCGTGGTGATCGTCTGGTCGCCGTTTTTGCGGAAGGCGAAGCGGTTGACCTTGGAAAACGTGGTGCGCTGATCGGTGACTGCGCGAGTGGGCTGCGGGAAAGGCGACGCGTCGCCGATTTTATCCTGAAAGCGGGTCGCGACGCGCGAACGGTAGGCGTCCTCCGACGTCGAAAAGCGGGACTGCTGCTTGCGATTCCATACGCTCTCCTTGTGGGGAATTTGGTCCGGTTCGACCAACTCACGCCGAGGGGCCATTTTCTTTTCGCGGGTCTCCTTGGTCTCGATCGCGCTGCGGCGCTCGCCCACGATGGCGTCTTTTTTCTCGCGGAGGTCGCCGGTCGAGAAGCGGCTATCTTGCAGCACCTCTTGCCGCTTCATCTCCACGGTCCCGGGAAGATCGGCCTTTTTTTCGGTCGATACCCGCGCGCGTTTGGAGGTGTCCATCCGACCGGGCGCGGAGTAAGCGGAAGCAGCCGTCATGCACATGGCGGCGGCGAGGAGTAGGCCGACGGAGAATTTCACGAGCGCAGATGGCATAAATACCTGCGACCGGCGGCAAGGTTATTCAGGCTCGGCCGTGCCCTCGGCCACCCAGGCGCGAGCCTCGGGCACTTGCTCAAAAAACCCGGCCAGCACGGCGCTCAGGTGTTCGGCGTAGCGGTAATGGGCACCCATGCCGGTGCGCAGCTCGGCTTCATAAATAAACTTATCCGCGTGCGTGCTGTGCTCAAAAGGCGTCTGCGCGCCGAGCAGCAACGAATAAACATAGGCCGGTGAACCGCGCGCCATCAGCTCGCGAGTGAGGGCAAGTTGGTCTTCAAGCAACGCGAGATGGGCGTCGTGCGCGATCTCCGGCGGCAGGTAAAAACCCGCCTGAATGAGCGGCGTGTAACGGTGGCCGGTGCGATGGCGGTTGAGGTCGCGCAGCTCGGCCAGCGCCATGTTGTTCCAGGCAAAGCTCACCCGCATGCGACGCGTCGCGGTGCCCTGTTGACCATAGCGGTTGGCGCGGGCGGAGAGCGCGTCGGACACGCTTTGCTGCTCGGCCAGAAACGGCGGCGTGGCGTGGTCAACATGCACCCAAGTCTCGTCGGCGAGCGGCGCGGCGGAGAGGCGCTCGAGGCCGAGTCGGCAAGAGGTCGCGAGTTCGGCGGTGGCCTGGGCTTCGTAGCTTTTTTCCGCACCGCTGTGGCGCATGAGGCGCGGGGAGATTTTGAGCAGCTCGCCGCGGATCAGGTCGGCCGCCGCGCGCGCCTCGGGCTGGGGCAGCGAGGCGAGGTGCTTTACGGTTTGCGCCCACATGCGCGAACTCTGCACCAGCGCGAGGTTGGTGCGGGTGGCGAGCGGGATGAAATAACGCGCGCGATCCAGCGCGTAGTTTTTGCGGATGCGCGCCACCACCGCCGGCTTGGCGCCGTCCGGCACGCGCACGCGGTCGGGCTCGGCCTCGCCGAGCGCATCGAGCCGCGCGTATTCCGCCTGATAAGCCGCAAAACTCCGCGCCATCACCTCGCGCCAGCGCGGCGCAAGATCGTCCGGGATGCCCAGCGCCTCGGGCTCGGGCAGCGCGCTTGGCGCGAGCGTGATGTAGCGGGTGGACGACTCCTGGCCGTCCGCCATCTGCGCGATTTCAAAAACCTTATACGCGAGCCACATCGACACGTCGTCGAGCGCGATGGCCAACCCGCCGGTGAGGCCGCCGATGGAGGCGTGGCCATAATCGACGAACTTAAGGATGCGATCGATCGACGCGTCCGGATCAGCCGGATCGACCTTCGCGAGAATGGCGTGGATGCCCTCGTTGCTGCGCGAGTAGCGCGCGAGCACGGAAGCGAGCAACTCGGGCGTGACGCGGGGCAGATCGGCGGCGGAAGGGGGCGGGACAAGGGCGAGACCGGTGATACGCATCGTGGAGTGCGAGCCAGCCAAACGCCCCCCCGCCGACGCGCGAGCCGAAATCCC
>CAZOGV010000188.1:0-5145 GCA_964579225.1 uncultured Akkermansia sp. | reverse complement strand
GAAGATGGTGGGGGCTGCGGCGGGGAGGATGATGCGTGTGGCTAGCTCGATGCGGGAGAGTTCGAGCGTGCGGCCGATGTTGACCCAGTCCTTGCGTACGGCGGCGACGCCGAAGGCTGTGTTGATGAGCATGGGCCAGACGGAGCAGATGAAGATGACGAAGAGGGAGGACTGCTCGGCGTCCTTGATGGTGTAGAGCGCGAGCGGCATCCAGGCCAGGGGCGAGATGGGTTTGAGGATCTGGATGTAGGGCGCGAGGGCGGCGTTGAGCAGCGGGGACATCCCGAGCACGAAGCCGACGGGCAGGGCGACGGCGATGGCGGCGAGGAAGCCGATGGCGACGCGGCGCAGGGAGTGGGCGAGGTTTATGCCGAGGCCTTTGTCGTTGGTGCCGCGATCATAGAAGGGATCGCGGAGTGATTCCCAGAGGCGCGAGCCGACCTCGGCGGGGGTGGGAAAGCCGCCTGTCTTTTTGCCGGGGGCGCCGGCGGAGGTGATGCCGAGGGCGGAGAGGCCGCCGGCCATTTCTATGTCGGCGCGGGTGAGGCCGAGGGAGGCGAGTTGTTGGAGCTGGGGGAAGGCGAGGCCGGCGGCGAGGTAGTGGTCGAGGTCGGCAGGGAGGAGGCCGGCGGAGAGGAGGGTGTCCCGTTCGGCAGGGGCGAGCGTGCTGATGGTCGCCTCGGCGACGGTGCGGCGGGTGGTGCCGTGCCAGACGAGCAGGAATGCCGCGAAGAGGGCCAAGGAGAGGGCGGCGGCGCGAAGGCGGAGGTGGTTGGACGCGGAGAGGGACATGAAACCTGGGTGACGGGGACGGCGGAGGAACGCGGGGCGGAGGTGGCGGGAGGGACGGGGATCGCCGCAGAGGCGACGGCGATCCCCGGTCGGCGACAGGAGTGTCGCCGCTCCTTGAGTCAGGTGCGTTTGATGGCGAAGCCGTCGTTGTAGGCGGCGGGGGCGGCGGGATCGAATTTGCGACCGAAGATATCGAGCACCGGATAATGGTCGTCGGTGAGGTCCTTGAACTTGAGGTCGGGGATCTCGTTTTGCATCTCGCGCATGCGGGTGGCGGTGGCGGTGGAGCGGAAGATCTGGGAGGCGACGGTCTGGTAATCGATCTCCTCCTTGATGTAGCCCCAGCGCTTCATCTGCGAGAGCACCCAGATGCCCATCGACTGGGTCGGGAAGGGCATGAATGAGATGCGGTCGGGCACGCGCTTCAAGTTACCCAGGCCGTCGGGGTAGATGCCGGTGAGGATCTGGCGCAGGACCTCGGGCGGCTGGTTGAGGTAGTTGGCCGGGGCCATGGCGTCGGCGAAGGCGACGCGCTGCTCGGGCAACTCGGCGGTGGCGGTGGCCTCAAGCACGGCGGTGGAGAGCACCATGAACGTGTTGGGGTTTTCCTGGATGAAGCGCTCGCTCACGGAGAAGACGCAGCACGGGTGCTGGTTCCAGAGTTCCTTGGTGAGTTTGTAGATGAAGCCCACGCCATCGTAGACGGCGCGCTGGCAGAAGGGATCGGGCGCAAGGTAACCGTCCACATTGTCGGCGCGCAGGTTGGCGACCATCTCGGGCGGCGGGAGGGTGCGGATCTGGATGTCGCGATCCGGGTCGAGCCCGGCCTCGGAGACATAGAGGCGGAGCAGGTAGTTGTGCATGGAGTGCTCGAAGGGCACGGCGAACTTCATGCCCTTCCATTTGCGCGGGTCCTGCTTATCTTTGTGTTTGTTTGAGAGAACGATGGCCTGGCCGTTGGTGTTGACGTTGGAGACGACGCGCCAGGGCTGCGGGCCGGAGCTGGAGCCCATGCCGAGGGACATGGCGGCGGGCATGGGGAAGAGCAGGTGGGAGCCGTCGTATTCGCCGTTGAGGCATTTGTCGCGCGCGACGGCCCAACCGGCGGTTTTGACGATTTCGACGTCGAGTCCGTATTTCTGATAGAAGCCGAGGGCGTGGCCGGCGACGAGCGGGGTGGCGCAGGTGATGGGAACGAAGCCGATCTTGAGCGATTTCTTTTCGAGATTTTTGGAGGCGTCCACCGCCATGGCCTGAAGATTTTGCAGCGGGAAGAACTGGGAAACGAGGGCGGCGGCGGCGCCGACGCCGACCTGGCGCAGGAAGGCGCGGCGGGAGGGGTCGGTCTTGAAGAGGCCGCGGAGGACGGAGCTTTCGAGGGCGCGGGTGACGACCTCGTCCTTGTTGGCGCCGGTGATGCGGCGCTTGCGGAGGAAGGCCTGGTCGTCGGGCGTGAGGCCGGCGTATTCCTGGCCGGGCGTGGCGGAGGTGGCGTTTTCGCCGCACTCGGACCAGACGTCCTCGTTCGGGTTGAAGGGATCTTTGTAGATGCTCATGGGTGTGGTGTGGTGGTGGGTTGTGTTGCGGAGGGGGAAAGGGGGTCAGGCCGTGACGAGGGCGCGGCGGGCGGGGCGCTTGGCGGCAGGCGCTGCGGGGCGGCGGGCGGCGGGGGCCGGACCGAGCAGGTTGGCGAGCGGCAGGGCGCGGTCATAGAGGTCGGCGCGGAAGAGGGCGGCGAGTTCGGGGTCGGAGAGGGTGGGCAGATCTTGGCCGAGCGCCTGGCGGCGAATGGCGTCCACGACCCAGCGGGCCTTGTCCACGGCGGGTCGGTCGATGCCATCGTGGTGAAAGAGGATGGCGTGGTCGGCGCGGGTGGTGCGGCCCGGGGAAAGGTGGTAGGGCCCGAGCAGGGCGTTTTTGAGGGAGGAGATGGAGACGCCGAGGAAGGCGGGGGAAGAGAGCAAGGTGGCGAGGCCGGCGCGGTTGGCGGGGCGGTCGCACCAGCGGCCGGCCTCGATGAGGGCGGCGAGCAGGCGGAGGTGTTCCTCGGGGCGGTCGCGCTCGAAGTCGGCGCGGACCATGAAGATTTTTTCGGGGTGCATGGGGGCGAGATCGGCGCTGAGGGCGATGCCGTGGCCGACGCCGCGCAGGAGGCCGACGGAGCTCCACGGCTCGGCGACGCAGTAGCCGTCGAGGTGGCCCTGCTCCATGCAGTCGGCGACGAGCGGGGGCGGGACGACGACGAGGTCCACGTCGCGGTCGGGATCGATGCCGCCGGAGCGCAGCCAGTCGCGCATGAGGTAGTGCTGGGATGAATACACGAGCACGCCGGCGAAGGTGAAGCGGCGGCGGCCGCGGTGGGCCTCGATGACGGCGCGCAGGGAGGCGGCGTCGGTGGCGCCGAGGTCGCGCAGCTCGTTGGAGAGCACGATGGCGTTGCCGTGGTGGGCGAGAACGAGGCCGGTGAGGGCGGGCACGGGGGCGACGCCGCCGAGGCCGTGGCTCATCTCGAAGACCATGCTCGCGGGGGCGTGGGCGGCGTCGAGTTCGCCGTGGAGCATCTTTTCGCGCACGGTGGCCCAGCCGGCCTCGCGGGAGAGGCGAACGTCGAGCCCGTGGCGCTCGAAGAGGCCGAGCTCGCGGGCGACGACGAGCGGCGCGCAATCGGTGAGGGGGACATAACCGATGGTGATGCGTCGGCCGGGCGCGCGGGGGGCGGCGGGGAAAAGGTCGGCGGCGGGGCGGCGTTGGGACATGCCGCGAAAGTCAGCAGCGGTGGTGCCAACAGGGCGCGGTGGACAATTTTAACCAACGAAACAATTTAAGCACACTATTGAATGAAATCGAACAATCTCGGGTGCGCGGGGCACGGTGTCTGCTGGAGGGTGTGGAATGAACGAACTGGTGGATACGCGGCATTTGCGGGTGTTTGTGGCGGTGGCGCGGGCGGGCAACATGCGCAAGGCGGCGCGGCAGCTGCACCTGACGCCCTCGGCGGTGTCGCATGCATTGAAGGCGTTTGAGGAATCGTTGGGGTGCGTGTTGTTCGCGAGGACGACGCGCAGCCTGGAGCTGAGCGCGGAGGGGGCGCGGTTTTTGCCGGAGGCGACGAGGTTGCTGGAGGGGTTGGAGGGGTTGCGCGAATTTGTGCAGTCGGGCGGGGATTGGCGGCGCGGGCGGCTGCGGATCGGGGCGAGCCCGACGGCGTGCCAGTATCTGGTGCCGGCGGTGATACGGGAGTTTAAGGAGAGTTGTCCGCAGGTCTCGATCCAGATCACGCAAGGCGCGGCGGGAGTGGTGGCGCAGGAGGTGGCGGAGGGGCGGATCGATCTCGGGCTGAGTCCGCGCACGCCGGAGCATCGTGGGCTGGAGTGCGTGGCGGTGGCGGGCGACGCGCTGGCGTTTATCGTGAACCCGATGCATGCGTGGGCGCGGGCGGGGCGGGTCAACCGGGCGTCGATCGCGAGTCAGCGTTTCGTGCTGGCGGAGAGTCGCTCGTTCACGAAGCGGCTGATCGACGATTTCATGCGCCGGGAAGGCATCGCGATCCAGCCCTTCATCGAGATCGGCAACGAGGAGGTGATCAAGGAGCTGGTGCGGCTAGATATCGGGGTGGGGATTTTTCCGGCCTGGATCGCGACGGAGGAGCTGGACAAGGGGTTGTTGGTGGCGCTGCCGCTGGGGCGAAAGCCGCCGACGCGCGAATGGGTGGTGTGTCGGAAGGCGGGGCGGGTGACGAACTTCGCGGAGACGCTGTTCGCGGGCATCACGCGGCTGGTGGCGGCGAACCGGATCGGGGCCGGGTGAGGCGGGCGCAAAGGCGCGAAAGCGCAGGGGGAGGCGCGCGAGGCGAGTGGGCGGAGGACCGGACTGATCGGGCGGATCGGACCGATCGAGGGAGGGAAATCAGTGGTGGCCGCGAGCGCGGTCGGCGCGGGAGGTGATGCGGGCGACGAGCTCGCTGAGCTCGTCGAGGCGGGGGGGCTTGGAGAGGACGGTGTGGATGAGGGCGCGGTCCTCCTCGGCGCCCTTCATCATGGAGCCCCAGCCGGTCATCATGACGATGGGGAGGTCGGGGTGGCTGCGCTTGATTTGGCGGGCGAGCTGACGGCCGTCCATGTCGGGCATGCCGAGGTCGGTGATGACGAGATCGAAGGGGGATTCGGGCTTCTGCTCGGCGAGGGCCTCGAGGGCCTCGGGGCCGCTGGACACGGCGACGACTCGGTGGCCGAAGACGGCGAGGCAGTCGGAGATGAGGACGCGGATATTGGGCTCGTCGTCCACGCAGAGGACGCGGGCGGGGCGGGCGAGGGGATTGGCCGAGGGCGGGGAGGGGCGGTCGCGGCGGGGGGC
>CAZOGV010000187.1:0-5246 GCA_964579225.1 uncultured Akkermansia sp. | reverse complement strand
GCTTCAGTATCCACGCCGCCACTACCTACGGCTGCCGCGTCACCACCCTCACCATCTCCAAACAACAATACGACCTCGCCCGCCAGCGCGTCGCCGCCGCCGGCCTCGCCGACCGCGTCGAGGTCCGCTTCGAGGACTACCGCGACCACGTCGGCACCTACGACAAGATCGTCTCCATCGAGATGATGGAGGCCCTCGGCCACAAATTCCTCCCCGTTTACTGCGACACCCTCGCCGCCCGCCTAAAACCCGACGGCCTCCTCGCCCTCCAATTCATCACCTGCCCCGACCACCGCTACGCCGAACTCCGCCGCGGCGTGGATTTTATCCAGAAACACATCTTCCCCGGCTCCCTCCTGCTCTCGCTAAACCGCGTCAACCAGCAGCTCGCCCGCGCCGGCGGCTTCATGCTCCACCATATCGAGGACTTCGGCCAGGACTACGCCCGCACCCTCCGGCTCTGGCACGACGCCTTCCACGCCAAACGCGACCAGGTCTTGGCCCTCGGCTTCGATCCACGCTTCATGCGCAAATGGAGCTACTACCTCCGTTACTGCGAAGCCGCCTTCGCCATGCGCAACATCTCCGTTGTGCAGACCCTCCACACCCGCGCCAACAACCTTAGTATTTGATCGGCATCGGCGTCGCTGTCGTCGTGGGTGCCAGCGTCGGCGCCGGCCTGCCCCCGGTCCCCGGCAACAAAGTCTCCAACACGTCCGCGTGGTAGGTGTGGCAAGTCAGGCAAGCGTCAGACACGCCGTCCGGTTGGTGGCAACTCGCGCAGGTGCTCTTCGCCAGCGGACGGAAATTGCTCTGGAAAAGCGTCGGCTCGGTCTGGCCCGTCGCGAACGATCCCGCGTAATCCGCCGCATCGTCGAGTTCGTGGCAGGACTGACACCCGCGATCATCCAACAACGCGAAATGCGCCCGGTGGCTGAACACCGTATGCCCGCGCCGCCCCGGCTCCGGACCGCGCGCGTGCCATTGCAGCGCCAGCCCCGTCTCGACCGCGTCCACCGCATGACACTTCACGCACAAACCGGGACCCTTCTCCCGGCTCAAATCGTGAAACAAGATTTTCGCCGCCGCCGGCCCCCGCTCGATTTGCCGTCCCGTCAGATCCAGCCACGCCTTCAAAAAAGGATCCGCGTGGCCCGTCGGCCGGTAGTGCAAGGTGTAGGTCGCCTCTTGCCGATACCAGCCGCCATGCCGCGTCCACACATCGGGCGGTGCCAAAGTCGCGGGCTTCGGAGCCTCCTTGATCGTTTGCTTAACAACCGCCGACGGCACTCCCGGACCGTCCGCCAAATCATCGCCCGCCAGCAAATCGTCTCCACCGAGGAGATCGTCTCCCGCTAACAAATCGTCTCCCGCCAACAAGTCATCCCCGCCGCCCGCTCCCGCCTTGGCGGGAGCCGGTGCCGAGGCCGGCGCCCGCGCGAGCAAGTCGTCGTCGCCCGCCAGCAAGTCGTCGCCCATGAGCAGATCATCTCCGGCCAATAAATCATCCCCGCCACCTGCCGCGACCGGAGCCTTCGGCACCACCGGTGGCGTCGCCGCCACCGGTTCGACGGGCTTCGGCGCAGAGGGCGGAGGCAGCCCGGCGCGGTGCGCCGCCACGTCCTCCATCAAACCGGGAAACCACGACTGCCGCGCCGCCACCAGGGCGTCGAGCGGCAGCCCGGCCACCACCTGCGCGCGGCTGTCGGGCGCGCCGCCGAGCGCCGCCTGGGTAAGAAACGCATCCTGCCCCTGCACCAGCAAATCGTGCCACAGCTCCTTGACCGCCCAGGCCACCGCGGCGGCGGCCTCGAGCCGGGCGGGGGGCGCGTCCTGCAAATCCAGCCAATCCGCGCCGCGCAGCGTCTCCAGCGCCTCGGCCACCCCGGGCCGGGACGCGAGCATCACCTCCATGAAGGGCGTCGGCCGCCCCTCCGCGAAACGCGGCCACTCGCCCACCTCGAAGCCGGCGGCGCGGAGCGACTCCGTATCCAAACCGGGAATACGCAGCACCGCGACGCCGGGATCGTCCGCCCGCCCCGCGCCCGCGATTTGTTCGCCGTGGCAGGACGCGCAGGTCTGGTCGAAGCCCTTCGCCAGCATCAGACGCCCGTCCGGCGTCGGCTCGTGGCAGGACGCGCAGGTGTCGGGCGCCAGCGCGCTCACGGACGGATCAAGAAAATGGGTGCGCAGGTGCTTTACGTGGTCGAACCGGATGCGCGTGCGGCGCTCGTAGGGATAGCCTCCGAACTCGGGATGCCCGCCGCGAAAACTCGCGAAGGTCTCCTGGTGGCAAGCCTGGCACTGGTGGTCGCTCATCGCGCGAATGTCGGCCACCAGCCCGCGATGTTCGGTGTGACAAGTCTGGCAGGCAAGTTCGTCCCCCGGCGCGGGAGGCAGGCCGAGCAGCTTGGCCAGCTCGACCGTCGCACCGGCCTGACCCGCGCCGCCGGCGTCGTCCCGCGCGCCCGCCGTCGCGAGCGCGGCGCGACCATGGGGCGCGAAGGCGGCCGGCCCCAGCGAGTGGCATTCGAGGCACAGACCGCTGTCGGCCAGCGCGCGCTCGCGGAGCGCGTCGGCACCCGCGAAGGCGACCTTGAAGTGCGCCGTCTCCGGATCATGGCAATCCGCGCAGCGCATGGTGCCGGCCGAGTGCGCGCTGGAGAGATGCCCCGGGCTCATCACCGCCTCGCGGTGACGCGGCGAGGTGAAAAACATCAACACACCGCCCAGCGCCGCGCTCGCCGTGAGCAGGGTCGCGCGACCGCGCCAGGAACGAAGGCTGCGGCGCGGCACGCAAGGCTCCATCGGGCGGCAACAAGAGCCGTCCGGAAGCGGGCCGTTGGCGCATTTGCCGCCGGCCGCGTCCGAGCGCGTGCATTGCCAACGATCACCTTGGCGCACCGGCACGCACTCGCCCGTGGCCTGGCAGGCACCGCTCGCGCCCGGCCCAAGCGGACAACCAACGCCACCCTCACAGGCGCGCCCGCAGGTCCAACGGTCCTGGGGACGGTTGTAGGGATTGCGCTTCAGGCCGGGGATCTGGAGAAAACGTCGTAACATGGCGCGTTCGTTACCAGCTGGCGCGGTAGGCGAGGATGATGAGCACGTGGGCCGCCACCAGGATGAGCAGGCCGTAGGTGAAGGGAATGTGGACGAAGAGCCACAGCTTCAGCAAACGTTGCGCGCTTTGTTGAAAATCCAGGTTGCGCGTCGCGTCGATAAGGGAGGCGAGTTCGTCGGCGCGCGTGTGCTCGGCATCGTTCATATAGCGCCGCAGTGCGCGCAAATCCGCCGCGACCGCGCGGTGCCGCGCATCGACGTCGCGCAACGCCAGCAGCCAGGGCGCGCGCGAATGCAGATAGGGATGCAGCCGGCGCACATAAAAATCGCCGAAGGTGGTCGATTCCGCCGCCTCGTCCTTCGCCGCCTCGTCCCCGGGCGGGGGCAGGCACAGCCGGCGCGCCTCTGCCGCCAGCTCCGCGCGCAGGCGCGGCAAGCGCTCGTAGGTCAACGGCTCGCCCGAACGCGCCAGCCTCGGCGGCAGGTGGCGGCTCAACCAGATGCCGACCACGCCGCTGAGCGCGACGACGAGAAACACCGCCGCGAGCACGGAGTTGAAGCCGCTGCGCGGCCAGCCCCAGCCGACGTGAAACCCGAACAAAACGACCGACAGCCAGCCGACGCCGACATGAAACCGCAGCCAGGCCTTGGCCGAGCCCAGGGGCAGGAAGGACAGCTTTTTGCGCGCGTTGAAAAGAGTGAGAAACGCGCACAGCGCCAGCAGGCCGAAACCGGTGTGGAGCGCGGCCGGGCGCAAGGCCGCCTCCAACACGCGCACTCCCAGCCAGACGAGCGCGCCGCCGACAAGAACGAAGAGGCACGAGCCGCCCCAGGCGCGAAAGGGGTTCGTCATTTTGTTCAACGGGACAGCCATTTTTCGAGGGCCTCGGGTTGGTGCAGCGGCACGCGGGTGAGCGCGTCGTGCGGACAGGCGCGCACGCAGGCGGGGCCGCCAAGTTGGTCGATGCAGAGGTCGCACTTGGTCGCCTTCATGATCGGCTGGCGCGTTGTCTTGTCCACGTAGGGCTCCCCGTCCGGCGCGCGCACCGGCACCATCTGGATGTTTTCGTAGGGACAACTGTTGGCGCAGGTGGAGCAACCCACGCAGGAGGAATCGTTGATCACCACCTGGCCGCCGGCGAGGTCGCGGTGAATGGCGCCGGTGGGGCAGCCGATCATGCACACCGGGTCGATGCAGTGCATGCAGGCCTGCGCGACCATGAGATGGTCGTGAACGTGGCCGTGGCGCACGAAGCGGGGGTTGTTGTCGTGGGCCGAGGCGCAGGCGCGCACGCAGTCGTCGCAACGGGTGCAGCGATCCAGGTCGATGACCATGGAGGCGGTGCCGTTGATGAAGCGGTTTTCCACCAAAAACTCCCGGCGGGCGGTGGAATCCTCCTCGCGGGCCGCGTCCGCCATCGGCCCCGCGGACTCCGAGGGCGCCGGGGAGAGAGCGGCGGCGGTCGTGCCCAAAAACTCCCCGCCCGGCGCGGCGGCGTGGCACGCCAGCTCCTCGCGGGAGATGCGTGGCAAGATCAGGCGTTCCACGATCGACGTGGGGATGACCAGCACATCCACGTAGCCCAGCGCCCGCAGCGTGTGCGCGGCGTGGACCGGCGTGCCGTGCAACGCGTGGCGGGCGAACTCCGCCAGACCGAATATCTCCCCCTTGCCCATGTAGCTGAGCGTGCGCTCGCCGTGATTGTAGCGGCGCGAGAGCCGCGCGAAACCGCTGCGCACGATGAGCAATCCGTTCAGGTATTCGCCCTCCCGTGCGATCACCGGCTCATGAGCGAGCAGGTTGGCGGCCGACTCGTTTTTCAAAGCCCGGTAACTGCCGTGCCAATCAAAGCGCCCGAAGGTCTCGAAACGAGTGGCGTCGGCCACCGCCTTCATGCTCTCGGCGTCGAGATCGGCGAACCAGGGCGTCTCCTTCAATTGCACGAGCAGACTGCGCTCGCGGTAAAGCCGATCCAGGCGCGCCTGCCAGCGCGGGTCGAAACGGCGCAACTCGCGCAGCCCCTGCCAGCGAATCTCGAGCAGGCGCGCGGGCCCAGAAGCGACGATGGACGACGTGCGCGGCGTGCGGCCAAGCGCGGCGATCTCCCCGAAGAGTTCGCCCTCCTTCAACTCCACCGTGCGCCGCTCGCCCAACAAAGCCGGGATGTCGGCCAGCGGGATGC
>CAZOGV010000186.1:0-5283 GCA_964579225.1 uncultured Akkermansia sp. | reverse complement strand
CCGTCCCTACCACAGAGGCTCAACGGAGCGGACGGCCCAGCGGTCCGTCCCTACCACAGAGGCTCAACGGAGCGGACGGCCCAGCGGTCCGTCCCTACCCACAGAGGCTCAACTTGAACGCGCATTAAAATTAGTTCGAGATCAGCGCCCGGCGGGAACGGTCGCGATCGTCTGGCGTATCATGTTTACGGATACGTCCAGTTTTTTGGTCCGCGTGCCCTTGAAGACTCCGCGCGTCGGGGTCGCGTCGAGGTAGTCGCGACCGATGGACACCTTCACGTGGCGCTCGCCGGCCACGCAGTCGTTGGTCGGGTCGAGCGGCCACCAGAAGCCGCCCGGCAGGCAGACCTCGACCCAGGCGTGGCTTTCGGCTGATCCCACGAGCGCGGAGCGCGAGGGTTTGCCTTGTTCGACGGCGAGGCGCTGGGTCTCGGTTTCGATGTAGCCGGTCACGTAGCGTGCGGGCAGTTCGGCCGAGCGGAGGATGGCGATCATCACCTGGGCGAAGTCCTGGCATACGCCGGTTTTCTGCGCGAGCACGGTGGACACGGGCGTGTCGATGCGGGTGCTGCCGCTGGCGTAGCGAAACTCGGTTTTGATCCAGTGGTTCAGTTTTAACAGCGCCTCGCCGAGGGCGAAGCTCGGCTTGAAAAACTGGTTGGCCAGCTTGTGCACCGGGGCCGACATCGGAATGGCCGGCGAGGGCATGAGAAATTCAAAAAGATCCAGTCGTTCGCTGCGGTAAATTTGCCGCGCCTCGGAGACGCTGATTTCCAGCGCGGCTTGCGGCGGCTCCCATGGAAGCGTTTCCACCTCGGAGCGGCTCTCGAGCACGAGTTCGCCGTGACGATGCGCGATGGCGAAGGATTCCACCGCGTTGCCATAGTAGTCCGAGTAGGCGTTCACGTGGCCGGCGGGGGAGGTCTTGAACTCGCGCGAGAGCAGGCGCTGGCGCTCGTCCGACACGGGCGTGAGCCGCGCCTCCATAAAGGATTCGCTCGCTTCGCCGGCGTAGAGATAGCGGGTGCGGTGAGTGATGCGGAAACGCATGGGACGATTGATAAGCGGCAAGGTGGCGCGGGAGCGCGGCGGATAGCAAGGATAGGGCTCCTTACGAAATAACTGGCACAATCTGACCCGGTCTTATGGCCGCTGGCGGCGTTGCACGCTTGGTTACAGCCCGCAGAGGGGATGCTCCCTCGCGAGCGCCTTGCCCGCGACCATAATTCCGGTGCCATCTTGCGGCACTTATTCCGTAACGAGCCCTCTGGGCCGGTCGATTGACACTTACCTCGCGGTTCGCGAATCTCCACCTCCCATGTCCGCCGCCTCGCCGTTTGATTCTGTGGAAGCCGCCATCGCCGATATCGCCGAAGGCCGTCTCATCATCGTGACCGATGACGAGAATCGAGAAAACGAGGGCGATCTCGTCATGGCCGCGAGCAAAGCCACGCCCGAGACGATCAACATGATGATCCGCCACGCTCGCGGCCTCATCTGCGTGCCGACCACCGGCGCGCAGCTGCGTCGTCTCGGCATCAACCCGATGGTGCAGGAAAACCGCGAATCGCACCGCACCGCCTTCACCGTCTCGGTGGACGCGGCAGACGGCATCACCACCGGCATCAGCGCCTATGATCGCGCGCGCACCATCCGCCTGCTCGGCGACGCCGAGGCGCAGCCCGACGCGTTGGTGCAGCCCGGACATATCTTCCCGCTGCGCGCCCGCGACGGCGGCGTGCTCGAGCGCGCAGGCCACACCGAGGCGGCCGTGGATCTGGCCTCGCTTGCCGGACTGCACCCGAGCGGGGTCATCTGCGAAATTCTCAACGACGACGGCACGCTGGCGCGTTTGCCCGATCTCGTGGCGATGAAGGAACGCTTCGGCCTTAAGCTCATCTCCATCGCTTCGCTCATCGAATATCGCCTCCGCAGCGAGCGTCTCGTCGAGCGAGTCAACTCAGGGCCTTTCGCCAGCGAGTATGGCGACTTCACGCTCCATGTTTTTCGCAACCGGCTCGACGGCCGGCATCATCTTGCGTTCACGCTTGGCGAGCTCGGATCGGAGCCGACGCTGGTGCGCGTGCAGAGCGAGAATCTGCTCGCCGATGTTTTTCGCCAGCGTGGTTCGAGCTCGATTCGCACGCTGGAGAGTTCCTTCCGCGCCATCGCGGAGGCGGGGCGCGGCGTCGTGCTCTACATGGAGCACGCGCAGGGCGGGGCGGGGGTGGCGAGCCGCTTGCAAAAACTTTCCGCACCCGCGCTTGGCATGGATTTCCGCGACTACGGCACGGGTGCGCAGATCCTCACCGCGCTCGGTCTGTGCAAAATTCGTCTGCTTACGAACCATCCGCGCAAAGTCGTGGGTCTCGACGGCTACGGCTTGGAAATCATCGAACAGGTGGGACTCTGAAACGCCGGGCGTTCGGTCGGTGTTTTTCCCGTTTGCTTCGCGGCGCGGCGCTCCGCATGCCTTTGCGTTTCCTTCTTTCTCATGAGCCTAGACGCGCCCAAGCCCTTGTCCGTTGCCGGTGCCGACGCCTTCCGCGTCGGGATCGTGGCGGCCCGCTTTAACGCCACGCTCGTGGACGCGCTCGTCGCCCGCGCCACCGCCACGCTCACCGCCGGCGGCGTGCCCGCCGAGGCCATCGAGACCGTGCGCGTGCCCGGTTCGCACGAGGTGCCGTGGGCCGTGCAACGCCTCGCCGCCGACGGTCGTTTCGACGCCGTCATCGCGCTCGGGGTGTTGATCGCCGGCGATACCAACCACCACGAGATGGTGGGCGACGCGGTGGCCGCCGCGCTCATGCGCGTCTCGCTCGATACCCGCGTGCCGGTCATCAACGGCGTCGTCGTCGTCAACACCCGCGAGCAGGCCGAGGTGCGCACCACCGGCAAATATGACCGCGGAGCCGAATTTGCCGCCGCCGCCCTCGAGATGGCCGCTTTGCACAAAACCCTTTCCTGAGATGAGTAACAAAGCCCTTTTTGCCCAACGCCGCGATGGTCGCGTCGCCGCCCTTCAGTATCTTTTTTCCTGGAGCATAAACCGCCCCGAGCGCATCGCCGACGACCTCGAAGTATTCTTCGCGAATCTGGAGATCGCCGACGGCAAGCCCCGCGAGCACTACGCCTTCGGCGAAGAGCTCATGCACGGCGTGGTTGATAACTGCGACGAGATCGACGGACGCATCCGCGGCCTCGCGCAAAATTGGGACTTTGATCGCATCGCCAAGATCGACCTCGCCATCCTGCGGCTCGCGATTTTCGAGATGATCCATCGCAAGGACATCCCGCCGGTCGTCTCGATCAACGAGGCCATCGATCTCTCCAAACTTTTCTCCAACGCCGACGCGAAGCGCTTCATCAACGGCATCCTCGACAAACTGAAGGACCAAGTCGGGCGCGATGCGCGCAAGATCACCTGAGCCGCCCTCCGCGTCCGTGCCCATGTTTGGTCTCTTCAAAAAATTCAAGGACGGCCTCGCCAAGACCGTCTCCGCCATCGCCGGCAAAACGCGTTCGCTTTTCGGCGGGCGCAAGATCGACGCCTCCTCGCTCGATGAGCTCGAGGAGGCGCTCATCACCGCCGACTTCGGCGTCGAGACGACCGACGAGATTCTCGCCGAGATCAAAGCCGCCTACCGCCAGGACCCCGAGCTGAAGGGCAAGCAGGCCGCCGAGCTCGGCGCGGCGGTGCTCACCCGCGTGCTCGCCGGCAGCGCGGGCGCGCCCGCGCTCGCGAAACGCCCCGACGGCTCGCCCGCCGTCATCGTGATGATCGGCGTCAACGGCTCCGGCAAAACCACCACCACCGCGAAGCTCGCCTGGGCGCTTCAGCAGGAGGGCAAGTCCGTGCTGGTGGCGGCGTGCGACACCTTCCGCGCCGCCGCAGTGGAGCAGCTTAAGACCTGGGCGCAGCGGCTCGATCTCGATATCGTTTCCAGCCACACCGGCGCCGATTCGGCGGCCGTGGCCTTCGACGCGTTGCAGGCGGGCAAGAGCCGCGGCAAGGACGTCGTCATCATCGACACCGCCGGCCGCCTGCACACCAAGAGCAATCTCATGGAGGAGCTGGCGAAGATCCGCCGCGTGTTGCAGAAGCTCGATCCGAGCGCGCCGCATTGCGCGTGGTTGGTCGTCGATGGTTCGCTGGGCAGCAACTCCATCGAGCAGGCGCGCGTGTTTCATCAAAGCTTTGGTCTCACGGGTTTGGTCGTCACCAAGCTCGACGGCACGAGTCGCGGCGGCGCGGTGGTGGGCATCTGGCGCACGTTGAAGTTGCCGATCCACTACGTCGGCCTCGGCGAGCAAAAGGAAGACCTGCAGCCCTTCGACCCCGAGGCCTATGCCAAGGCGGTGTTCGGGCTGGAAGAGTCCTAAAACAACAGGTGCTTCACCGTGAGGCCCTTGTTGATGAGCTGTTTCAGCGAGGCGATACCGATGAGCAGGTGGTCTTCGACGTAGGTGGTGTCCACCGCGCGGTCGGAGGCGGCGGTTTTGACGCCGTCGGGCAGCATGGGTTGGTCGGAGACGAGGAGGAGGGCGCCGGTGGGGATCTCGTTGTGGAAGCCGACGCTGAAGATGGTGGCCGTCTCCATGTCGATGGCCATGACGCGGATTTTTCTTAGGTAGGCACGGAACTCGTCGTCGTGTTCCCAGACGCGGCGGTTGGTGGTGTAAACCGTGCCGGTGTAGTAATCGCGCGCGCGCTCGCGGATGGTGGTGGAAATGGCTTTTTGGAGCGCGAAGGCGGGCAGGGCGGGGACCTCGGGCGGGAAGTAGTCGTTGCTCGTGCCCTCGCCGCGAATGGCGGCGATGGGGAGGATGAGGTCGCCGAGTTCTGCGCGGTGTTTGATGCCGCCGCATTTGCCGAGGAAGAGCACGGCCTTGGGCGAGATGGCGGCGAGCAGATCCATGACGGTGGCGGCGGTGGCGCTGCCCATGCCGAAATTAATGATGGTGATGCGACCGGCGGTGGCGCTGGGCATGGGCTTGTCGCGCCCGCGAATGGGCACGCGGTGCTTTTGCGCGAAGAGCTTCACGTAGCGCTGAAAATTGGTGAGCAGGATGTAGTCGCCAAACTCGTCGAGCGGGACGCCGGTGTAGCGCGGCAGCCAGTTTTCCACGATATCCTGCCGGGTCTTGAGCGGAAGAGCGGGGGGAGCGGAAACGGGTTTGGCGCGGGACTTCATTGGCGACGGAGTGTGGCGGAGTTTTGCAAATAGGCCAGTCGGGCCGGGCGAAGATGTGCGATTTGGTGGCGTGGCGGAGGGGCGGGGG
>CAZOGV010000185.1:0-5288 GCA_964579225.1 uncultured Akkermansia sp. | reverse complement strand
TGACTAATGAAACTGGCGATGTGATTGTAGTAAAATTTGATGCTGACCTTAATGAGTTGAAAAGAGTACAATTTGGCACACCACATGAAGATAGAGCCAATGCTTTATTGAAAGGAGACAAACTCTATATTGTTGGAATGACCGAAGGAGCGATGTGTGGCCCATCTTTTGGAAGTTTTGATGGGTATGCTTTGGCATTGAAGTCTTCAGATTTGAGTTTCATAGACTTTAAAACCATTACTTCAACAAGTGATCTTGATTTCGGAGACCAAAAAACATATAAAATTTATCCTAACCCAGCTACTGAATCCTTGTTTATTGATGACCAAGATTCAGAACTAGCCTATAAAATTTATAATGTTCATGGCCAAATGACTCATCAAGGAAGCACTACTTCATCTAATCAAATCGATATTTCAAATTTAAAAAATGGAGTTTATTTCATAATGCTTAGCTCTGAAAGTGAAGTGTTTAATCAGAAGTTTATGATACAGAGATAGAAATGTATAAATTCAGGGATGCTTTAATAAAGTCAAAAATAAATGAACAATTTGTTAATAATAATTAGTAGAGGGTATAGTTCAATTCTATTCGGAGTTGTGATATCTATTTATCTGTAATAGCGGTTTTGGTGCATACTGAAACCGCTATTTTTATTTACTATTAATCTTTCTTTGACTTGCAAACAATTTCTACCATTCTAAATAGTATTATATTTGCTAATTTTGTGAAATAGATAGATCAATGTTTGTGATATATTTAGAATTGAAGTAACTAAGCTTCCAAAAATTATGTAGCTTTGGTAAATTACAAGAAATTTTTAGACATAGAAATTTTTGAAGGAGAAATTTCAAAGCACCAATATCCTTGGCATTTTCACGATAGTTATACCTTTGTAATTGTTGAAAAGGGATCGATCTTCTATGAATTAAAAGACGAAAATATACGAGTTGGTGAGGCAGAAGCATTAATCATAGAACCCTTTAAAGTCCATAGAAATATAATCTCTCAACATACCGTTTACAAGGCATTTTTCTTACCTCAAGAATATTTTGAACGGTCAGAAAAAAACATAATGGGTACACAGAAGGTGATGGATATTCATATAATTGATAAAATAGCCCACTTATTGAATAAAATAAAATTAAACTACACTAAACCCGAATTAGTAAAATAAAAAAACAAGATGACAGACTTAATGAAATATTTTCAACTAAAAGCAAACATAAGCGATCAAACAATGGCTGCTCTTATGCCCATGTTTACAAAAAACAGTCTGGAAGCTGGTAAGTTTTTATTGAAAAGAGGGCAAATGGAAGACCGGTATTATTTTGTGGAAAGTGGAAGTTTTAGAAAATATTTCATACATCATGAAAAGGAATGTGTCGTTTGGATACAATTGGCAGGGGATTTATTTTGTGAAATAAAAAGTTTAAGAACTCAAAAGCCGACACATTATTATTTTCAAGCCATCGAAAATACTATTTATTGGTCAATAAAAGCTACAGATTTTGAAAAAGCAATAAACGAATACAATGACTTACAGATTTTTATGCGGCATTTTTGGGAAGTGAAGTTTATCACTGCTTTGGATGGCTTTGAGGTTTTCCAAACCATGAATGCTAAAGAAAGATATGACTATTTAACGACTGCTTTTCCTAGAATAAAAAATCTTCCACTCCAACACATAGCAGCAATAGTAGGTATAACAAAATCTTCATTGAGTAGAATAAGAAGGGAAAAATGATTTTTTGTCAAATGGCAATTTTGCATATTATAGAATTTCTGATATTTGTCCCATTATTTAATTTAAAAGTATTCCAATGGAAAATATCAAAGACATTGCTCAACGCAATAAATCAAATTATCTGAACGCGAAAGAAGCATTCAATCACAAAAGAATGGAGGACTGCATGTCATATTATGCCCTTGACCATGAAGTAAAATCTAAGCAAAGTGAAAAAGGACGAGCTCATATCCAAGCATTTTTAGAAGGTATGCACCAAACTTGGACTGACATACAAATTACGGTGGAGCATGTTGTCGCTGAAGATGATTGGGTGATGGGAAGAAGCGTTGCGATAGCTACTCATTCCAATATGATCCTCGGTGTTGCCCCAACAAACAAACAAATTGTTTCGACTTTTTGGGACTTACACAAATTTAATGATGATGGAATAATCATAGAAACATGGAACTTGATTGATAGTATCGCTATTATGCAACAAATTGGCCTGATGAAAGGATAAGCAACACTCTGAAAAGATCACCGAACCGCTAACATTAAGCCGTTTTCGGTCAGTGTAAAATAGAGCAACGAATATGAACAAACAATTAAAATTAGAAACATCAATAGAAATTAACACTAAACCAGAAAAAGTTTGGGATGCGTTAACAAACAAAAAAATAGTTGCAGAGTATTTTTGGGGGACAGAAGTAAAATCTACTTGGAAAAAGGGAGATCAAATACTTTATGCAGGCAAGTATGAAGGAGTTGAATATGAAGACAAAGGAATAATTCTTGAAATCGAAACATATAAAATTCTGCAACACACCTATTGGACTTCATTTTCAGGCATTCCATATGACCCGAATACATCAGCAATCGTCACGTACTTAATTGAGTATAATTCTCCAACTTCTAAATTGACAATTATCCAAGAAGGTTTTAATACGGAAGAAGAACGAGATAATTCGTTAATGAGTTGGAAAGAAATTATTTTGAAGATTAAAAACATTATTGAAACAAGATGACCATAGAAGAACAAATACTTGAGACTTGGCGAATTAACCATAGAACTAATATTTTACTTATGGACAATTTGACACCTGAGTCATTAAGTCTTTCTACATCTAAACGTGGTGGCGGTAGCGTAGGGCATCAGCTTGCTCATTTATATAATGTAAGATATTGGAAACTTGAAAAATTCAATAAAGAACTTGTAAGTGAACTGACTACTATAAAAGCAGGACATAAAGACCATAGACTCTTTAAAAGACTGTCATTTATTGACAACTGATTTAATCACGGAAGTTTTAAAGACGGGTATTAAAGCAAATGGAAATGTAAAAGGATTTAAACGTGGTGTTGTCACACTATTGGGTTATTTCATTCATCACGAAGCTCATCATCGTGGGAACATTCTATTGACACTAAAATTATGCGGATATAAATTACCAACAGAATTGCAATATGGCATTTGGGAATGGAACAAAATATAAGGATAAACAAGAACAACGAACCGCTAACTTTCAAAAGCGTAAAATATGGACAAATCAATCAAAGAAATATTGTGGAATCAATTTGGAGCAGGTATTGATATGCTGATAAATGTAATTTCCAATTGTGCTGACGACTATTTTGCGACACACAGACGATTTTACTATATAGCATTTCACAGTACAATTTTTTTAGACTACTATTTGACAATTCCACCGACTGACTTTTCACCACGACTTTCTTTTACTCAAAAAGAACTAAAAGATAGACCAAAAGAAGCCATTGACGATTTAATACCCGACAAAATTTATAGCAAACAAGAAGTAGTAGAATATCTTAAACAAAGTCGAGAAAAGTGTAAACAAATAATTTATGCTCTAACAGATGAAAAATTAAACTTAAGGTTTAAAGAAGGAGACGAGCCAAATGATATGGATTACCCAATTTTGGAAATTCTACTTTATAACTTACGACATACCCAACATCATACAGCACAACTAAATATGTTGTTGCGGCAAGATATTGATAAGCATATGGAATGGTCTTTTAGAGCGGGAGATATCAATAATTTAAATCTATAAAACAAAACCAATTAAAGCATTATGTTTAATAATGAATTTTCAGAACTTTATAAACGAAACATTTTAAAATTCATTGAAGAGATTAAATTGTTTAAGAATGAAGATAATCTTTGGAGAACTTACGGAGACATTAATAATTCGAGTGGAAACCTTACTTTACACATCATAGGTGGCCTAAATTATTTGATTGGAGCAAATCTTATCAAATCAGGATATGTCAGAGATAGGGAGAAAGAGTTTTCTGATACAGGAATTAGTAGACTAATAGTTGTAAAACAGCTTGAAGACCTAATTCCTATGATTGAAGAAACTCTACACCTCATGAATTCTGAGCAGCTAAATGCTGAATATCCAATTTATTTTGATAAACCCGGTGCAACAAATAGCTATGTATTAACCCAATTGCTAATGCACATGAATTATCATCTTGGACAGGTAAATTATCTTCGCAGAGTTCTTGAATAAATATATAATTGGTGTAAAGTAAGTAACGTACGAACAATCATAGAAACAATCCAGGATAATTTAAAACAACGACCCGCTAACAACTAAGTTTTCACCGTGTGCGAAGCACATGCGATGACCCGAGCGAAGCGAATAGATGAATGCCATAAAGAATATAAAAAGGATATGAATGAAAACTCCGTTGAACCTGCCTACTTACTTAGTCAGGCAGGCGGAACCTTCGGTAGCGGAGCTAGACTTTCACCCCGTTGGATAGATTAATCCTACGGGGTGAAAAACGAATTTTTGTTTATTAACGCAGAGCGTCACAAGTTACTTCCAAAGCGGCACATGTATGGAGTTATCGTCAGGTACCTTGACTATTTCTGTTCCTTTGCAAATAGAATACAAAGGTATTTTGTAGTGCTTTTTTATGAATTTGAGTAATTGAGTGAGACAATAAGGAATCAAAACACTACACTTAGCCGAAATCCAGTTGGTTTCGGTTCCTTCATTAAATCGTGATTTCGTATCATGATTTTCTTGCTTTGCAAGATCCTTCAGTCATCTTACCCAGAATCAGATTGAAAACAAAGAAGTAGTTTTTTCACAGGCAGACTTGTAAAACTCACTTGGTGGCCCTCGCCTCCATGTACATTTTTACTCGTGTGGCACCAAGCTGAAAGCCGTGGTTTTCAGTTCCTTCATTTTAGAGTGAATTCTTTCACTCTATTGCTTCGCACCATTCAGTCTTAACAAGGACATGCTTTATGATAAGATCCGATCCCATACTCTTTGAGCGTGATTACTTGATAGATTTTTAATACCCATGACTCAGCACTATTTAATTAAACCTAAATTAGAATACGCTGAAAAAAGTTTTTCTCAGTTCAGTCCTAAAATAATTTGCGATTATTTTTTTAACGGACTTCATCTCCTCTCATTTTACTTTATTATTTTTGTGAAATGCAAAGGACGGCATTTATTAATTATTAATTGGATAGACCTTCACCGAAGGTGTCGCTTGAACAATGTTTAGCGGT
>CAZOGV010000184.1:0-5347 GCA_964579225.1 uncultured Akkermansia sp. | reverse complement strand
GGCCTGAAAAGGGGTCAATCCGTTACATCGTTACATTTTGTTCGTTTTGAATTCCCCCCAAACGTGATCCCCAGCCGGCACAGGCCACGCCAGCCCCGCGCGGCTGTCATGTCCTCTGCTTCCTCCCTCGCGTTGCTCAGTCCGGTAGAGTGCAGGAGTGCAACCCCGCTGCGCCCGGCTGACCGGGCGCGCCCTGTCGGGCGTCAACGGCTCGCCCTCCTTCGTCGGGTTCAGGGGGGCCGCATGGCCCCCCCGCTGCGCGAAACCGTGGGCTCGCCCCGGCTGAAGCCGGGCGTTTTGTCGCCCACGGTTTGGGATCGGGTCGAATGCCTGCGCGGACGGCTTGGCGTCGGCCCTCCGCGCTTCGCGCTCCGCTCCGTCGCCAGGCCGACCGCTCCGGCGGGGGCGCTCCTGTCCCCGCGCCCTGGACAACTCCGACCGCTGGCGCGGTCTGCGCGTCGCTTCGCGCAGCACGCCCAGCACCTCCGCCGGACCGTGCGGCTGAAACGCCAGATACCAAAGCGCCACCAGTCCGCCGAGCCCGATGGCCACCGCCGGATACCACCGCTCCCAAAGGTGTTTCAACCGATGCGGCGCGAGCGGCATCACCGCGATCAGAAGGATCAGCGCCGCGAAAGGCGCTATCAGGGCCGGCGGCACCTCGGTCGCTACCGAGGGCGTGGAGAGTGGCAGGGTTTGCATGGGAGGCCGACCCACAGTCAACCCACCCC
Source organism: uncultured Akkermansia sp. (assembly GCA_964579225.1). Classification (GTDB taxonomy): domain Bacteria; phylum Verrucomicrobiota; class Verrucomicrobiia; order Opitutales; family Opitutaceae; genus IMCC26134_A. The sequence continues at coordinate 4,616 of CAZOGV010000184.1, read as the reverse complement.
GCCCTACCCTCTCAAACCGCACTTATACGCGGAACTTGGCCAACATACCGCGCCGCCCGGCGGGCGCTCGAACCCCTCCCGACAATCCACGGCGGACACGGAGGTCCGCCCTCCAATTCGAATTCCGGCAGGCTCCACACGCCGAACCTCCTGGAGGGCGGGGCAAAGTTTACCCCGACAAATCGGGGTCCCCGCCGTTCAGCTCGGGTCCTTCACCCACCCCTGCCCCGACCAGCGCACAATGCCGCGACGGTAGCCGATGAGACAGAGCAGGTGACTCGCCACCGGGATCGTCACCAGCTGGAACGAAATCGCCAAACCTACCTTCCACCACGGCGCGCCATCGATCAAAAAGCCGAGCGAAAGCAGCAGCATGATAACGCCCAGGGTCAGCGCCTTGCCCAGCGCGTGCGCGCGGCAATACACGTCCGGCAAGCGCCAGATGCCGATGCCCGCCACGAAGAGAAAAAACAGCCCGGCCAGCAAACAGGCCGCGCCCGCGATGTCGCACCAAAGGCTCATTCCTGGCCCTCCTTCTCTTCATTAAAATCCTCGCCCGCGCGATGCTTCGGCTGCGCGAGATAATAGTAGAACGCCACCGTGGTGAAAAAACCCAGCGCGGTGAGCAGGATAATCATCTCCAAAAATCCGACCGCCCCGGTTTGCAGCGAGAACATCGCCACGATCGTCACCAACGCGACCAGGATGGCGTCCAGCCCGACCATGCGGTCGAGCGTGGTGGGACCGCGCGTGATGCGCCAGATGGCCACGGCGGAAAGCATCAGCGCCGTCGCCCAGCCGAGCGGATACAAAACAGTTTCAAGCAATGTGTTCATGCGTGGGTGTCCTGGCGGTTTAGCGGGTCCAGCCGAGCAGGGGCTTCTCCAGGTTGTTTTTGATTCCGAGGCAAATCTCGCCGAGGTCGGTGACGTCGAGCCCGTGCACGAGCACGCGCGTCTCGTCCTCGCTCACATCCACGCTGGTGGTGCCGGGCGTGAGACTGATGCAGTGGGTGAGAATCACGATCTCCGCCGGACCGAGGCCCGTAAGGTCGTAGATGAAGAACTCCGGTTTGAGCGACTTCGGGTTCTGGAACAGCACGACCTTCGCCATCGCGATGTTGGCGAGCACGAGCTCACGCGCGAAGCGGACGAGGAAAAACAAAAATCCCGGCAGGCGGAGCCACACCGCGCGCGGCGCGGCGGCGCGGCCCGCGCGCAGTTTTTCCACCACGTCGGCGGACGGAACCAGGGGGGCGGGGGCTTGGGCTACGGCGGTGTCACTCATGGCAGTTGTTTCCCGGGCAGATGGTTGTCGTTGGCGCCGAGCACGCGGGCGACGTAGCCGGCGCGATCACGGGTTTCCTCGGCGGCGTGGAGCGCCAGTTTGGTGGCGGGTCCGGCGGCCAGACCGATGGCGAGCGAGAGCGCGGCCGCGCCCAGGCACACCGCGGTCATGCCGCGCGCGCCGCCATCCCAACGCACCGGCGTGGCGGCCTCGCCGCGCCAGAAGCAGGCGAGCATGATCTTGAGCATGCTCATCAAGGTGAGGATGCCCGCGAAGGCCGCCATCGTGCCGAGCGCCCAGCGGCCCGACTCGAAGCCGGCCTGCACGATGTAGAGCTTGCCCCAGAAACCGCTCATCGGCGGCAGGCCCGCGAGCGAAGCGGCGAGCAGGAAAAATGCGATGCCGAGCCACGGCGCGGCGCGCCAAAGCCCGCCGGTGCGCGCGAGCTCGTCGGTGCCGTTGGCGCGGATGATCACGCCGCCCACGAGGAACAGCGCCGACTTCACGAGGATGTTGTGCGCGAGAAACAGGATCGTGGCCGCGAAAGACGCGGAGGTGAACATGCCGAGCGCCAGCCCCATGTAGCCAATCTGGCTCGCGATGTGGTAAGTGAGAATCTCGCTCACCCGGTAACGGCTCACCGCGCCGAGCACGCCGATGAACATCGTCGCCGCGCCCGTCCAGGCGATGAGCTGGTGCAAGCCCGCCAGCTCCGGCGGCAACACGGTGCCGAAGATGCGCAGCAAAATATACACGCCTACCTTCGTGAGCATGCCGCCGAAAAACGCGCCGATCGCGGCGGGCAACATCGGGTAGCTGCGCGGCAACCAGTAGTAGAGCGGGAAGAGACCCGCCTTCATGCCGAACACGAGCAGCATCATCGCCGCGAGCAGGGTCAGCCGGAAGTCGCCGACGAGGGCGTCGGCGCGCACGCTCATCTCGGCGAAATTCATCGTGCCGAAAAGGCTGTAGGCGAAACCGCAGGTGGCCACGAAGAGCGCGCTGCCCACGAGATTTAGCACGAGGTAGGGCCAGGCCTGGCGCGAGTTTTCCGCCCGCGCCTCCAGCGTCAGCAACGCGTAGGCCGAGAGCAGCATGACCTCGAAGGCGACAAAGAGGTTGAACAAATCGCCGGTCAGGAAGGAGAGGTTCACGCCCGTGAGCAGGAACATCAGCAGCGGCAGCCGCAGGGGATGTTCCGCCGCGAGTTTTTGCTCCGCCATGCCGAAGAGCACGCAACCCAAGCCAGTGATCGCCGCCAGCGTGACGAGCAGCACCGCGAGCGTGTCGCCCACCAACACGATGCCGTAGGGCACCGCCCAGCCGCCGAGGCGCAGCACCAGCGCGCCCTCGCTCACGACGCCGGCCACGAGGCCGACTCCGACCGCGCTCAAGGCGGCCAGGGCCAACACCACCAAACCGCGACGCGCGATCGAGGGACGCGGCGCGAACAGACACAACAAACCCGCCAGGAGCGGAAGCAGAACGGGAACGACGAGCAGGTTGGCGTTCATGCGTGGCCCCCCTTCTTGCCGTGCGCGTCGTCGTGGCCGTGCGCGTGATCATGCGCGTGCGCGGCGTGCTTGGCCTCTTCGCGTTTCTGCGCGGCCTCGTGTTCGAGGCGGCGTTGCTCGGCGTCGGCCGCGAGCTCGAGCGCGGCGGGCGAGTCGGGATGCGGCTCCTCGGCGAAAAGCGCCGGCACGGTGGCGTGGCGACGGTCGGAGTAGATGCGATAAATCAGCACGGCAAAATACGCCACCACCGCGAAACCGATCACGATGGCGGTGAGGATGAGCGCCTGCGGCAAGGGATCGGCGCGCCCGAGGCGAGCCGCCTCCCCGATGATAACCGGCGACGACTTGTCGGTAGGATCACCCGAGGCGGAGAGCAGCACGAGATTCGCCGCGTTGGAGAGCAGCAGAATGCCGAAGAGCACGCGCAGCAGGCGTCGCGAGGTGCAGAGATAAAAACCGGCTCCGGCCAGCAGAGCCACGAGCACGGCCGCGTCGAGTTGGTTGTTCATCGCGCGCCCTCCTTCTTGCCTGAATCGGGGTTTTCCGGCGGAGCCAGATCGATCGGCTCGCTGTCGCGCTCGGCGAAGCGACCCGCCTCCTCCAGCACGAAGGCGGGCAGGCCGTGGATGGATTTCATCAAGGGAAGCAGTAGTTTCAAAAGCACGCCGACCACCGCCAGATACACCCCGAGGTCGAACCAGAAGGGCGTGCCGATGTAGAAGCCGAGCACGTAGCCGTGGTAGTGGTAGAAGAGCGGCATGCCCAGCGCCACCGGTATCAAGGCCACCAATACACTCAAGGTCACGCCGCCCGCCGCGACCGACAGCGGATTAAACCGCACCAGCCGTCGCACGCCGTGAACGCCGAGCACGAAGACCAGCAGGATCAACGAGAGCGCCGTCACGAGGCCGGCGATGAAACCGCCGCCCGGCTCCTGATGTCCGCGCAGGAAAAGGTAGCCGGCAAAAAGGTTCAGCGGGATAAAACCCCAGATCGCGACATAGCGCAGGATCAGGTCGCGCGGCACGGGATGGAAGTCGCGATGCCCCCGGCCCGGCCCGTCGTAGGAGGGGCGTCCGCTGTGCGCGCGATAAAGCAGGCCGAGACAGCCGAGCGCGGCTATCACCAGCACCGCGATCTCCAGCAGCGTGTCGAAGCCGCGGAAGTCCACCAGGATGGTGTTCACCGCGTTGGAGCCCTTCGCCAGCGGCACGGTCTGCGCGAGGTAGAATTCTCCCGCCCGCTCGATGGCGGGAGTCGGCGCTTGCTGGAAAATCAACACGCCCGCGCCCAGCATCAGGCCAAACGCGACCGACAACGCGACCCTCAGCGGCCGCGCCCAGAAGGGATGCGGCGGCAAGGGCTGGCGATCGGCGTCGTTGCGCTTCAGGCGCAGCACGACGAGCAACACGAGCAGCAGCGTCGCGGTCTCGACCAGCAACTGCGTGAGCGCGAGGTCGGGCGCGGCATAGACGACAAAGAAAACCGTCACGCCCAGACCCATGACCGAGAGCGCGCAGACTTGGCGGATCGGTTGTTTCCAGATGGCGGCGGCCACCGCCGCGCCGCCGGTGATGACCACCACGCCCCAGCGCCACCAGCCGTCGCCCGCCGCCGGCAGAAAATTCCAATCGCGCGCGAGCACGCCGAGTTGCGCGAAGTGTGGCAGCAACACGACCGAGAACAGCGCCACCGCCGCCGCGCCCACGATGAAAAGATAGGCGTAGGGATTCTCAAAACCGAGACGCTTGTTGAGCGCCTTGCCCGCGTAGGGCACGCCCTCGACCAGCGGATCAAAACGCGCGTCGAGCCGCA
>CAZOGV010000183.1:0-5370 GCA_964579225.1 uncultured Akkermansia sp. | reverse complement strand
CCAGGCCGCCCCCGCCAACCTCGTCCAAGCCATCCTCCAGGAAAACGTCACCACCTCCTTCGGCTCCCCCACCCTCTGGGGCAACATCGCCCTCCACTGCCGCCGCGAACACATCGCCCTCCCCACCCTCCGCCGCGTCCTCTGCGCCGGCGCGCCCGTGCCGCCCTGGCTCTGGGAAGCGATGCGCGACGTCATGCCCGCCGGCGAACTCCACAGCCCCTACGGCGCCACCGAGTGCCTCCCCGTCAGCACCGTCTCCGCAACGGAGATCCTCGCCGGCCCGTCCGAAGAAATCCTGCGGGGCGCGGGCGTCTGCGTCGGCCGTATCCTCTCCGCGAATACAGTCAAAATTATCGCCCCGACCGACGGCCCCATTTCATCGCTCGCCGCCGCCCGCGAACTCCCCATCGGCGAAATCGGCGAGATCATCGTCACCGGCCCCACCGTCACCGAGTCCTACGACAAGCTCCCCGCAGCCACCGCCGCCGCCAAAATCCCCGCCTCCGACCCTTTAGGATTTAGAAATTTAGACCCTAGGATTTCCGCGCCGAACGGCGCGGTATGGCACAGGATGGGCGACCTCGGCCGCATCGACGCCGCCGGCCGCCTCTGGTTCGCCGGCCGCAAAGCCGAGACCGTCCATACCAGGCTCGGCCCGCTCTATCCCGCCTGCGTCGAGCCCCTCTTCGACCTCCACGACGAAGTTCGTCGCACCGCCCTCATCGGGATCGGCGACAACGGCCACCGCCGCGCCGCCCTGGTCGTCGAGCCCGTCGATCCCAGACTCGTCAAAGACAGCGCCGAGTGTCGCCGTCTCGCCCGCGAGCTCCGCGCCATCGCGCAAAACCACCCGCACACCGCCGCGCTCAAGATATTTTATTTTCACCCCTCTCTCCCCGTGGACGTCCGCCACAACGCCAAAATCCACCGCCTCACCCTTGCCCGCTGGGCCGCCACCGAAGGCGTCGGCTTCGAGTCCAACCCCAAGCGCTAACGCGCGCCGAAGGCGCGAAATCCTAAATCCCAAACACCCAAATCCTAAAACGAGCCCGACCCAAAGCCCTCCGCCTGGAGGGCGGGGCTCCGTCCCCGCCGTTCTCCGCCCTCCTCCGCCCATGCCTTCCTCAGCCTCCGACATTGGACATTGGTCATTGGTCATTGATCACTCCCCCGTTCTCGTCACCGGAGCCACCGGCTTTCTCGGCTCGCACCTCCTCGCCCGCCTGCGCGCCGCCGACCGGCCGATCACCATCGTCTCCCGTTCGCCCCGACCCGAACTCGCCGCGCAAGGCATCCGCGTAGTGGCCGGAGCACTACACGACCCCGCCGTCTGCGCCGACGCCGTGCGCGGTGCCGCCACCGTCTTCCACGTCGCCGCCCGCGTCGGCGTCTGGGGCGCCTACGACGACTTCCATCGCGACAACGTCCTCGCCACCCGCGCCCTCCTCGCCGCCGCCCGCGACGCCGGCGTAGCGCGCTTCATCCACACCAGCACCCCGAGTGTAGTGTATAACGGCCGCGACCTCGCCGGAGCCGACGAATCCCTGCCGCTCACCACCGACTGCCCCTCGCCCTACCCGCTCACCAAGGCCCTCGCCGAGCGCGAGGTTCTCGCCGCCCACACCGACACCTTTCGCACCTGCGCCCTCCGTCCCCACCTCATCTGGGGCATCGGCGACCCGCACCTCGTGCCCCGCATCCTCGCCCGCGCCGCCGCCGGCCGTCTCCGCGTCGTAGGCCGCGGCGAAAACCTCGTGGACATGGTCCACGTCGAAAACGCCACCGACGCCCACCTCCAAGCCGAGACCGCCCTCGCCGCCCCCCTCCCCGAGCCGTGTAACCCAATAGGTTACACGCCCCCCGCCGGCCCTACCCCGGCATCGTGTAACCCAATGGGTTACACGGCTCCGGAAATCATTGAACAACAACGGTCTAATTTAAGCGGAAATCACCCCGGCGGCCGCGCCTACTTCATCACCAACGGCGAACCCATCAACCTCTGGCGTTGGATCGACGAGCTCCTCGTCGCCCTCGACCGCCCCCGCCTCCCCTCGCGCGCCATCCCGCTCCCCGTCGCCTCCGCCCTCGGCGCGACCTGCGAACTCGCCTGGCGCGCGCTCCGCCGCGACGGCGAACCGCCCATGACCCGCTTCATCGCCGCCGAGCTCGCCAAGCACCATTGGTTCAACCTCTCCGCCGCCCGCCGCGACCTCGGCTACAGCCCCCGCACCACCATGGCCGAAGGCACCCGCGCCTTAGTCGAACACCTCCGCGCCAACCCCTGAAACCCCGGCATCCGCTAAGGGCCTGTAACTAAACCTAAAACCGGCAGTAGAAACCGCAGATGCGCCTGCGGCGCATGAATTACGCAGATGAACCTAAATCCCGCAGTTGAGGTTTACGGGACGGGTTTGGGCAGCCAATCGTCGGGGCTGGCGGGGTTGAGCCAGCACAGATAGCGCTCGAAGGTTTGCTGGGGGTGCAACTGCGGCGCGATTGAGGCGAGCCAGCGTTGAAGCCTTTGGTAGGCCAGACTTATGGTTGACCACCACTTTTCTCCCACGCTCAGTTTGAGCGTCTTTTGCCGGCCGCTTTCGACCAGTTTGGCCGGCATGACCAACAGATCGTCGCGACTGGTGATCGCCTCGCGGTGGCGGCCTTTCTTCCTTGAGCACGCGCACAAACAGGCTCCACAGATTGCCAAAAAGCTAAAACTACGATGCCAAAAAAATCGGCAACAACGAACGAGCTAAATGTAACGATGTAACGCCTTGACCCCTTTTTCAGGCCTAACTAACAAACAACGGCCTGACCCCCTTGGTTCGAACGGACCCCCTTGGTTCGAACAACCCCCTTGGTTCGAACACGAAGGCCCGGAAGGCAAACGCCGACAAGCTGGCCGGTCAACACCGCGATGCTCTACTGGCGACGCTCAAAGACTTGATTGATTTGCACGACGCGATCCAACAGCAGGTGGAGGACGGAGGCTGGAAAGGAACCGACGATGACGCCAAGTCCACTACACGCACAAATCAGATCGAAGCGGTGAAGTCCAAGCTGGACTCTCTCATGCAGACCTTGCAGAAGCAGGAAGCAACCGCGAGTCCCTGAAATCCAAACCTAACCAAAGGAACTCCATGCCACCGAAAGCCAAGCGCACCTCTCGTGTCACACGCACCACCTGCGCCGGTTACACCGTGCGAAGCCCGCACCAACAAAGCCACCACGCTCATCCGCTTGGGCAGCACCTCTGAACCTCTGCGCAAAGGGCACAAGTTGACTGTCTTCGCGGAAGACGGGCAATTCGGCACGGTGAACACCATCGTGCGTGGCGAATTGATGGGTGGCAGCGTGCTGATCAGCGATTACGACTGCCTCTGAAGACCTTCCTGCTTTCGCGTCGGAAGACCCTACGCAACTGCCAGACAATCCCACAACACAAAGGGGACAAAGGATGAAGAACAAGAAACCTGATGCCTCCAAGGAATTGCCCGCATGGCTGGATCAGATTGCCGCCCTCCTGGCCGGCCTGACTGCCTTGGCTGGGTTTACACGGATCGTAGCATTGTCGTTTTCGGACTGGGACAAGGCATTAAACGAGAACACCTTGAAATTCTTCGCTGTCGCGGGCGGATTGCTCCTCTTGCGCAAGGTGAAATCCATCTCCTTCGGCGACACCAAAGTGGAGATGCAGGAACTCAAGGAGCGGGTGGAAACGCTCAAGGAAGATGTGAATGAATTGGGCGAGGAAACCAAGACGACCGCCAGCATGGCCCAGCATCTGACCGGGGCGTCACCGGCGGAACCTGCCGCAGACGCAACCCTAATGACTGCGGCAGAAGTTTCCCCTGCGTCTGTGGCAGCAGACAAAACCCGCACCAAATGGAACCGCAAACCAGGCAATGCAAGCAACGATCCCTGGAAAGGAGTGTTCGGCGGCAAGGCGGAGGACCGTCATCGTCGCCTGCGTGCCGAGGTCGTTGAATCCAAAGGCAGCCCCGATTGGTATCGCGTCCGAGTCTGGGTCGAATCCACCAACCCGGATAAATACCCACTGACCGAGCGTGTGCGCTTTTTTCTGCACGATGAGTTCCCCAACAGCAAACCATTCGTGCCCGTCAAAGGCGGGCGGGCGGAACTGCGTCTTCACGCCTACGGTGCCTTCACGGTGGGAGCTTTGGCGGATGATGGAAACACGGAATTGGAACTGGACTTGTCGGAGGATAAATCCTTCCCCAAGAGTTTCCGCGAGGCGGAATAAAAGGAGCCCCCATGCCGCGCATCATCAACTGCCACATCCATACGTTCACCTTGGAGCATGTGCCGGTGAACTTCCTGCCCTTCAAGCTGGGCGGGCTCTTCAAGATTCCTTACGTGCGCGTGCCGCTGCGGTGGTTGCTGGGAACTTTGAATCCCTTCGACAACCGTGATCTGTTCAACCGCTTCGGGAACTTTGTCAAGGTGGCCAGCGCCAAGTCGCAGGAAAAAATCTTCCGGCTGGTCCAGAGCCGATACCCGGCCGGCACCCGCTTCATCGTGTTGCCGATGGACATGGCCTTCATGGGCAAAGGCAGGGTTCCCGAGGCGCTCGAGACCCAGCACGAAGATCTGGCCCGATTGCGCGACAAGCTGGGGGATGTGGTCATCCCCTTCGCCGCCGTGGATCCGCGCCGCCAGGATGTTCTGCCCATGTTGCGGCAGCTCGTCGAGCAGCGCGGCTTCAAGGGCATCAAGGTGTATCCCAACCTCGGCTACCGGCCTGACGACCCGGTGCTGATGGAGGTCTGGCAATATGCGGTGGAGCAGAACCTGCCGGTGATGACGCATTGCTCTCGTGGCGGGCCGATCGGAAAGGGCATCAAAAAGGAGGATTTGGACGGCTACACATCTCCTGCGCGGTGGGCGCCGGTGCTGGAGAAGTTCCCGAACCTGCGCGTGTGCCTCGCCCATTTGGGCGGCGGCGAGGAATGGGAACGCTACTTCGGCGATGGCTGGCAGCCCGGCGAACCGAACCAGCGCAAATCCTGGCTGTCGGAGATTCTGGACCTGATCCGCTCAGGCAAACACCCCAACCTCTATGCGGACATCTCCTACACAGTCTTCCGCTTTGAGGAATACGCGCCCGCCATCAAGGTGTTTCTGACAGATCCGCTGCTCCGTGAGCGGATTTTGTTCGGGTCTGATTACTACATGACGGAGAATGAACGGTTTGAAGAGCGGTTGCTCTCCATGAACCTGCGGGCCTTGCTAGGCGAAGAACTGTTCTGGCAGATTGCGGACGTGAATCCGCGCCGGTATCTGGGCGAGCCATGACCTTACTGATAGGAAACTGGATTTTGCCGACGATCGGATCGGGAGGGGTTTAAGGGG
>CAZOGV010000182.1:0-5460 GCA_964579225.1 uncultured Akkermansia sp. | reverse complement strand
GCTCTCGCCGCCGCCACCGAAGTTCTCCGCCGAAAGCTCGGCGCGACGGTCGTTTTGACCGACGAGGCAGCGTTGGAGGCGGCGTCGTATGATTCGAGTCGCATCGCGGTGCGGCCGGCGGCGGTGGTGCGGCCGACCAAGCGCGAGCAAATCGGTGTTTTGCTGAAGCTGGCCAACGCGCACGGCATCCCGGTGACGCCGCGCGGGCGCGGCACGACGCTTATGGGCTCGGCGACGCCGATCAAAGGCGGCTGGGTGCTGGATATGATGGGGCTCAACGCGCTGCGCATCGACGTCGAGGCGGGCTTGGCGCATGTGCAGGCGGGCGCGAATGTGGGCGCGATCCAGGACGCGGCGGCGGCGGCGGGCTGGTTTTATCCGCCCGATCCGTCGTCGAAGGCTTACTGCACCATCGGCGGCAACATCGCGTGCAACGCGGGCGGCATGCACGGCGGCAAGTATGGCGTTACGCGCGATTTCGTCGTGGCGCTGAAAGGGTTTTTGCCGACGGGCGAGTTCGTGGAGTGGGGGACGGCGACGCGGAAATTTGCGGCGGGGTTTAATCTGCGCGATCTGTGGATCGGCAGCGAGGGCATGCTCGGCGTGGTCACGGACGCGGTGTTGCGGTTGATCCCGGCGCCGGCGGCGCGGTGGACCTTGCTAACGAGTTTCGCGGACGAGGTGTCGGCGTTTCGCGCGGCGCGGGCGCTCTTCGCGGCGCGGGTGCAGCCGGCGATCTGCGAGTTTCTGGATCGCGCGTCGGTGACGTGCGCGGAGTCGGCGATGAAGACAACCATCTTCCCCGGGCAGCCGGGGCGGCCGGTGATTTTGCTGGAGCTGGCCGGTTCCGAGGCGGAGTTGAAAGACGCGAAAAAGGCGGTGCAGGCGTGGGCGGAGGCGCACGCGGCCGGGCATCGGGCGGCGAAGAACCGCGCCGAGGCCGAGGCGCTTTGGGCGGTGCGGCGCAAGTGCTCGGGCGCGATGTTCCAGATGGGCGACGCAAAGCTAAACGAGGACATCACGGTGCCGCTCGGGGCCTACGAGGAGTTCGCCGTATGGCTGGAGCAACTACGCGTGAAGTCGGGCCTCGCGATCCCGACCTTCGGGCATTTGGCGGATGGCAATCTGCATGTGAACATCATGTATCACAAGGCCGTGCCGAAGGAGTGTCGCGCGGCGGAGAAGGCGGTGCTGGCATTGATGAAAAAGGTCGTGGCGCTCGGCGGCGCGATCTCGGGCGAGCACGGCATCGGGCTGGCGAAGACGCCGTTCCTGCGGCTTCAGCATTCGGAGGCGGAGATCGGCGCGATGCTGGCGGTGAAGCGCGCGCTCGATCCGAAAGGCGTGCTGAACCCCGGAAAGATGTTCGAGGTGTTCGAGGTGTGGAAGGCGCCGCGCGTGACGGTGGCGTTTCCCTGGGATCATAAGTGAACCTCGGCGACAAGAGTGTCGCCGCTCCCTGGGGGCCAACCCCGCTAAAATCTCGTTGCCCGCGCCGGGGCCGGGCCGCATTTCTGGCCGTTTACGCATACCGATTTACCTTCGCCCATGACTCACACGCACCACTGCGCCCAGCTCACCGCCGCCGATCTCGGCGCCACCGTTTCCCTCGTCGGCTGGGTGGATTCCATCCGTGACCACGGCGGCATTCTCTTCATCGATCTTCGCGACCGGAAGGGCATCACGCAGGTGAAATTCGATCCGCAGGATCACGTTGAACTCGCCGCGCAGGCCGCCACCGCCAAGCCCGAATCCGTCATCGCCATCAGCGGTCAAGTCGTCGCCCGCCCCGAGGGCACGGTCAACCAAACCCTGCCCACCGGCGCCATCGAGGTCGCGGCCACCGCGCTCGTTATCCACAACATCTCCGACACGCCGCCCTTTCCGTTGACCGACGCGGGCGGCGACAAGGTCAACGAGGACCTGCGTCTCACCTACCGTTACCTCGACCTGCGCCGTCCGAAGATGCGCCACAATCTCCAAGTGCGCCACAAGGCCACCAAGGCCATTCGCGATTACTTCGACTCGCAGGAATTCATCGAGGTCGAGACGCCCGCGCTCTTCAAATCTACCCCCGAAGGCGCGCGCGAATACCTCGTGCCCTCGCGCATCCACGCCGGCCAGTTCTACGCGCTCTCTCAGTCGCCCCAGCAGTTTAAACAAATCCTCATGGTCGCGGGCGTGGAGCGTTATTTCCAAATCGCGCGCTGCTTCCGCGACGAGGATCTGCGCTCCGACCGCCAGATGGAGTTCACCCAGGTGGACGTCGAGGCCTCGTTCATCGACCGCGAAGACGTGTATCGCATCTTCGAAGGCATGATCAAAAAGGTCTGGAAAGATGTGCTCGGCACCGACCTCGCCACGCCCTTCCTGCGCATGCCTTACGAGGAGGCGATGAACCGCTTCGGTGTGGACAAGCCCGACATGCGTTTCGGCATGGAGCTGAACGACCTTTCCGAGACCTTCCGCTCCTCCGCCTTCAAGGTTTTCCAGGCCACGGTCGCGGGCGGCGGCGTGATCAAGGCGATCAACGCGAAGGGCCTCGCCGACATGACCCAGGGCGAGCTCAAGACCCTCGAAGACGTCGCGAAATCGCTCGGCGCGAAGGGCCTCGCCTTCATCAAGTGCGAAGGCGGAGAGTGGAAGTCGCCCATCGTGAAGTTCTTCTCCGATGCCGAAAAAGCCGCGCTCACCGCGCAACTCGGCATCGAGGACGGCGACATGGTGTTCTTCGCCGCCGCGCCTTGGGAAAAAGCCTGCGCCATCCTCGGTCGCGTGCGCCTCGACGCCGCGCAACTCCTCGTGAAACGCGGCAAGCTCACCATCCGCGCCGATGACTGGAAATTCCTCTGGGTAATCGAATTCCCCCTCATGACCTACGACGAGGAGGCCAAGCGCTACCTCGCCACCCACCATCCCTTCACCGCGCCCGTGCCCGAGGATCTGCACCTGCTTGATAGCGATCCGGCCAAAGTGCGCGGCCAGCACTACGATCTCGTGCTCAACGGTATGGAACTCGGCGGCGGCTCGATCCGTATCCACCAGCCGGCGGTGCAGGAAAAAGTGTTTAAGGACGTGCTCAAGATTCCCGCCGACGTGGTCGAGAGCCGCTTCGGCTACATGCTGCACGCCTTCCGCTACGGCGCGCCTCCGCACGGCGGCATCGCTTTCGGTCTCGACCGCACCGTGGCGCTGCTTTGCGGCACCACGAGCATTCGCGACGTCATCGCCTTCCCCAAGACCCAGAAAGGGCAGGATCTCATGGCCCAGTCGCCCACGCCGGTGACCGACAAGCAGCTCAAAGAGCTCCACATCGCCGTGGTCGCGCCGGTTGCTCCGCCTGCTTCGGCCGCCGCGGGCGCCGCTCCGGGCGCGCCAGCGGTCTAAAATGGTCCTTAGGTAGGTTATTTTGCCCGCCGAGCGATAATTCGCCGGCGGGTTTTTTCGTGACCGCTCTCATAGGTAAAACCCCCGTTTCAGGCTTCGCGTTTAGTTTTTCGTATGAAAATTGTTCAACGATTCGAGGGCGTTGGCACAGGCCGTGCTTTTTATGGCACCGAAACCTTATCGGCGACGATAAGCCCGCTCCAAGACAACAACCTATAACACACACGATATGAAGCTATGGTCCAAGCCCCTCTCCGGGCTGATTAAATTGACGGGTCTGCTCGCGCTCCTCGCGTTCGCGGTGCCTACCTACGGCCAGGGGGCCGCCGAAGTGGCCGATGCGGTTGCTGCCGCAGCCGAAACCGTCGCCGAAGCCGTCACGGAGGCCGCCGAAGAGGCGCCCGCCTACGAAAGCTACGAAGCGTTCGTCGAATCGCCCGGCTATGTTCTTTTCACGGTTAACAACCTCTGGATACTTCTGGCCGCCGCGCTGGTGTTCCTGATGCACTTGGGTTTCGCCACCCTCGAAGCCGGTCTTACCCAGTCCAAGAACACGGTTAACATCCTGTTCAAGAACCTGGCCATCATCAGCCTGGGTATTCTCGGTTACGCGTTCTACGGTTTTAACGCCATGTATCCGGGTGACTTCAACGGCTTCTTTGCCCTTGGTTCCTGGTTTGGCGTGGACAACGACGATGTCGCCAACGTGACCGATGCCTACAATGCCGGCTACACCTGGTGGGGCGACTTCATCTTCCAGGCCATGTTCGCCGCCACCGCCGCCACCATCGTTTCCGGTGCCGTCGCGGAGCGCATCAAGCTCGGCAGCTTCCTGGTTTACGCCATCCTGCTCGTCACCTTTATCTATCCCATCACCGGTTCCTGGCAGTGGGGCGGCGGCTGGCTGTCCGGCCTCGAAATCGGCGGTGTCGATGAGGCCGGTGATCCGATCGGTTTCTATGACTTTGCTGGTTCCTCCCTCGTTCACGGCTTCGGTGGTTTCGCCGCTCTCGCTGCGGTGATCGTCCTCGGTCCCCGCGCCGGCAAGTATGTTGACGGTCGCGTCCGTCCCATCCTCGGCCACTCGATGCCCCTCGCCATGATCGGCGTCATGCTCCTCTGGCTCGGCTGGTTCGGCTTCAACGGCGGTTCGGTCCTCAGCGCCGATCCCCGCTCCGTTTCCTACGTGTTCGTCACGACCGCCCTCGCCGCAGCCGCCGGCTCCATCACCGCCATGATCGTCTCTTGGGTGCTCCTCAAGAAGCCTGATCTCTCGATGGCCCTTAACGGCGTTCTCGCCGGTCTTGTCGGCATCACCGCCGGCGCCGACTCCATCGGCATGTTCTGGTCCATCATCGTCGGCGTCGTCGCCGGTGCCCTCGTGGTGTTCTCCATCTTCTTCTTCGAGAAGATCAAGATCGACGATCCCGTCGGCGCCATCTCCGTGCATGGCGTGTGCGGTGTCTGGGGCACCCTCGCGGTCGGCATCTTCGGCGGCAAGAGCCTCATTAATCAGGCCGTCGGCACCCTCGCCATCTGCGCCTTCGCCTTCATCACCTCCCTCATCCTCGCGTTCGCCGTGAAGGCCATCTTCGGTCTCCGCGTGAGCAAGGAAGAGGAAATCGAGGGCCTCGATATCGGCGAGCACGGCAACGAAGCCTATCCCGACTTCACCGCCGCCCACAAATAAGGCACACTCTTCGCCAAGCGGCGCACGGTGACAAACCTTGCGCCGCCTCGGCGGAAAACCTAAATCAAAGCCTGAATCTTAAACAATCACTCGCATGAAATTCATCATCGCCATCATCAAACCCTTCAAACTCGAGGAGGTTAAGGAGGCTCTCTCCGAAATCGGCGTCGAGGGCATGACCGTCACCGAGGTCAAGGGCTTCGGCCGCCAAAAGGGCCACACCGAGATCTATCGTGGTTCCGAATACACCGTGGACTTCTTGCCCAAGGTGAAGCTCGAGATCGTCGTCGCCGACGACGTCGTCACCAAGACCGTTGAAGCCATCGTAAAGGCCGCCAAGACCGGCAAGATCGGTGACGGCAAGGTCTTCGTGGTCGCCCTTG
>CAZOGV010000181.1:0-5466 GCA_964579225.1 uncultured Akkermansia sp. | reverse complement strand
CCCCGCCCTACATTCTTTGGTTTTTAACTGGGCCTGCGCCGCGCGTTGGTCGCACCACACGACCTTCGCGCGGGCCCCGTCACCACGACGGGGGAGAGGACGGAACGCGCGTTGAGGTCAACGCGCGCCACCCGCTCAGCGCAGGAAGGCTTCGTGCAGACCTCCGTCCACCGTGACGATCTGGCCGGTGGTTTTGCTGAGGCGTTGCGTGACTAACAGGAAGTAGGCTTCGGCCTGATCGGCGGGGGTGATCGGGGCCTTGGTGAGGGTGCGGTCGGCGTAGAACTGCGCGAGCTTCGTCACGAGGGACTCGGTGGCTTCGTCGTCCTTGTAGGGGATGGCGTATTTCGCGAGCGAACCAATGACGCGGTCGCGCGGGAACATGGCCGAACCTTGCACGACGGTCGCGGGGGCGACGCCGTTCACGCGGACGAGCGGGCTGAGCTCGATGGCGAGTTCGCGCACGAGGTGGTTGGCGGCGGCCTTCGAGGTGTCGTAGGCGAGCGAGCCTTTTTTCGCGACGGCGGCGTTGGCCGAGGTGGTGAGCACGAGGTTGCCGCGCAGGCCCTGTTGTTTCCAGGTCTTGTAGGCTTCGTCGGCGACGAGGTAGCTGCCGGTGACGTTGATGTTGAAGGTGAGGGCCCACTTGTCGTCGGGGATGTGGCCGGTGGTGTCGGAGGGGACGAAGATGCCGGCGGTGACGCAGATGGAATCGAAGCCGCCGTAGGCGAGCGCGACCTGGTCGAGCATGGCGCGGATGGAGGCGCGGTCGGTGATGTTGGCGGCGAAGCCGACGGCGGGGCCGCAGTTCGATACGCCGGTGCCGGCGACGCCGATGCCTTGGCCGAGCTTGGCGGAGAGTTCGGCGGCGGTGGCTTGGGCTGCCGCTTCGTTGAGGTCAACGCACACGATGTGGGCGCCGTCTTTGGCGAGGCGGTGGGCGGTTTCCTTGCCGATGCCGGAGCCGGCGCCGATGACGACGACGACTTGGCGGGCGAGTTCCTTCTCGGCGGGCATGCGCTGGAGTTTCGCTTCTTCGAGCAGCCAATACTCGATGTCGAAGGCCTCCTGCTGGGGGAGGGCGATGTATTTGTCGAT
Organism: uncultured Akkermansia sp.; assembly: GCA_964579225.1. GTDB lineage: Bacteria > Verrucomicrobiota > Verrucomicrobiia > Opitutales > Opitutaceae > IMCC26134_A. Next base: position 4,368 of record CAZOGV010000181.1, on the reverse strand, counting down.
GGCCTCGGCACCGCGCATGACCTCGACGGCGCAGTTGTAGAATTCGGCGGTGACGCGGGATTCGGATTTGTCCTTGCCCCAGGCGATCATGCCGAGGCCGGGGATGAGGACGACGGTGGGATTCGGGTCGCGCATGGCGGGCGAGTTGGCGCGACGGCAGACGTTGTAATACGAGGTGTAGTCCACGCGGTATTGGTCGAGGGCGGCGGCGAGCTTGAGCTTGAGCGCGGCGGCGTCCTCGGACTGCGGGTTCCAGTCCACGTAGAGGGGCTTGATCTTGGTGCGGAGGAAGTGGTCGGGGCAGGAGGTGCCGAGGGCGGCGAGGCGCGGGGCGTCGGCGGAGTTGACGAAGCGGAGGATTTTTGAGTCGTCCTGGATGGTGCCGATGAAGCGTTTTTGTTGGGAGACCTGGCCGCGGAGCCAGGGGAGGATGGAGGCGAGGGTGGCGCGGCGTTCGGCCTCGGGGAGGGTGGCGTATTTCTGGCCGCCGAAGGCTTTGGCGTCGCCGCCCTTCGCGGCGTATTTGGCCTCGATGTAGGCGGAGGCTTTTTCGATGCAGTCGAGGGTCCAGGTGTAGCAGGCTTTTTCGTCGTCGGCCCAGGAGATGAAGCCGTGCTGGCCCATCATGATGGCGCGGGTGGAGGGGTTGGCCTTGGAGATGGCCTGCATGGCGAGGCCGAGCTCGAAGCCGGGGCGCATCCAGGGGACGTAGGCCATCTGGCCGCCGAAGATTTCCTGGGTGAGTTGCTCGCAGTTGGCGGAGGCGGCGATGGCGATGATCGCGTTGGGGTGCATGTGGTCCACGAACTTGCCGGGGAGGAAGCTGTGGAGGGGGGTGTCGATGGAGGAGGCGCGGGGGTTGAGGTTGAAGGTGGCGTGGGCCTGCATGGCGACCATCGCGTCTTCGGCCTCGGTCTTGAGGCCCTTGTCGGGGCGGGCGTTGTAAACGCCTTGGAGGGCGAGGAGTTTTTCTTGATAGAGGGAGGAGAAGAATTCGCGGCCGGCGGTGCGGAGATCGCCGCCGGAGCCTTTGACCCAGAGGACCTCGACGTCTTTGCCGGTGATGGGGTCCTTGCCGGGGAGCTTGGAGGAGGTGTTGCCGCCGCCGGTGTTGGTGATGCGCTGGTCGGAGCCCAGGATGTTGGAGCGATAGACGAGGCGACCGACGGGATCGAGGGCGGCGGCTTTGGCGTCGTCCCAGAGGTAGTTAACGTGCGTGTAGGCGGTGGACATGGTGATGGGTGGGTTAGGGAAAGTGGGCGGACGGAGAGGGATGAGGGATGAGACCTGAAACCTGAGGTCGGAGACCTGAAGATTTAGGGTGGAGGGTGGGGGCTAGCGGCGGGAGAGGACGGCGGTTTCGTAGCGTGCGATTTCGGTCATGAAATCGAGGCCGGCGGGGGTGTTGTGGCGGCGGTAGAACTCGTCCCAGACAGGGCCGAGGGGGAGGGCGCGGGCGATGTGTTGTGAATTACGCCCAGGCAGTGGCATCGGTATCGGCCGGCGGAGCGGACGGGATGGGTTGAGCGGGGAGCGGGGGGCATGGAGCGGGGAGGCAGGGAGGCGGGGACGGAGCCCCGCCCTCCAGGATGAAGAATATGTCAGAGGCCGAGGGCTTTTTGGCGGTAGTGTTCGTCGGGGCGGCCGGCGATGCGCTCGACTTGCTCGGGGGTCAGGAACTGCGGCTCGGCGCCGCCGGAGATGGCGGACGCACCGGCGAAGATCTCGGCGGCTTTGACCGCCATGAGGGTAGCGGCGAGCACGGCCTCGGGCGTGGCGCCGAGGGCGATGAGGCCGTGGTTTTCGAGGAGGATGACGCGTGGCGGGCGGGAGACGCGTTTGATGTAGTCCTCGGTGGCGGTCTTGATCGCTTGGGAGAGTTTGAGGCCGGGATCGGTGTAGGGAACGAAGACGCTTTCGACGCCGCAGCACACGATCTCGTCGGGGAAGAGGCGGCGGGTGGCGAAGGTGCGGGCGTACTTCGAGCAGAGCAGGGCGTTGACCGCGATGGGGTGAGTGTGGCCGACGTAGTTCACGCCGGGGAGGGTGAGCAGGTAGGCGTGGAAGATGGCCTCGACCGAAGGTTTTTTCATCTCGGTGGAAACGCGCGCGGCGAAGAGGGCTTCGTCCACGGCGGCGTCGGTCATGCTCTCGGCGGAGAGGAGCGGGATGAGTTTGTCGAAGCGGCAGGTGGCGGTGCCGGGGGCGGAGAGGGTGGCGAGGTTGGAGCCGGAAGCCTTGACGGTGAAGGTGTCGGCGTCGTGGCGCATGGAGGTGTTGCCTTCGCCGAGGATGGCGAGGCGGCGCTCTTCGCGGCCGAGCTGGTGGGAGAGAGTGAGGAGAGGATCGAGGGACATGGGAGCGGGGCGGAGAAGTTAGGAAAAATCTTTCTCGTTCTCTTATTCGTTCTCGTTCTCCCGCCGCAGGCGGAACCGAAGCGGTCGAGAACGAGGAACGAGAATGAGAACGAGAACGAGGGGAACCGCAGGGCGGTTCCTTAGAATGCCTTGCCGTCGGCTTTGGTGCCGCAGAGGGCGACCTCGATGCCGAGTTCGGCGGCGAGGGCGGCCTTGGTGTAGAGGGCGAGATCGGCCTCCTTGGCGCTGTTGGCGTAGGCGACCTGGATGTGGTTGCTCTGGTGGCGGGCCATCATCTGGTCGCGGCTGACGCCATAGGTGACGGCGTGCATGATGGGCCATTGGTAGGTGGTCTCTTGCCAGCGGCGCTCGGTTTCCTCCTGCGGGAGGCTGATGACCTTGGCGCGGCCGAGGTCCATCTTGAGCTTGCCGTTCTCGACGAAGACACGGCTCCAGACGATCTCGCCGACCTTGGCGATGCCGCGCAGGGTGCCGCCGCCGAGCTTGAAATACATGGAAGGCTGGCGGTGCGAGTCGGAGCCGGCCCAGCCGCCGATGTGGTGGTCGGCGGGGGCGCTGCCGGAGATGAGAAACACCCACACATATTCGGACGTGGTGCCGGATTTATCCCAATCGCCCCAACGCAGATCGTGCAGGGTGTTGGCGCGGGGCTGGCCGAGGGCTTTGTGGACGCGGTCGGTGAAGAGGCCGTCGAGGCCGGCGCATTCGTCCACCTCGTTGAAGTGGGGGATGGGTTCGCCGCCGCGGATGACGGAGCCGTCGGCGCGTTTGACGGGCGGGCGTTCGGTGGAGTTGAGCGTGCCCTCGACGAGGTCGGAGGCGGGGAGGAGGTCCTTGAGGCCCTGCTGATACTGGATACCGATGGTCTCGCAGCCATACTCGTCGGCGATGCGCACGGCGGCGATGTAGGTTTTGCACTGGAGCAGGACCTGGCGCTCGGTGAGCTCGGTGGCCTCGTCTTTGCCGAAGTGGAATTTGAGGCCTTTCTTTTTATACCAGTCGAACACGGCCTTGGCCTCGGCGTCGGAGACCTGGGTGGCTGCGTAGTAGAGGGCGGACTGGGAGAGGCGTTCCTTGTAAACGCCGACAGGGAAGAGGAGCTCGTCGGGGATGATGGCGTTATACATGCCCATGCAGCCTTCGTCGAAGACGCCCATGATGGATTTTTTCACGCGCAGATCGTCGGCGATTTTTTTGGCGACGGTCTTGGCCTTGGGCGGGAGGGAGGCCTTGGCGAGGGCCTTGACGTGGGTGGTCTTGTGTTTGACTGCGCCGCCCTTGAGCCAGGTTTCGAGGCCGCCGAGGAAGAGGGTGTCGTCGAAGTTTTCGCTCCAGAGGGTGGAGTATTTGACGCCGGCCTTGGTGAGGGAGCCGTTGAGATTGAGCATGCCGACGAGGCCGGGCCAGGTGCCGGACCAGTTGGCGACATTGAGGATGGGGCCGCGGTGGGAGATGAGGCCGTGGAGGAGGTGGTGCGAATACTGCCAGACGCATTCGGCGACGATGAGGGGGGCGGTGGGGTCGATGCCGGCGAAGACCTCCATGCCTTCTTTTTGCGAGCCGATGAAGCCGTGCTTCACGTCCTTCTTGTAGGGGTGGGCGCGGACGAGCTTGTAGCCGAAAGAGGCGACGACCTCGGCGAGCTGTTTTTCCATGGCGGCCTGGGCGGGCCAGCACTTTTCGTTGGCGGATTGGCGAAGGTCGCCGTTGGCGACGAGATAGACGGACTTTTTGGGGAGTTTTTTGACGGAGGGCATGGCGGGGATGCGGGGCGCTTTTTGGGCGGCGGGGATGGGGGACGGGTTGGGTGGATGAATGTCGATTATCGACCTCCTTACTTTATCAGATTGGCCAAGGTTGTGAATGGAGGATAGCGACCAGAGCATGGAGAATATCGACTCGGTGGACGACCCTTCGCTGCTGGCCTCGCAGGTGGCGGAGAGTCGCACCTTTTTCCTGCAATTGAGCGGGCCGTGGCGGGAAAGCGTCT
>CAZOGV010000180.1:0-5545 GCA_964579225.1 uncultured Akkermansia sp. | reverse complement strand
AGAATGCAACGAACCAAGCGGATCAGATGTGCACGGCTTCGCCGGTGGTGGCGGCTGCCGCCTCGGCCACGGCCTCGGAGAGGGTGGGGTGGGCGTGGATGGTGTGGTGGATGTCCTCGATCGTAGCCTCGAGGCCGATGGCGAGGCCGTATTCGGCGATGAGCTCGGTGGCGTCGCTACCAATGATGTGGGCGCCGAGGATCTCGCCGGTCTTGGCGTCGGAGAGCACCTTGACGAAGCCTTCGCTGTCGGCAGAGGCGACGGCCTTGCCGGACGCGGTGAAGGGGAATTTGCCGACCTTGTAATCGAGTTTCTTTTCCTTGGCGGCCTTCTCGGTGAGACCGGTCGAGGCGACCTGGGGCTGGCAGTAGGTGCAGCCGGGGAAGCCGCCGACGCGCTTGGCGTGGCCGCCGAAGATGCCGTTGACGGCGTTGACGGCCTCGAAGGTGGCGATGTGGGCGAGCCAGGGCGGCCCGATGATGTCGCCGGCGGCGTAGATGCCCTTGATCGAAGTCTCGTAGCGCTCGTTGACCTTGATGTAACCGCGGTCGAGCTCGACCTGCGCGCCGCGTCCGAGGACGCCCTCGATGTTGGCGACGACGCCGATGGCGGAGAGGAGAACCTCGGCCTCGACCTCGGTCTTTTTGTCGCCCTCGATGAGGTCCACCTTCACGGAGGACTTACCGACGCGGAAGTTTTCGCACTTGGTGTTGAGGTGGATCTTGATGCCCTGCTTTTCGAGGGAACGGTGCAGGGTCTTGGAGACTTCCTCGTCCTCGACGGGGAGGATTTGCGGGAGCATCTCGACCACGGTGACCTGGGTGCCGAGGGCGTTGAAAAAATAGGCGAACTCGATGCCGATGGCGCCGGCGCCGACGATGACGATGGACTTGGGCTGCTTGCGGTTGGCGAGGGCCTCGCGGGAGGTCATCACGCGTTCGCCGTCCACCTCGAGGCCGGGGATGCGGCGCATCTTGCAGCCGGTGGCGACGAGGATGTTTTTGGCTTTGAGAAAGGTGCCTTTTTTGTCGCCCTCGGTGATCTCGACCATGCCGGCGGCGGGCACGGCGGCCTTGCCGACGAAGTAATCGACCTTGTTCTTTTTGAAGAGGAACTCGATGCCCTTGGCCATCTGGGCGGAGACGCCGCGGGAGCGTTCCATGACGGTGGCGAAGTCGAAGGAGACCTCTTTGGCGGAGAGGCCGAAGGTCTCGGCTTTTTTCATCTTCACGTAGAGCTCGGCGCTCTTGAGCAGGGCCTTGGTGGGAATGCAGCCCCAGTTGAGACAGGTGCCGCCGGCGCGCTCCATTTCGATGCAGGCGACTTTTTTGCCGAGCTGTCCGGCGCGAATGGCGCCGGCATAGCCGGCGGGGCCGCCGCCGATGACGATGAGGTCGTATTCCGTAGAGGTGTCTGCCATGGTGAAAAGTTCGTTGAGTTGCTGAGAAACGAAAGGTGGAACGTCGCGCCGGGGGGCGGTCGCCGCAAGGGGAAAACCGGAATCGCGAGGACGGAGAGGCGACGGATGCCGGCAGAATGCTCCCCGGCGCATAAAAGCCGGCGCTCCCGGGAGGCTTCGTGTCGCGGATGCTTGCACCCCGCGCGCGGGGTCGCCTGTTTGGGAGCCACAGCCGCGCATGTCCCACTGGTTAAAACGCAAACTCAACAGCTTCGAGCAGTTCACGATCGACGTGATCTTCGGGCGGCGCGAGGGCATGGGGCCGACGGTTTTTGCCGGTTTCTTGCATGGGTTGTCGTGGATCTTTAACGGCGTGGTGCAGGCACGTTGGTGGCTTTACCGGAAGCGCATCCTGCACGACCAGCCGCTCGGATGTCTGGTCGTGGTGGTGGGCAACCTCACGGTGGGCGGCACGGGCAAGACGCCCGTGGTGGAAATGCTGGCGCGCGCGCTGCGGGATCGCGGGCGCAAGGTCGCCATTTTGTCGCGTGGCTATCGCTCGAAGGCTCCGCCGGCGTGGAAAAAAATCCTGTGGTGGTTCACGCACACCAGCGCGCCGCCGCCGCGTATCGTGAGCGACGGACGCGACGTGTTGCTCGACTCCGAGAAGGCCGGCGACGAGCCCTACATGCTGGCGCGCAATCTGCCGGGCGTGGTCGTGCTGGTGGACAAGGACCGGGTTAAGGCGGGGGTTTTCGCGATCAAGAAATTCCGCTGCGACACGCTGATCCTCGACGACGGTTTCCAGTATCTGCCGCTCAAGGGCCGACTGAATTTGCTGCTGGTGGACAAGACCAACCCCTTCGGCAACGGGCAGCTTTTGCCGCGCGGCATTTTGCGCGAGCCGATCAAGCATCTGCGCCGCGCGAGCTATGTTTTCCTCACCAAGTCGGACGGGCGTCGCGACCAGGAACTCGAGGAGCTGATCCAGCGCCACAATCCCGGGGTCAACGTGATCGAATGCGCGCACAAGCCACAGTTTTTGCAGCGCCTCGGCGCGGCGGAGCGTCGGCCGCTGGCGGATCTCGACGGCAAGCGGGTGGGGGCGTTTTCCGGCATCGCGGTGCCGGAGAGCTTTGAGGCCTTCGTGCGCGATCTGGGCGGACGCATCGAGTTCACGCGGCGCTTCCTCGACCACTACCGTTTTAGCTACGAGGACTTCGTGGAGATATTCTCCGAGGCCTTGGAGAAACAGGTGGATTACATCGTGACGACGGAGAAGGACGCGGTGCGCATCCCCGACGGCATGCCTTGCCCGGTGCCGATCTATTATCTGCGGCTGGAGATCGAGATTTTGCGCGGCGCGAACGGTTTTGACGACGCGGTGGGCCGCATCTGTTTCCCGGCCGAAAGCGGGTCAGGTGGCGGAGGCAGTCTGGCCGCGCGCCTTTAGCCCTTGCGAGCGCGGCGGGGCTGCATCTGGTCTGGAGCCTTTACCGATGCTCTCCGACCCCCGCCTCGACAAACTCGCCGCCGGTCTAGCCGGCTTTTCCTGCGACCTTCAAAAAGGTGAACGCGTCCTCATCGATGCCTTCGATGTCCCCGAAGCCATGGTGATCTCGCTGGTGCGCGCGGTGCGCGCCCGCGGCGCCTTTCCTCTCGTGCAACTTCACCACGCCCGCGTGACCCGCGAGCTGATGCTCGGCGCCGAGGAGGGGCAGTTCGCCGCGCACGCCGAGGTCGAGCTGAAGCGCATGCAGAAGATGGACGCCTACATCGCGCTGCGTGGTTCGGACAACATTTTCGAATCCTCCGATGTGCCCTCGGCGCGCGTGCAGCTTTTCGCGCGGCTCATGAAGCCCGTGCTCGATCACCGCGTGAACAAAACCAAGTGGGTCGTGCTTCGCTGGCCCACCGCCGCCATGGCCCAGCAGGCCGGCATGAGCACCGAGGCCTTCGAGGACTTTTATTTCAAGGTCTGCACCCTCGACTACTCCCGCATGATCCCGGGCATGAAGGCGCTCAAGGCCCTGATGGAAAAAACCGACCGCGTTCACCTCAAGGGCCCCGGCACCGATCTCACTTTTTCGATCAAGGGCATCGGCGCGCAGACCTGCGGCGGCCTGCGCAATATACCCGACGGCGAGGTGTTTTCCTGCCCGGTGAAGGACTCGGTCGAGGGCGTCATTCAATACAACACCCCTTCGGTCTATCTCGGTACGTCCTTCGAGCACGTGCGCCTCGTCTTCAAGAAAGGCCGAATCGTCGAGGCCACGGCGAACAACACCAAACGCCTCAACGAGATTCTCGATAGCGACCCGGGTGCGCGCTACATCGGCGAGTTCGCCCTCGGCTTCAACCCGCACATCCGCGAGCCGATGCGCGACATCCTTTTCGACGAGAAGATCGCGGGCAGTTTCCACTTCACCCCCGGCCAGGCCTACGAGGGCGTGGGCAACGGAAACAAGAGCCAGGTCCACTGGGACATGGTGAACATCCAGCGCCCCGAATACGGCGGCGGCGAGGTGTGGTTCGACGGCAAACTCATCCGCAAGGACGGGCTCTTCGTGCCGAAGACGCTGCACAAACTGAACCCCGAATACCTGCTCGGAAAAGAATAAGGTAACCGCTAAAGCTCGCTTAAGTCCGCTAAATCAAACGAACGAACCAGCGGTTGGGCTTTTCCGGTTTAGCGCTCTTTAGCGTAATTTAGCGGTTCAAAAATGTCCGACTCCACCGCCTCTCTCGACGCCTACATCCGCGCGCTGCCGAAGACCGAGACGCATCTGCATCTCGACGGCTCGCTGCCCTACGAACTGCTGCACGCGTGGAAGCCCGACGTGTATCCGCCGGAGCCCTACTTTCACGCGCCGGATTATCGGTTTCCGAGCTTTCCGAAGTTCGACGAGATTTTGCTCGGGCATGCCTTGCCGTGGTTCACTTCGCCGGAACGTTACTACGAGTCGGCCCGGCTGACTTTCGCAAAGCATGTGGTGGCGAATGTGCGCTACGTGGAGTGCAGCTTTCACCTGGCCGTCGCGCACTTCATCAATGCGCCGGTGCGTGAGATCGTCGCGGCCATCCATGCCGCCGTGCCGCCCGGGCTGGAGGTGCGGCTCTTCGCCGGCATGCTGCGCACCGATTATCAGGGGCAGGTTCGCGAATTGATCGACGACCTGGTAAATATCGACGGCATCGCCGGGGTCGATTTGCACGGCCATGAACCCGTGCCGACCGAACCCTGGACGGCGGAGATTTGGGCGCGGTTGCGAGCGGCGGGCAAGGTCACCAAGTGCCACGCGGGCGAGTTCGACGGGCCGCATCGCGTGCGCGAGGCGATCGAGCAACTCGGCGTCACGCGGGTGCAGCACGGGGTGCGCTCCATCGAGGACCCGGCGGTCATGGCGCTCGCGGCGGAGCGCGGGGTGACCTTCGACATCACACCGATCAGCAACATCAAGCTTCAGGTGTTTCAGAACATGGCGGCGCATCCCTTGCGCGCGTTGATGGCGGCCGGGATTAACTGCACGGTGAGCACGGACGATCAGCTCGTATTCAATAATACGATACTCGACGAATATCGCGCGCTCGCCGACGAGGCAGGCTTCACACGCGCGGAGCTGGCGCGGGTGGCGATCAACGGCTGGCGCGTGGCCGACGTGCCGGCGGCGCGGCGCGCGGCGATGATCGTGGAGATCGAGCGCTTGCGCGACGCGGGGTAGGGGATGGTGGATCGGGCGGCGCGTCGCTTGCGACGGACTCCGACGTAGGGGCGATTTGGGCGCGCTCAGCGGAGGTCGAAGCGGTCGGCGTTTATCACCTTGTTCCAAGCGGCGACGAAATCGTGGACGAACTTCTCCTGCGCGTCGATTTTGGCGTAAACCTCGGCGATGGGTTCGAGCACCGCGAAAGATACGGCGCCCATGCGGCCGAGGGGGGAAGGGCACCTCGATCCTTTGTGCACGGCCTGCTCGATAGCGGCTGCGTCACCAAAGACCATGAGGTCGGCGAGGTCGTTTTTGACCGGCTGCAGATCGAGTTTTGGAGCTACTCGGAGTAGTCGAAATCCGCGCTTAAGGGATAGGATAGCGAGCACAGCCGTCCCATAGCGTGAGGTAAAAAGAGGTTCGGCCGGGGGGCTTAACG
>CAZOGV010000179.1:0-5559 GCA_964579225.1 uncultured Akkermansia sp. | reverse complement strand
CCTGCCCGCCGGCCTCACCGCGACCCTCCGCCCGTATCAGTTTGATGGATACCAATTCCTCGCGCACCTCTCCGCCCAAGGTTTCGGCGGCGTGCTCGCCGACGACATGGGCCTCGGCAAAACCGTGCAAACCCTCGCCTGGCTCCTCCACCTCGCCGATCATCCCTCTGATCGTAGCGGAACGGCGGAGCCGTTTCGTTCTTCGCCCCCCGCCCTCCGTGCCCTCGTTGTCTGCCCCAAGAGCGTCACCCACGGCTGGCTGGTCGAGACCGCCCGCTTCGCGCCCGGTCTCACCATCGCCGCCTTCGATCCCGCGCGCCGACGCCTGCCCGCCGCCAACATCGTCGTCGCCAACTACACCCAGCTCCGCCTCAACGCCTCGCGCTTCCGCGACGAGCAATGGGACGCCGTCGTGCTCGACGAAGGCCAGTTCATCAAAAACCCGCGCAGCCAAGTCGCCATCACCGCGCGCTCCCTGCACGCCCGCCGCCGCGTCGTGCTCACCGGCACGCCCATCGAGAACCGCCTCGCCGATCTCTGGAGCCTCTTCGCCTTCGCCCAGCCCGGCCTGCTCGGCGACCAGCCGTCCTTCCGCCGCCAATACAACGAGACCGACCCGGCGGCCCTCGCCCGCCTGCACCGCCGCGTGCGCCACTTCCTCCTTCGCCGCACCAAGACCCAGGCCGCGCCCGACCTCCCCTCGCGCACCGAAGACGAGATCGTGGTCGAACTCGAAGGCGAACAACGCCGCCTCTACGACGCCGAACTCAAGCGCGCCCGCGCCCACCTCCTCGGCATCGACACCAAGAGCGCGCTCGACGCGGTGCGCTTCCACGTGCTCGCGAGCCTGCTCCGCCTGCGCCAGATTTGTTGCCACCCCGCGCTCATCGACCCCGCCCACGCCCACCTGCCCAGCGCCAAACTAGACGCCCTCATGGAGCGCGTCGAAGAGCTCGCCGAAGAGGGCCACCAGGTCCTCGTCTTCAGCCAATTCGTCGAGATGCTGAACATCATCCGCGCGCGCCTCGCCAAGGAAAACATCGGCCACCTCATCCTCACCGGCGCGACCGAAAACCGCGCCGAACTCGTCGAGACCTTCCAGAGCGACCCGACCAAAACGGTCTTCCTTCTCTCGCTCAAAGCCGCCGGTTTCGGCCTCAACCTCACCGCCGCGAGCTATGCGATCCTCTACGATCCGTGGTGGAACCCCGCCGCCGAGGCGCAGGCGATAGACCGCATCCACCGCATCGGCCAGACGAAGCCCGTGACCGCCTACCGCCTGATCGCGGAAGGAACGGTGGAGGAAAAAATCCGCCTCCTTCAGCGCGAAAAATCCGCCCTCGCCGACGCCGTCATCCAAGAAGAGAGCCTCGCCGCCGTCATGGACCTCGACAGCCTCCGCCAGATCTTGGCGTGACTTGCTGAAGGTGGCGCGCATTGACCCCAATGTGCTATCCCTATCGTCCCTATTAAACGAAATCCCCATATCCTTTAATAGCCCCCTGCGCTATTAAGCGCTCGCTTCATAGTCCCCGAACTATTAAGTTTTATTGCCACAAGTATTAATAGCCTCTTGACTCGCGCCAATCATTCCCGTTAACTCTTTGTTATGCAAAGGGGTAAATCTGGCGTTCTTTTCCCGCAAACCGTCGCTGGTGAGACGTGGAAGGCTTTTATTCCCCATCCGCTGCCGCCTGAGCCGCAAATCGTATGGGATAGCGCGCTTCAATCGGCTTTCCAGCGTGCGTCCGTCGCTCTCGGCAAACTCGACAGCGTGACCGATTTTTTGCCCGACCCGTCGCTGTTTCTCTACAGCTACATCCGCAAAGAAGCCCTGCTTTCCTCCCAGATTGAAGGCACCCAATCGACGCTCGACGACCTGTTGCGCTTTGAGGCCGCCGACCTGCCCGGGGCGCCCATCGACGACGTTCAGGAGGTCTCCAACTACGTCGCCGCGATGAACCACGGCTTAGCCCGCCTGCAGGAAGGCTTCCCGCTTTGCCTCCGCTTGCTGCGTGAAATCCACGGCGAACTCCTGCGGAAAGGAAGAGGCCATCAAAAACAACTCGGCGAATTCCGCACCTCGCAAAACTGGATCGGCGGCAGCCGTCCCGGCACCGCCGCCTTTGTGCCCCCGCCGCCCGATCATCTGCTCGAAACGTTGAGCGCTCTGGAGAAATTTCTCCACGACGAGACCACGCCCACGCTCATCAAAGCCGCGCTCGCCCACGTTCAATTCGAGACCATCCATCCCTTCCTCGACGGCAACGGCCGTGTCGGTCGCCTGCTCATCACGCTGCTCCTCTGCCATGACAAGATACTGAGCCAGCCCCTGCTGTATTTGTCGCTGCACCTGAAAAAAAACCGCGCCGAATATTACGACCTGCTCCAACGCGTGCGCACGGAAGGCGTATGGGAAGAATGGATACTTTTTTTCCTCCGCGGCGTGGCCGACACCGCCGAGCAGGCCGCGGGCACAGTGAAGCGAGTGATCGCGCTCTTCGCCGCCGACGCGCAACGCATCGAAACGCTCGGTCGCGCCGCCACCACCACGCTCCGCGTTCACCGCCTGCTGCAAAAGCAACTCTCCACCACCGCGCGCGCCGCCGCCACGACCCTGGACCTGTCGTTTCCGCCGGTGAACGGAGCCCTGGAAAAACTTGTCGAACTCGGAATAGCCCGTGAACTCACCGGCACCCCGCGCAACCGCGTCTTCGCCTACGACGCCTACCTCCGCATCCTGAGCGAAGGCACTGAGCCGCTGTGAGTCCGTTTGTAGGCCAGACCGCTGGTCTGGCAACCCGACCAACGGTCGGGTCCAGTCCGACCGCGTTCACTCCCACGCGTCGATCCGGAAAGAACTCGCCCTGCCGTGAACACTGCCTGATCCACGCTCTCACGAGCGCGGCCACGATTCAGCGAACATCACCCGCCTCACGCTTCGTCCTCCTCCTGCTCCCCCGCCGCCTCCAGCACCGCGCGCACTTCGGCAATCAGCGTCTCCACTTCGGCGATGAGCTTCACCACCTCGGCTCGCGCGACCGCCAGCCACGCCGCGTCCGCGAGGCCCTGCTCGGCCGCCGCATCCGCTCCGGCCAACGCGTCGCGCAGATGACCGCGCGTTTTTTTCAAACGCACCAAGGTGTTGCCCGCGAAGAGCGGCTCGGGCGGCCAATCCTCGTCGTCGTCGAGCGAGTTGAGCGCCCCCGCGAGCTTCGGTCCGGCAAACATCACGCCGATCAAAAGCTCATTCAACGGATGCTCCTGCGAATCGTCTTTCCGCACCCAACCCCGCTCCTCATAGTCCTTCCGAAAACGCGACTGCAGCGTCACGCAACGCGCCACCAACGGGTGGTCGCGATCCTCGTCGTCGTCATCCTTCCATTCGTCGGCCTTCGCATTCGCCAAGGCGTCCTCGGCGGCCGCGTTCATCTCGTCGATCCACGCCGCGCGCTCCGCCTCTTCCTCGGGCGTGAGCGGCTCGGGTTCGGGCTCGCCGCGCTCGCGTCGCAGGCGGTTGCGCTCCTCTTCCATGATGCGTTCGTAGTCAGGCTCCTCGCCCGCCTCTCGCGCGCGTTCGTAGCGCGCGAGCACGCGATCCAACAACAAATCCATGCGCGCCTGATCCGAGTCCGCCTGAGCCTCCGCTTCGCTGGTCGGCGCGTCGTCATCCTCGTCCTCGTCGTCGTTATCCTCGTCCATCTCGTCAAAGGAAAGATCCTCGATCTGCACCTCGCTCAAATCGACCGCGCCGGTGAGTTTTTCCATGAACGCGATCATGGCGCGACTGTTGGCGGCGCGCTGCTCTTTCTCGTCCGCCTCGCTCATCGACCACGCGGCCTCGGGGTCGATCTCGATCTGGTAGCTCGCGCTCTCGACGACCACGCGGCCGTTTCGCTCGGAATGCCATTCGAGGTGGAGGCTGTTGCCCCAGTGCCAGGGAAACTTTTTCCCCGCTTCGATGTAGGCCATGAGTTCTTCCATCGAGCAGTCGGGCACCTTCACTTTGCGCGAGGCGGTTATGTCGCCCACCACGCCGCGTTGCTCGGCGGCGAAACCGTCGAGCCCGCCCTCGCGCTCCGGCGGTTTCGGCGCGGGATTGGTGAAGCGCAACACGTGCCCCGCCACGTCGCGCCACGCGTTGCCCTCCAGCTCCAGCACCATCGGCTCGGCGCGCCCGATGAACCAGAGCTGTCCGGTCACGCGCCCGCGCGTGCGGTTGTCGATTTCTCCGCGGATGAGTTGCTCGTCGATGCGCCAGGCCATGCGCGCAGAGTTGGCCAAAACCCGCGTCCGACGCCAGCCCGCACGCTGTCTGTGTGGCAAAGTGGTAGGGCGTGACCGCCGGGCGCGCCGCTCCGCAGGTAGGGCGTGACCGCTGGGCGCGCCGCTCCGCAGGTAGGGCGTGACCGCTGGGCGCGCCGCAAGCCAGACCCACGGTCTGGCCTACGGCACGGCGGGCCCAGCGGTCCCGCCCCACCTCGATCACACCGCCCCGCACGCGCCCATTGACCGCGCCGCGCGCCGGCGGTGAAGTGCTTCTTTCCTCCCCGCATGATTCCCAACGGCAAGCCCATCGTCCGCGACTTCACCCCCAACCCGCCGCAGGAGATCGTGAAGCGCCTGCGCGCCGTGCTCGCGCCGGTCGCGCTCCTGTTTGGAATCACGCTGGCGTCCACCTCCGTCAAAATCGGCAACGAGGCCATGCTCACCGGCGCCTACGTGTGCGGCGCCCTGTTTCTCGCCCTGCTCCTCATTCCGAAGCGCTGGCGCACCGTGCCCGCGAAAGCCGCCGCCGCCGCGCATGCATCCGCCGCCTCCCTCGTTGCTGCGGACTCCTCCGCCACGCCCGGCGTCGCGCGCCCGCGCATCCTGTTGCTCAACGCATCCCTCGCCGGGGCGGGGGGCAACTCCGCCCGCCTGCTCGCCGCGCTCGAGATCGCGCTCGCGCCGCACGCCGAGCTCGTGCGCGCCACGCTCTCCGGCGCCGGTCCGGACGCGGCGGCGAGCACCTTCGCGAGCTTGGAGCCTGCTCTTCGCGCGGCCGACGCCTTTGTCTTCGCGACCGGCACGCATTGGGATTCGTGGAGTTCACCCCTGCAAAAATTTCTCGAAGACGCCACGCCCGCCGAGGCCACTGCGCTCTGGCTGGGCAAACCCGTCGCGGTGCTCGTCACCGAGCACAGCACCGGCGGCAAGGGCGTGCTCTCCCGCCTCCAAGGCGTGCTCGTGACGCTCGGCTGCGCCATCCCGCCGCTCTCCGGTCTCGTGCTCTCGCAAGCCGCGCAAGCCGCCCGCGCCTCCGCCTCGGCCGCCTCGCCAAGCGCCGCCGACTACTGGTCGCCCGACGATCTCGCCGTCGTGGCCCACAACCTCCTTGCCGCCGCCCGCCAACCCCGCGCCGACTGGCGCGCCTGGCCGGTGGACCGCGCCAACTATGCGCACGCTTGGATCGAGACGACACCCCGGAATTGAAACCAGATCCGGTTCTTCGACGTTTCCATTGGGTAGGGGCTCACAGTGCCCGAATCCGATGTAGCGGAAGCGCGGAGCGCTTTC
>CAZOGV010000178.1:0-5634 GCA_964579225.1 uncultured Akkermansia sp. | reverse complement strand
CTCGGGAAAACGCGCTCTGCACCCCCTTGCGCTCACTCTATGGGACGGCTGTGGACTAATTAATCAGGTATCGATGTGGTTGATGGTGGGAGAAGACGCGGAGGGAAGCTGGGCGGGGCGGCGGGAGGAGAGGAGGGCCACGCTAAAAGTGAGAAGCGGCGAGAGGATGCTCTTGAGAACGGTGGCGGCGTCGATTTGGTCGCCCAGCCAGCGATCGCCCTGGTTGATGGCCACTTGGAGGAGGCCTATGGTGAGGCCAATGCGCGCGGCTCGTTTCCAGTCCAGGGTGGAGTTGGACATTGGCGGATGGGTGAGTGGAGCGCCTGGTCTGTGGTTGCAGGTCAGCAGATGGTGGTGGCCAAAGGCGCTCGTGTGATCGGGACGCAGCATGAACAAAAAAGATGCTTGGTCATGGTCGGGTATCTTTTGATTTAGACGGAGAGGGGCGCGCGGGCCCGGGCGAAGAGATCGGAACAGAAGAAGCGAAGAACGGTAGATTTCATCGTGATGGTGGCGGTTGGAAACAGGTGGCGGACGACGAAGGGAGTAGCGGCGGGCGTGCCAGCGGGAGACGGGGATCAAGAAAGGCGGTTTGAATTATTTATCCAAATGATGAGCGGAACCTGTGCATTGAAACTGGATCACACCGCAGCGTGCGCGCCATGGCGGGCGCGGGACTGGGCGAAAAGATCCGCGCGAAAAACCCGGCGCACGAGATCGGGCGGAATGACCTGGCCCTGGGGCACGAGGCCGTGGCGCACGAGTCCGTCGATGATCCACTGCGCGCGCGCCTGCGTGGGCACGTTGGCCTCGCGGGCGTGAAAACGAATGTAGTCCGTCGCCTTGACCGAGCCCCGCTCGGCGCCGAGCGCGAAGGGGCCAACGAGGGCGGGCGCGATGATGCGCGCCGGCACGTCGAGATATTCCGGGCGCGCGAGCAGCTTCACCAGCTCGGGACGGAACGCCGGGTCGTCGCAAAGCACCGCGGCCTCCGCGAGCGCGGCGACGAGCGCGAGATGTTCCTCGGCGCGCGCGACCGCGAAATCCTCGCGAACCATGAAAATTTTTTCCACATGGCCGGGCGAAAGTTCGGCCGAGGTGGCGGCGATCCAGCCGGTTTTTTCGCGCACCGCGAGGGAGTTCCACGGATCGCCGACGCAGTAGCCGTCGAGCGTGCCGGCGGCGAGGTTGCGGTGCAGTTGCGCGGGGGGGACTACGACGATGCGCACGTCCTTGTCGGGATCAATGCGCGCGGAGCGCAACCAATCGCGCAGCAGAATGTTTTGCGCGGAGCAGGCGAACACGACGCCGAGCACGAGCAGGCGTTCGTGACGCGTGCGCACGATCTCCTCGCGCAATGTATCGACGTCGCGCACGCCACGCTTCCAGAGCGCGGTCGATAGCGTGATGGCGTTGCCGTGGGCGTTGAGCGCGTAGGCGGTGACGCACGGCGTGGGCAGGCAGCCGAGCCCGAGCGTGGCAGCCATGACCATCGGGGCGACGGCGTGGGCGGCGTCGAGCTCGCGATAGATGATCTTGTCGCGCACCGTGGCCCAGCCGACCTCGCGACTCAACCGCACCTCCAGGCCGCGGCGGGCGAACAGGCCCTGGGTTTGCGCGACGATGAGCGGCGACGCGTCGGTGAGCGGGATAAAACCGATCCGCAGCGGCGAGCCGGCGGAGGAGCCGCCGGAAGGGGCGGCGGAACAGGCGACGGGGGACGAATGGGAACGCGCGGACGTTTTCATGGGCATGAAACGCAGCTCAGCGGGTGCCGTGCCAAACGCTTGGCCTCAAAAATGCTGTTCACGCTTTTTATATTATTAATGACCGTTCCTCATTTGACCAACCGCGCTCCCGCCGCATGACCACCACGCTCGACAGCCGCCAGATGCTCGCCTTCGCCACCCTCGCGCGGTGCCGCAGCTTCACCCAGACCGCGAAGGAGCTGCACCTCACGCAGTCCGCGATCAGCCACACCATCAAGGCGCTCGAACAGGACGTGGGCGTGCCGCTCTTCGAGCGCGTGGGCAAAAAAGTCTTCCTCACCCAGGCGGGCGAAAAACTGCGCCCCGCCGCCGAACGCATCCTGCGCGACATGCACGACGCCCGCGCCGCCATGGAGGAGGCCGGCACCTGGGGTCGCGGTCGCCTGCGCGTCGGCGCGAGCGTGACCACCTGCCAGCATCTTTTGCCCACCGTGCTGCGCGAATTTCGCCAGAGCTTTCTCGATTGCACGCTCAGCATCGTGGTCGGCGACGGCCCGCACATGAGCCGCCTCCTGCTCGAAAACCAGGTGGACCTCGCGCTCATGCTGGAGCCCGACAAGGAGGACAACCTCGCCTTCCGCGGCCTGTTTTCCGACGAGCTCTTCGCCATGGTCGCCCCGCCCCACCCCTGGGCCGCCGCCGGTCGCGTGCCGAAGGAGAGCTTCGGCGGCGAGACCGTCATCGTCTTCAACAAAGGCAGCTACACCCACCGCATGGTCGAGGAACACTTCCGCGCCGAGTGTATTCAACTTTCCAATACAATCGAGCTCGGCAGCATCGACGCCATGAAAGAGCTCGCCAAGGTCGGCATGGGCGTCGCCCTGCTCGCCCCCTGGGTCGCCCGCAAGGAACTCGCCGAGCGCTCGCTCGTCGCCCTGCCCCTCGGCCCGCGCAAACTCAAGCGCACATGGGGCATCGCCCACCTGCGCGGCCGCGAACTCTCGCTGGCCGAGGAGACCTTCGCCGGTCTCTGCGAGACGGTGCTGCAAACGCTGAAGTAAGGCTTGAGGCAGGGCGGGACCGCCGGGCCCGCCGCCCGCCGCCCGAAGCCACGGCGCGCCCGGCGGTCGCGCCCTACCCTGCCCTACCCTGCCCCACCCTGCCGCCCAGCCCCGGGAAATTCTGCCCTTTCCTGCACCTGGCCGGGGCGCGCCGTTGACACCCCGCCCGGGGCCCGTCTTACGTTTCACCTTTACGCGTCCCCACCACGGGATGCCGAAAACCTTCCCAAGACCCACCACACACATGGCCAAAGCCACCAAAAAACCCGCCGCGAAAAAGGCTGTGAAGCCCGTCGCCTCCAAGAAATCCGCCCCTGCCGCCAAATCGGCCAAGGGCATCAAATACGTTTACACCTGGGGCGCCGGCAAAGCCGACGGCGACGGTTCCATGAAAGCCCTCCTCGGCGGCAAGGGCGCCAACCTCGCCGAGATGACCCGCATCGGTCTCCCCGTGCCTCCCGGCTTCACCATCACCACCGAGGTCTGCACCTACTACTACGCCAACAAGCGCACCTACCCCGCCGTCCTCCAGGCGCAGATGGAAGCCGCCGTCGTTAACATGGAGAAGATCATGGGCACCAAGTTCGGCGCCACCACCGGCATGCCCCTGCTCGTCGCCGTCCGCTCCGGCGCCCGCGACTCCATGCCCGGCATGATGGACACCATCCTCAACCTCGGCCTCAACGATCAGTCCGTCGTCGCCCTCGAGAAGGCCACCGGCAACGCCCGCTTCGCCTACGATTGCTACCGTCGCTTCATCCAGATGTATGGCGACGTCGTCATGGGCGTGCAGAAACGCGAAGGCGAAGACCACGATCCCTTCGAGCACGCCATCCACACTTTCAAGCACGAGGTTTACCACCGCGACATCATCGACTCCGACCTCACCGCCGAGGACCAACAGGAGCTCATCAAGCGCTTCAAAGCCCTCGTCAAAGCCCGCACCGGAAAAGCCTTCCCCAACAGCGCCTGGGACCAGCTCCGTGGCGCCGCCGGCGCCGTCTTCGGCTCCTGGATGAACGACCGCGCCTGCGTTTATCGCCGCAAGTATAACATCCCCACCGAGTGGGGCACCGCCGTCAACGTCCAGGCCATGGTCTTCGGCAACACCGGCGAGACCTCCGGCTCCGGCGTCGCCTTCACCCGCAATCCCGCCAACGGCACTAACGAGTTCTACGGCGAATTCCTCGTCAACGCCCAGGGCGAAGACGTCGTCGCCGGCGTCCGCACCCCCGAGCCCGTGCTCAAGCTCAAGAAGGTCATGCCCAAGAGCTACGCCGAACTCATGAAGGTGCGCTCGATCCTCGAGAAGCACTTCAAGGACGTCCAAGACGTCGAGTTCACCATCCAGGAAGGCAAGCTGTTCATGCTCCAGACCCGCAACGGCAAGCGCACCGCCGCCGCCGGCCTGAAGTTCGCCGCCGACATGGTGAAGGAAAAACTCATCGACTGGGAGACCGCCGTTCTCCGCAACCCCGCCGACCAGCTAGAGCAGCTCCTCGCCCCCATCTTCGACCTCTCCGAAGTCAAGAAGGCCAAAGTCATCGCTACCGGCCTCCCCGCCGGCCCCGGCGCCGCCACCGGCAAGATTTATTTCAACGCCGACCGCTCCGTCATCGCCGCCGAGAAGGGCGAAAAAGTTCTCCTCGTCCGCGTCGAGACCTCCCCTGAAGACCTCCGCGGCATGATCGCCGCCGAGGGCATCCTCACCGCCCGCGGTGGCGTTTCCTCGCACGCCGCCCTCGTCGCCCGCCAGATGGGCAAGGTCTGCGTCTGCGGCGCCGCCGGCGTCGTCATCGACTACGACAAGAAGACCGCCACCATCGACGGCCAGACCTTCGGCGAAGGCGACTTCCTCTCCATCGACGGCACCTCCGGCCTCGTTTACGCGGGCCAGATCAAGACCGCTCCTTCCGAGATCATCTCCGGCCTCCTCTCCAACGACAAGCAGGCTCAGAAGACCGAGAAGTATAAGAACTACGTGCAGCTCATGAAGTGGTGCGAACAGAGCACCAAGCTCTCCGTCCGCACCAACGCCGACACCCCCGAGCAGGCCCGCCAGGCCATCGCCTTCGGCGCCGTCGGCATCGGCCTCGTCCGCACCGAGCACATGTTCTTCGAAGGCGACCGCATCGACGCCATGCGCGAGATGATCCTCGCCGACAACCTCCCCGACCGCGAAGCCGCCCTCGCCAAGCTCCTCCCCTACCAGCGCGAAGACTTCTTCGGAATCTTCAAGGCGCTCAAGGGCTACCCCGCCACGATCCGCTTCCTCGACCCGCCCCTGCACGAGTTCCTCCCCCACTCCAAGGAACAGCAGATGGATCTGTCCCGGAAGCTCGGCATCCCGGTCGAAAAGATCATGGCCCGCGTGCATGAGCTCCACGAGTTCAACCCCATGCTCGGCTTCCGCGGCTGCCGCCTCGGCATCAAGTTCCCCGAGATCACCCGCATGCAGGCCCGCGCCGTCCTCGAGGCCGCCGCCGAGGCGACCAAGAAAGGCTTCAAGGCCAAGCCCGAGATCATGATCCCGCTGGTCGGCTTCAAGAAGGAGCTCGATCTCCAGGTTGAGATCGTCCACCAGGTCGCCGCCCTCGTGCAGAAGGAGAAGAAGGTGAAGATCGCCTACTCCGTCGGCACCATGATCGAGATCCCGCGCGGCGCGCTCACCGCCGACGAAATCGCGCACACCGCCGAGTTCTTCAGCTTCGGCACGAACGACCTCACCCAGACCTGCCTCGGCATGTCGCGTGACGACTCCGGCAGCTTCCTCGGCGCCTACACCGAAAACGAGATCGTGAAGAAAAACCCCTTCGCCTCGATCGACCAGACCGGTGTCGGCCAGCTCGTGAAGATCGCCGCCG
>CAZOGV010000177.1:0-5722 GCA_964579225.1 uncultured Akkermansia sp. | reverse complement strand
GGGGGCGGGGGGGGCGGCCGGGACGGAGCCCAGCCCTCCAGATGAGAGAAGATCGCCGAAGCCGAGGGCGGCGGTGTTGGAGGCGGAGGAGGAGGAGGAGGAGGCGGGGGCGTCGCCGCTCCTTGGGCGCATGTGGCGGAGGACGTCGTCGAATTCGCGGCGGAGCAGGTCGAGCGGGGGCGGAGGTTGGGGGGCGTCGAGCTCGACGCCGAAGTCGAAGCTGAGGGTCTCGACCTTCGGGGTGTCGTCGGCGGGTTTGGCGGCGGCGTCGTTTTTGCGCAGCGCGGGGTATTTGCGGATGAGGTCGGCGAGGGCTTCGAGGTGGGCGTCGATCTGGTAGTAGAGCTCCTCGCGGTCGGCGCCGGAGAAGTCGAAGGCACCGGTGGCGACGAGGCACTCGAGCACGCGTTTGTTGAGGGCGCGGCTGTCCACGCGGAGGAGGAATTCGCGGAAGTCGCGGAAGGGGCCGTTGGCCTCGCGCTCGGCGATGATTTTTTGGCCGGCCTGCTCGCCGACGCCTTTGATGCCGGCGAGGCCGAAGCGGATGACGCCGCCGCCGCCTGGCGGCGGAATGACCAATGACGAATGACCAATGACCAATGAGTCGGAGGCCGAGCTGGGGCTCGGCGTTCCCGGGGAGGCCGACGCCGAGGTTTGCCCATTGGGCATTGGGCATTGGGCATTCGTCATTCCGTGCTGGGGACGCTTGGGGAACACCGGGGTAAATGTCTCGCGCGATTCATTAATATCCGGTCCCAGCACGGTGATGCCCATGGCCTCGGCTTCGGCGATGAAGTGGGAGACCTTGTCGGAGTTGCCCAGCTCGGCGGTGAGCACGGCAGCCATGAACTGCACCGGGTAGTTGGCTTTCAAATACGCGGTGTGGTAGGCGACCACGGCGTAGGCGGCGGAATGCGACTTGTTGAAACCGTATTGGGCGAACTTGTTGAGGAGGTCGAAAATCTCGTGGGCCTTGGCGGAGGGAATACCGTGCAGGTGTTCGGCGCCTTCGACGAATTTGACGCGTTCCTTGGCCATGGCGTCGACGTCTTTTTTGCCCATGGCGCGGCGGAGCATGTCGGCGCCGCCGAGGGTGTAGCCGCCGATGACCTTGGCGCACTCCATCACCTGCTCCTGATAGACGATGATGCCGAAGGTTTCCTTCAGCACGGGCTCGAGGAGGGGGTGCGGATAGACGATGGAGGACGGGTCCTTTTTGCCGCGCGCGTAGTCGGGGATGAAGGCCATCGGACCCGGGCGGTAGAGGGCGGAGATGGCGTTGATGTCGTCGATGGTGGAGATGCCGACCTGGCGGGCGGCGCCTTGCATGCCGCCGGACTCGAGCTGGAAAACGCCGATGGTTTTGCCGGCGTTGAGGAGTTCGTAGGTGACGGGGTCGTCGAGGTCGCGGGAATCGAGCTCGAAGTCGGGCTTGGCGGTGCGGCGGACGTTTTCGACGGCGTCGGCGATGACGGTGAGCGTCTTGAGGCCGAGGAAGTCCATCTTGAGCAGGCCGAGCTTGCCGACGGCACCCATGTCGAACTGCACGGTGACGTCGCCTTCCTGCGAGGTGAGGGGAACGAATTCGTCGAGCGGTTGCTCGGTGATGATGATGCCGGCGGCGTGTTTGCCGGTGTTGCGCACCATGCCTTCGAGGACGAGGCCCTGGTCGATGATTTTTTTGGCGACAGGGTTGCGGTCGTATTCGCCTTTGAGTTCGGCGGATTTGGTGAGCGAATCGGCGAGCGAGATGTTGAGCTCGTCGGGGATCATCTTGGCGAGGCGGTCGGCCTCGGCGAAGGGCAGGTCGTGCACGCGGGAGACGTCGCGGACGACCATCTTGGCGCCGAGGGTGCCGTAGGTGATGATGTTGGCCACGCAGTCGCGGCCGTATTTTTCGCGCACGTAGTCGATGACCTCGACGCGGCGGCGCATGCAGAAATCGATGTCGAAGTCGGGCGGGGAGACGCGTTCGGGGTTGAGGAAACGCTCGAAGAGGAGGCCGAAGCGGATGGGGTCGATGTCGGTGATGCCGAGCAGGTAGGCGACGAGGCAACCTGCGCCGGAGCCGCGGCCGGGGCCGACGGGGATGTCGTGTTCGCGAGCCCAGTTGATGAAGTCCCAGACGACGAGGAAGTAGTCGTCGAAGCCGGTGACGTGGATGATGGAGAGCTCGTAGCCGGTGCGCAGGACGAGCAGTTCGTCGGGGGCGAGGTCGGAGTAGTCGGGCGGGGCGGGTTTTTGGCCGGGCTCGAGGTTTTGCAGTTTGGCGAGGCGGGTGGCGACGATCTCGCGGGTGGCGACGGCGGTGTAGTCGTGGCCGTAGCGTGTATTCAGGCCTTTGATACAGAGGTCGAGCAGGTAGGAGTGGGCGGCGAGGCGGTGCTCGGCGTGGCGGGCCTTGATCTCGGGCGGAAGGGGGTAGCGGGGGTAGCGCTCGGAGCCCTTGGGGAAGGGGATTTTGACGTCGCACATTTCAGCGACGAGCCGGGTGTTGGTGAGGGATTCGGGGATCTCGCCGAAGAGCTTTAGCATCTCGTCGGCGGACTTGAGGTAGAAGGCGGATGAGTCGAAGCGCATGCGGTTCGTCTCGGCGACCTTGGAGCCGGTCTGGATGCAGAGGAGGGTGTCGTGCGAGGTGGAGTCAGTCTCTTTGACGTAGTGGACGTCGTTCGAGCAGATGGTCTTCAGGTTGTATTTTTCGGCGAGGGCGAGGAGGCCGGGGACGATGTCGCGTTGTTCGCGGATGCCATGGTCCTGGAGTTCGACGAAGTAGTTTTCGCGTCCGAAGATCTCGACGTAGCGGGCGCAGGCGGCGTCGGCCTCGGCCTCGCGGCCGTGCATGAGGTGTTGGCAGACTTCGGAGGCGAGGCAGCCGGTGAAGCCGATGAGGCCTTTGGCGTATTTCGCGAGGGTGGGGAGGTCGGTGCGGGGCTTGTAGTAGAAACCCTGGAGGTGGGAGTCGGAGACGAGTTTGAGGAGGTTTTGGTAGCCCTCGAGGTCCTTGGCCAGGACGCCGAGGTGGTAGTAGTTTTTGCCCTCCTCGGATTTGCCGGCCTTGTCGAGGCGGGAGCCGGGGGCGAGGTAGAGTTCGCAGCCGACGAGGGGCTTGAGGTTGTTTTTTTGCGCGGCGTTGAAGAATTCGATGGTGCCGAACATGTTGCCATGGTCGGTGAGAGCGATGGCGGGTTGGCCGAGCTCGACGGTGCGCTTCATGAGCCGGTCCACTTTGCAGGCGCCGTCGAGCAGGCTGTAGTCGGAGTGGACGTGGAGGTGGACGAAATCGGAGGCGGCAATCGACACGGTTCGGTGAAGGCAAGGGGGCGGGGCGGGCGCGGCAAGCGCGGAGGCTCGGAAAGGTGATTTTAAAGCGGGGGTCGGGAACGTGACGCGTCTTCATCACGGGCAAGATGCCCGTGCCACCTTGGAGGCGGAAGATCACGGGCAAGATGCCCGTGCCACGCGGGGGAAAAAACGCGGGGGAAAAAAGCCGTTGACGGGGGAGCTCGGGAACGGTTGCCTCTGCACTTTTCCCAACTTCCAAGCATCCCTTTCACCATGCCCATCGAGATCAAAATCCGCAGAAACGAGCCTGTTGACCGCGCCATCCGCCGTCTTAAGAAGAAGCTCGAGCGCGAGAACGTAATCAAAGACGTGCGCGCCAAGCGCTACTTTGAGAAGCCCTGCGAGAAGCGTCGCCGCAAGGAGAAGGTCCAGGCCTTCACCCAGATGCTGCGCCGCCGCTACGCCGAGTAATTCGGATTTTTTTCCGACCGGACGACACTCTTCCGTCCTCGAACCGCGCCGGCGAAATATCGCTCGCGCGGTTTTTATTTTTCCATGGTTTCTGGAAGAGGTTGAATAGCGTGAGTTGACGAGCGTTGTCTTGGAACCTTACCGAGCTTTCGAAGTCGCCGCTTTATTGTGAAACCCATCCTCGCTTTATCGACCTGTTGGAATTCGTTCCGACATCACGACGGTTACGATATGCTGCGTGAAATCGCGGACTTGGGTTTCACGCATGCGGAGTTGAGTCATGGCATACGCATCGTGCTGGTGCCTGGGGTGTTGAGGGCGGTGGAGGAGGGGGTGATCAAGATCAGCTCGACGCACAATTTTTGTCCCTTGCCGGCGGGAGTCACGCAGTCGGCGCCGAATTTGTTCGAGCCGTCAGCGACGGAGCACCGGGAGCATGCCCAGTGGTTGCGGCACACAAAGCGCTCGCTGGATTTCGCGGCGCAGGTGAAGGCGCGGGTGTGCGTGCTGCATTTGGGCAGCGTGCGGTTTTGGTTTTTCCCGCCGTCGCGGAAAGTGCAGGCGTATCTGCGCGACAATCCCGGGGCGGAGACGATGGCGTCGCCGAAGTATCAGGCGGTGTTGGGCAAGGCTTGCGCCAAGTTGCGCGGTCGCATGGGGCCGGCGTGGGCGCGGACCTTGGCGAGTCTGGGCGAGATCGAAGCGTATGCCGGCGAGCGTGGGGTTAGGCTTGGCTGCGAGAATCGGGAAAAATTCGAGGAGCTGCCGATGGACGATGATTTCGGCGATTTGTTCGAGGCGCTGAGCGCGGGCGGCGCGGTGACAGCGTGCGGTTATTGGCACGACACGGGGCACGCGCGGATCAAGGAAAGCATGGGGGCTTTAAGCCATCGCGCGCATCTGGAGAAAAACGCCGGGCGGCTGTTGGGTTTTCACCTGCACGATGTGAGCGCGAAGGGAAAGGACCACCAGCCGGTCGGGAGCGGAGAGATCGATTTCGAGATGGTGAGCGAGTTCTGGCGGCCGGAGCACTTGCTTACGTTGGAGCTGAGTCCACGGGTGACGGCGGAGGATGTGGCGAGCTCGAAACGTCGCGTGGAGGGATTGGTGACGCGGCGCTTTGGGTGACGCTATCGTTCCCCTGGAGCTTTCGGGCGTGGGTCGGCAGTCGGGCGTCGAAGCACGTCTTGGATGGTATTAATCGTCGCGAAAGTTTTGGCATGTCCCGCCTCTCACGAGGCGAGCTACGTCCAATCCCGGAATCCGGGTTTGACGGAGCGGCGGCATCCTCGTCGCCGCTCCGTGCCAGTCCTTTCGCAACGATTAATATGGCGGATGGAGCGTTCGATGGAGAATTCCGTGTGCCAGGCGAGGCGCTTGATGCGGGACGTGTCGAGGTGGACGAAGGGGCTGTCGCCGAGTCAGCCACGTGGCGTCGTTCCGCATCGGATCTGCGTCGCGGGCAGCCCAAGTTCGTTGAGAACAATGTGAGCGACTTCCATGACTGTAAGGCAATCGTCATGGCCAAGGTTGAAAATTGCCTTGGGGATGATGTCCGATTGCAGGGTGAGGAAAATGCCTGCCACGGCGTCGCGCACGTCGAGGTAGGATTTCCATTATCCCGGAAACCGCGATTGAAAGAGCATCGTCCCGTCCGAAGAGATGCCAGCATGTTGGGTGATGAAAACCAATACCTGCGAAGAGGACGGAACGATGCGGCATAAATTTCGGCGTTTGGGCGACGGACGCTAAGGGCCCGTCAGAAAATTATTGTCGCAATCTGACTCGATCTTTTGGCCGGGGGCGGTGTTGCGCGCTCAGTTACAGCCGCTCGCGGATGCTCCCTCGCGCTCGCCTTGCCCTCGACCAAAATCTCAGCGTCGTCTTGCGACACTTATTTCCTGACAGACCCTAAGCGATTTTAGGCGAGACAAAGCGGGCGGTGACGCCGTTTGGCGGGCTGGCG
>CAZOGV010000176.1:0-5753 GCA_964579225.1 uncultured Akkermansia sp. | reverse complement strand
GGGGTCGCCGCACCCCGCCGCGGTGCGATGGATCTGATGGACGGCGGGGTGCGGCGACCCCGCCCTACAATGACTCAGCGGCGACGGCGGCCGGGGTTTTTGCCGCGTTTTTGTTCGACGGGTTTTTCCGCGCGCGACGCGGACGGCGTCGGAGCCTTCTCCACCACAGGGCGGAAATCCATGAGGCGTTTCACGCGGTCCACTTTATGGATGTTCACGTGAATCTTGGACGCCATGACGAAGCTCTTCTTGGTCTTCTGGCCGACCATGGCGGAGCCGTCGTTGCTGATCTGGTAATAGTCGTCATGCAGCGCGGAGGCGGGCACGAAGCCGAAGGTCATCGATTCGGTGAGCTCGATGAAGAAGCCGTTGGGGCGCACGTCGGTGATGACGGCCTCGAACTTCGTGGGCGTCTTCTTGAGCAGCTCGCGCTCGAAGAATTCGAGCAGCTTGATCTTCACGCTCTCGCGCTCGGCCTCGGCCGAGTTGATCTCGGTGAGGCTAAGATGTTCGCCCATTTCCTGGGCCTTGGAGGCGTTGTAGGGAAGTTTGAGTTTTTCGGCGGAGGCGGGTTTGGCGGCCTTGGTCGGACCCGAGCGGGTGACCTCGACGACGAGCGAACCCTGGCGCGCGAGGAAGGCGCCGAGCACGCGGTGAACGACCAGATCGCTGTAGCGGCGGATGGGCGAGGTGAAGTGGGTGTAGTCTTTTTTATGCAGGCCGAAGTGGCCGTCGGGCGTGGAGCGGTAGGCGGCCTTGCGCAGGCTGCGCAGGAGCTGGGTGCGCAGGGTGTAGCCTTGCGGGTGGTCGGCCAAAATCTTGAGAAGGCGCACGAGTTCTTTGCGCTCGGAGAGGTTGGAAACGCGGATGCCGTGGACGGCGAGCTGCTGGCGAAGTTCGTCGAGTTTTTCGGCGTCGGGGTCGTCGTGGACGCGGTAGATCGAGGGGAGTTTTTCGCGCTTGGTGAGGCGGGCGAGGGCCTCGTTGGCGGCGAGCATGAACTCCTCGATGAGCTGGTGGCTTTCGTCGTGCTCGATGCGTTCGAGGCGGTCGGCGTAGCCCTCGGCGTCCACGAAAACTTTCGTCTCGGGCATGTCGAGGTCGAGGGAGCCGTGGAACATGCGGTCGGCGCGCAGGCGGGAGGCGAGATCCCAGAGCTGGCGCACCCAACCTTGGAGCGCGCGGAGTTCCTTGTCGGAAAGCGAGGAGAGGGCGCGGCCGGTGGAGCCGGTCTGGTGTTTGGGCGGAAGGGGGAGGGCGCGGATGGCGTCGAGCGAGTCGAGCTTCAGGAGGGCGTAGGCCTGTTTGTAGGTGAGGCGCTTGTAGCTCTTGATGACGGTGTCGGCGTAAACGGTGTGGTCGGTGAGCAGGCGGCCCTTGGTGTCGAAGTCGAGGAAGACGGCTTTGCACAGTCGGTCCTGGGCCTCGACGAGCGAGCAGAGTCCGTTGGACAACTTTTCCGGGAGCATGGGCACGACGGTGCCGACGAGGTAGGTGGAGTTGCCGCGTTTGAGGGCCTCTTTGTCAAGGGCGGTGCCGGGCTTCACGTAGGTGGAGACGTCGGCGATGTGGATGCCGATGCGCAGGCCGCCGCCGGGGAGCGGCTCTATGGAGAGAGCGTCGTCGAAGTCCTTCGCGTCGTCGGGGTCGATGGTGAAGACGGGGCTTTGGCGGTAGTCGAGGCGGCCCTTGCATTGCTCGGGCTGGACGGTGTCGGGGATGGCGGCGACCTCGCGTTCGACCTCGGGCGGGAAGGTCGGGTCGAGTTTGTATTTGCGGTAAACGCCGAGGAGTTCGGCGCGGGGCTCGAAAGTTTTGCCGAGGACCTCGGTGATGACGCCGCGCAGGGGTTTGCGCGGGTCTTCCCAAGGTTCGAGGGCGGCGACGACTTTGTCGTCGAGCTTGGGGGCGGGTTTTAGACGGGTGAGAGAAGGATCGGTGACGAAGACTTCTAGCGGAAAGCGCGGGTCGTCGGCGAGGACGACGTATTGGGTGCGCACCTTGGCGAGGCGGCCGACGACCTCGGTGCGGGCGCGTTCGACGATGCGGGCGACGCGGCCGCGCGGTTCGGAGTTGCGCGAATCGCCGGAGGCGAAGCGGCGGCCGCGCAGGGCGGAGTCGATCTCGACCGCGACGGTGTCGCCGGGGAGGGCGGTGAGGGTGTCGCCGGCGTTGATCTGAATACCGTCGGGGCGGGGCGCCTCGGGATCGGCGTCGGGATCGAGCGAGGGGATGACGAGGGCGGAGCCGCCGGCGCGGAACATGATGCGGCCGATCACCTCGGCGCCGTCGTCGGGCGTGGAGGCGGAGCGTTTGCCGGAGGCGGCCCCGGCGGGCGCGGGGGCGGCGGAGCGTTTGGCTTCGGGGAGGGCGTAGCGGTTGCCTTGGACTTGCACGACCTCGCCTTTGGAGAGCATGAGGCGGAGCTCGTGGAGAAAACGGGAGCGGAGCTTGGGCGGGAGCTTGAGCGCGCGGAAGAGCGCGGAGTCGTTGACGGGGCGGTAGTCGGGGGCGCGGAGGATATCGAGCAGCGGGGCGCGGAAGGTCATGCGGAGTGGTGGCGTGGTTGTAGCCGAGGCGGGCAAAAGGCACCGCGTTTTTTTAACGTGTAAAGCATGGCGCGGGCCGCAAAGTTGCCGCGATGAAAATCGTCCATGCGGCGAGTGAGTTGTTTCCTTATGTGAAGACCGGCGGCCTGGCCGACGCGGTGGGCTCGCTCGCGGGCGCGCTGGCGGATCGCGGCCACGAGGTGGCAGTTTTCGTGCCCGGCTACCGGAGCGTGGTCGAGCACCCCGACGCGGCGGAGGCGGAGACTCTGCTGCGCCCGAAGATCGAGATGGGCGACGTCTATATGAGCGGCGAGGTGCGCGTATTTTCGCCGCGCGAAGGCGTGACGGTTTACCTGATCTGCCGCGACGAGTTTTTCGACCGCCGCAATCCCTACGGAACGGGCGAGCGCGATTTTGAGGACAACCACCACCGCTTCATTTTTTTCTGCAAAGGCGTGGTGGAGACGATGCGGCTGCTGCGGCTGAACGCCGACGCGATCCATTGTCACGATTGGCAGACGGGGTTGCTGCCGCTGTTACTGCGCCATGCCGAGCAACGCCACGGCGACGTGCTGGCGATGCGCACGGTGTTCACGATCCACAACCTCGCGTTTCAGGGGGTATTTCCCCTGCGGACATTTTACCGCACAAATCTGCCGGACGAGTTGATGGGCATCGATGGCGTGGAATTTTACGGTCAGATGAGCATGATGAAGGCGGGCATCTTGTTCGCGGATCGAATCACGACGGTCAGCCCGACCTACGCGAAGGAGATCCAGACACCGGAGTTTGGCTGCGGGCTGGATGGTGTCGTGGCGACGCGGACGGAGGATTTGCACGGGCTGCTCAACGGGCTCGATTACGGGGTGTGGAATCCGGCGACGGACAAGCTGCTGCCGGCGCGCTACACGGTGGACAACCTAGAGGGCAAGTGGACCTGTCGCGCGGAGTTGCTGCGGCGCAGCGGATTCGACCCGGAATACACCGGTCCGGTTTTCGGCATGGTGTGCCGGCTGACCTCGCAGAAGGGCGTCGATTTGGTGTTGGCCAACCGCGAGTTTTTCAAGCGGGAGAACTGCCGTTTTATCATTCTCGGGATCGGCGAACCGAAGCTCATGGAAGGCTTGCGCGAGCTGGCAGGCTCGATGCCGAAGAAGGTGGCCATCACGGCGCGCCTCGACGAGGCGATGAGTCATCTGGTGACGGCGGGCAGCGATTTTTTCCTGATGCCCTCGCGTTTCGAGCCCTGCGGTTTGAACCAGATGTATGCGCAGGTTTACGGCACCATCCCGCTCACGACGACGGTGGGCGGGCTGGCCGACAGCGTGACGGACATGGACGCCGATCCGGCGAACGGAACCGGTATCCAGTTTCCGGTTACGGCGGATGGCGTGTTGTCTGGCCTGGAGCGGGCGCTGGAGCTTCATCGCGACACCAAGCGGCTGGTCGAGGTGCAGCTGCGCGGCATGCGCCGGGATTTTTCATGGACGGAGACGGCGGCGGCGCTTGAGGAAATTTACGAGGACGCCTGAGCGCGCGCCCGACGACCGCCGACATGACTTTGATCGACCGACATATTTTGCGCGAGTGGCTGGGCATCCTCGGCCTCGTGCTTGCCTTGATGGTCGGCTTGCTGGTCATGCACGCGCTTTACGACGAGTTGGATGATTTGATCCGGCTCGGGGCGTCGGCGAAGGAGGTGGCCTCGTATTGTTTGATTCGCGTGCCGGGTTTTTTTGCGACGCTATTGCCGATCTGCCTGCTCGTCTCGCTGCTCTACGCGCTGGGCCGGCTGCATCATGGCAACGAAATCACGGCGATGCGCGCGGCGGGGCTGGGGCTGGCGCGCATCACGCGCAGCGTGTGGGTGGCGGGTTTGTTTTTCTGCGCGCTGGTGTGGTGGCTAAACACCTCGGTGGTGCCGTGGTCGGTGGAGCTCGCGCGCGAGGCGCGCGAGCGTTTGCAGGTGCGGCAGGAGATCAGCGGGCGTTCGGCCGACCAGGTGGGCGCGCGCAGGGCGGTGACTTTCGACAACTCGGAGGCGGGGCGGCTGTGGTTCATCAATCGCTACAGCCAGTTCACCGATCGGGCCTATGGCGTGACGGTGAGCGAGCTGGACACGCAAGGCCGTGAGATGC
Source organism: uncultured Akkermansia sp. (assembly GCA_964579225.1). Lineage (GTDB taxonomy): Bacteria > Verrucomicrobiota > Verrucomicrobiia > Opitutales > Opitutaceae > IMCC26134_A. The sequence continues at coordinate 1,066 of CAZOGV010000176.1, read as the reverse complement.
GCCGCTTGCTGGCGCGCGAGGCGTGGCGTCTGCCGGATGACGAAGGTTGGATGCTGCGTGACGGGCGCGTTATCACCTTCGACGCGGTGACGAGCGAGCAACTCAACCCGAGCGTGTTTAGTGAACTGGTGCGCGGCGATTTCGACGAGGACCCGGAGTTGATGCAGGTGTATGACGCGAAGCCCGAAACGCTTTCGATCTACGAGTTGCAACGGGTGATCGCCTTGCACCGGGCCTCGGACAGTCCGAAGGGCAAGGCGTATGAGCTACGCTACGCGAGCGTGATGACGGAGCCCTTGATGCCGCTGGTTATCATCGCGTTCGCGATTCCCTTCGCGGTGGCCGGGGTGCGGGTGAATCCGGCGGTGGGCGTGTCGAAGGCGCTTGGATTGTTTGTGGTGTATTTCATCGCGATTCGCGTCGGCATGGTTCTCGGCGGGCGCGAGGTGGTGACGCCGATGACGGCGGCCTTGCTGCCGCATCTGGCGCTACTTTGCGCGGGCGTGTGGGCGTGGACGCGGGCTCGGTGAGCGAGGTTGGAGGGCGGCGAGGCAGGTAGGGTAGGGCCGCCGGGCCCGCCGTGGCGTGGTGCGGCGCGCCCAGCGGTCACGCCCTACCTTTGGGCGAGGCGGGCGGCGGGTCGAAGGTGTCGCGGCCGAGGGCGAATTCGCTGAAATCGTTTATGACGCCATCGTAGGGTTTGTCCTGTTTGTAGATTTGCAGGATGCGGCCGTGCTCGGCGTCGCTGGTGGGGAAAATGCGCGGAGGTTCGCCGGGCAGGAAGATGCCGGTGTAGGCGCGATGGCGATCGGTGAGGCGACGGATAACGAGCACGCGGAGACGATGCACGAAAACGCGCGGGGCGCGAACGGGGGCAGCGGGGAGTGCATGGAGCGGGAGACGAGCGCGAGACGCGAGCGGCACGCGACCAGCAGGTGAAAACGAAACAGATGTAACGATGTAACGCCTTGACCCCTTTTTCAGGCTGGCCTGACCCCTTCGGCTTGGCGGGCGGCTCAGTCGTTTCAGGCACCGGAAAAACTAACAAACAACGGCCTGACCCCTT
>CAZOGV010000175.1:0-5761 GCA_964579225.1 uncultured Akkermansia sp. | reverse complement strand
CGCCGTGAGTTTCGCCCTCATCTTCCTCGCCGTCTGGTTCGCGGTGGCATTTAAGCCTGAGACCACGACCGCGACAACTGGGCATTGACCGCGAAAAAACTCTCTTTTCGCTCCAGCTCGCGCTTGCCAGCCGCCCTCAATCTCCTTCCCGTAGCCCTCATGCACATCTGGACAGTTGTCCAGCACTGCCGAAAATCACCCTCATAACATCTACCGCGCTCCCGCGCCCCCTCCACATGTCAAAAGCCGCTCCCGCCAAAGTCGCCTCCGCCGCCCCCGCCGTCGTTTCCGCCGACCGCAAGACCCTCGATCTCGCCGTCAGCTCCATCACCAAGCAATTCGGCGAAGGCTCCATCATGCGCCTTGGCGACAACCATAAGATGACGGTCGAGACCGTCTCGACCGGCTCGCTCGCCATCGACCTCTGTCTCGGCGGCGGCGGCCTGCCCCGCGGTCGCATCATCGAGATCTACGGCCCCGAGTCCTCCGGCAAGACCACCTTCTGTCTCAGCGTCATCGCCGAGGCCCAGCGCCGCGGCGGCCTGGCCGCCTTCATCGACGTCGAGCACGCCCTCGATCCCAAATACGCCCGCGTCGTCGGCGTGAAGCTCGACGACCTGCTCGTTTCCCAGCCCGACTCCGGCGAAGACGCGCTCAACATCACCGAGACGCTCATCCGCTCCAACGCGATCGACGTCATCGTCATCGACTCCGTCGCCGCCCTCATCACCAAGGCCGAGCTCGACGGTCAGATGGGCGACATGACCATGGGCTCGCAGGCGCGCCTCATGTCCCAGGCCATGCGCCGCCTCACCGCCGTGGTCAGCAAGACCAAGTGCATCTGCATTTTCACAAACCAGATTCGCGAGAAGATCGGCGTCATGTTCGGCAGCCCCGAGACCACCTCCGGCGGCCGCGCGCTGAAATTTTTCTCCTCCATCCGCCTCGACATCCGCCGCAAGGACCAGCTCAAGACCCCCGACGGAAAGATCATCGGCAACCGCACCAAGATCAAAGTAGTGAAGAACAAAATCGCCCCGCCCTTCACCGAGTGCGAATTCGACATCATGTATGACGAGGGCATCAGCCGCGCCGGCTCGCTTCTCGACCTCGGCATCGAGCACAAGATTCTCGAAAAGAAGGGGGCGTGGATCTCCTTCGAAGGCGAACTCGTCGGCCAGGGCCGCGACGCCGCCAAAACCGCCTTCAAGGAGAAGCCCGAACTCGCCGCCAAGATCCAGGCCGCGATTCTCAGCAAGGTGAACGTCGCCGGCGGTATGACCGTCACCGGCGCCGCCGAAGACTCCGAGTAAGTCGGCGGTGGCGGGGCGCCGCCGCGCAATCGCGCCACACGGCGCAGCCAACCTCCGCCCAAAGCCCGCCGGATTTTTCCGGCGGGCTTTTTTGTGCCCGAGTCTTTGCCCCGCCCGTCTTCGGGCCCGGGTGTGATATGAACTATGTCGGCCAACCCCGCGCCCGTGACGTGGCACGGGCGTCTCGCCCGTGGGTTCTGAACATGGGCGGAACATGGGCGGGACGCCCATGCCACCCTCTCCACCCGCCGTCACTGCCTGTTGCGCCCGTTGCCTGTGCCGTCGCGTTTTCGACTTCGCCAAAATGTCCGCTTCCGCTTCGCGTCCGAACCACTCAACGTTCCGCCATCATGATCAAAGGCCAGAAAGTCGTCTGCATTAACGACACCTTCCCCGCGCTCGTCCGCGCCATCTACAAGCAGCTCCCGGTCAAGGGAGTCACCTACACCATCCGCGAGGTCTTCCTCGGCCGCGAGAAGGTGGTGAAGGGCGGCGACTCCGCGACTGTCGGCCTCCTGCTCGCCGAGCTCACCAACCCGCAGGACCCCTTCCATCAAGGCAAGCAGGAGCTCGGCTTCAGCTCCGAACGCTTCGCGCCGCTTGAGGAAAAGACCGATGAAACCGCCATCGGCGAAGAGTCCGACGAACTCGTCGGCGCCGGCATCGGCGACGAGAAACCGCACTCTGGTTTCTGGCAGAACTGAGCGCCGCGAAAACTGTGAGCCCAAGGAGCGGCGACACTCCTGTCGCCGTTCGAGTGCGCGGTATCGGCCACAAGAGTGTCGCCGCTCCTTGCTCAGTCCGCGCGTCGTCGCGTTCGTTCTCTTCGCCGCCCGCGCACGTCGTGCATCACGCACACCGTCGCACTCCATGCCCACCACATCCACGCACAAAAAACCGCCGTCTCCCGAGGGAGACGGCGGTCGTCGATGACGGCTTCGAAAGCCGACGCTTCAGAGGAAGGATTACTTCTTCTTAGCGGCGGGCTTCTTGGCAGCCGGTTTCTTGACGGCGGCCTTTTTGGCAGCCGGTTTCTTGGCGGCGGCCTTTTTGGCAGCCGGTTTCTTGGCGGCCGGAGCCGCTTTCTTCACCGTCTTTTTGGCAGTAGCCATGATGTGTCTCCTTGTGTGTTTGGTTCTGGGTCTGACACCGGACGAAGACCTGGGGAGAGGCCCGCCGGACACTGCGCATTTCGCGCTGCGTGAGCGGCAGCATCCATGAGCGCGCTCTCTTTGCAAGCACACGTTGCGAAGGTCGCGTATTTTTTGCTCAAGGTCAAGGTGTATCCAATAAATAAATACACATTCACGCCGTCGGTTTCTCCTCGTTTCCATTGCTCGACGCCTGCTCCCAGGCCGCCTTGGAACGCGGCGCATTCATGATGAAATCCGGTTTGATCCCCGCGACGGCGCGCCCGATGCTCTCCGGCTAAACACATGCACGCCGTCCTCCCGGAGCTGGTTCTCCTGTTCGCGCTCCTCCTCGCAAATGGATTCTTCGCCATGGCGGAGATAGCGGTCGTATCCTCCCGCAAGGGACGTCTGCGCGAGCTCGCCGAGGAGGGAGACGAAGGCGCGGCGCGCGCGCTCGAGGTGGCCGAGACGCCCATGCGTTTCCTCTCCACCATCCAGCTCGGCATCACCCTCGTCGCCATCTGCGCCGGCGCCATCGGCGGCGCCGCCCTCGCCGACGATCTTACCGCCAGCCTCGCGAACCTGCCCGTCGTCGGAGCCTTCGCCTATCCGCTCTCGCTCGGCCTCGTCGTGGTAGCGATCACCCTCGCCTCCGTCGTCCTCGGCGAACTCGTGCCGAAGCGCATCGCGCTCGCCAACCCCGAGGGCATCGCCTGCCGCGTCGCCGGCCCCGTCTCGCGCCTCTCCGCCCTCGCTCACCCCGTCGTCGCCGCCCTCACCTGGATGACCGAGCGCATCCTGAAAATCTGCGGCCTCGGCAAGGCCCAGGACCAGTCCGTCTCCGAGGGCGAGGTCAACGACCTCGTGCAACAGGGCCTGCGCACCGGCGCCTTCAACGCCACCGAGACCGAGATGGTCGCCGGCGTGCTCACGCTCGATCAACTCGCCGTCACCGAGATCATGACGCCCCGCCCGAAGATGGTCTTCCTCAACCTCGACGATCCCGACGAGATCAACTGGCGGAAAATCGTCACCAGCGGCCACTCCCGCTACCCCGTTTACCAAGCCAAGCGCGACCAGATCGTCGGCGTCGTCACCGTGAAGGCCATCTGGGCCAACTCCGCCTTCGGCCTGCCCGCCAACCTCAAGAACGTCATGGCCCCGCCGCTCCTCGTGCCCGAGGCCATGACCGTCATCCACCTCATCGAGCAGTTCCGCAAAACCGGCCAGCACCTCGCCCTCATCACCGACGAGTTCGGCTCCATTCAGGGCCTCGTCACCATGATCGACGTCATGGAGGCCATCGCCGGCGACATGCCCGAAAAAGGCCGCCGCCACGCCCCCGAAGCCCGCAAGCGCGACGACGGCTCCTGGCTCATCGACGCCACCCTCATCGTCTCCGAGTTCAAGGAACTCCTCGAACTCGACGAACTCCCCCACGAGGAAACCGCCGAGTTCAAAACCGCCGGCGGCTTTGTGATGACCTACTTCGGCCGCATCCCCAAAGCCGGCGACCACTTCGAACACGAGGGCTGGCGCGTCGAGGTCATCGACATGGATCGCCACCGCATCGACAAGCTCCTCGCCACCCGCCTGCCCGAACCGAGCGACGACGACGAGAAGGACGAAACCAAAAAAGAGAAAGCCGAGCGCGAAGCCGACGAAACCCGCGGCTGAGTTAAAGGTAGGGCGTGACCGCCGGGCGCGCCGCCACGAGCCACGGCGGGCCCGGCGGTCCCGCCCTACCCTCGGAAATACCCGCGCTACTTTCGCCTCTGACCTCCGCCGCCAGCCCGAGCAACTTGCGAACAAGTGCGAGCAACTTCACCTTGTCGCTTCCGCCGTCTCCCCCAAGTTCGCTCTCGCCGTGACCGCCCATCCTAAATGCAGCCCGACCCCTTCACCGGACGACCGACCCGCATCCAAGGCGCACGGCTCCCGTCCCTCGAAGACCGCCGCGCCCTTCAACACGATCACCGGCGAAGACTGGAAGCGCTCACTCGCCTCGGCGCGGCGGCGACGCGCGTCGGCATCGGAACGGATCCCGACGATGACCTCGTCCTCTGGGAAGCCGACGAAGTAGCCCTCCTCGCCGACGCCGACCCGCTCTGGCACGAACTCCACGAGGCCGCACGCGCCTTCCGCGCCCTGTTGCCCCTCGTCTCGCTCACCGACTTCGGCTTCCCCGAAGACGTCGGCGACATCCTCGCCGAGTGCCCGCCCGCCCTGCGCCCCATCAGCAGCGGTGTCGAGGCCACCGCCTTCGAGAGCGCGGCCGACCACTCCATCTACAAGTTTTTCATGCCCCGCGACGACGGCCGCATCGGCGGCACCTTCGCCTTCCGCCGCGGCGAGGACCACGCCCTCCACGCCGACGCCTCCGACGGCAGCTACCGCGCGATGCTGGAAAAATTCGACCTCATCCTCCGCCTCGACGGCATGCCCATCGAGATCGTCGGCGTGACCCGCGAGGAAGGCGTGCTCATCACCAAACAAACCCTCGGCGAACTCCTCTCCGAAGGCGCCGACACCTCCGGCGTGCAACCCGCGCCGCTCATCCCCATCCCCTCGCGCCTGCTCCGCGCCCACCGCGACCACCCGCGCCTGTTCTTCGTGGACGGCGCGCCCTGGCTCGTCGCCGACCTGCATTCGCGCAACCTCGTGCGCGCCGCCGACGGAGAACTGCGCGCCATCGATCTGCTCGCCGCCCCGCTGCCGCCCGACCTCGTCGCCGCCGAGCCCCTCCTGCGCGACTGGATCGCCCGCGTCGCCGCCGACCCTTCCGCCGGCTTGCTTCGCGAGACCCACGACGACGAACTTTAAGCCGTCACCGTCCCCCGCCTCCGCTTTCGCTCCCCTCAACCCTCTCATGAAACCCGCCCGCGCCGCCTCCCTCCGCCCGCGCGCCGTCAAGCCGCCCCATCCGCTCGAGTGGCTCGCCGAACCGCTCTTCGACGAACCCTCCTTCGTGCTCAAATCTTGGTTCGGCGGCCGCACCATCATGCTCCACGGCCTGCACACCCTCTTCCTCACCACCCAGGGCGAGCCCTGGCAGGGCGTGCTCATCTGCACCTTCCACGAACACCAACCCTCGCTCCTCGCCGAGTTCCCTTCGCTGCGCCAGCACCCGGTCCTCAAAAAATGGCTCTACCTGCCGGAGAACGCCGAGTCCTTCGAGGCCGACGCCAAACGCCTCGTGCGACTCGCCCGCGACCGCGACCCCCGCATCGGCATCCCGCCCTCGCCCAAAAAGAAACGCGCCGCCGCCACACGCCCCATCCGTTTCGGCGACAAATTGTAACCGTCGCGCATACG
>CAZOGV010000174.1:0-5762 GCA_964579225.1 uncultured Akkermansia sp. | reverse complement strand
CTTAGTGCAGTCAACTTGCCCACTAGAAAACCGGAAGAACCAATTTTTTCCAGCCTTGCCCCCGCCCTTTTTCTGGCCCACCACCGTGAGAGCTTGAAAGCCCGAGCGATGGGTTGCCAGTAATTTAACGATCCCAATATAATTTATGATCAAGAAAGTCGCTACAGAACTGCAAATCACTCCCGAGGAGGACCGTGTTCCAATCGGCGAAAAGCTGGCTTACGCTACTGGCCAGATAGGCAACGGAATCTCCGGGGTGCCCAAATACCTAATGGCACCGCTGCTTGTGCTGTTTTTAGGGCTTTCCCCACTGTATATCAGCCTCTTATCTACGGTGTTTATGCTCTGGGATGCCATCACCGATCCTCTCATGGGATCGATCTCAGATAATCACCGGGGCCGTTTCGGGCGCCGGAGACCCTTCATGCTCTTCGGAGCCATCAGTTCCGCCCTGGCACTCCCGCTCATGTTCCTTTTCGAACCGACGTGGAGTGAGATGCATATCATCCTCTGGTTTGTTGGGTTTGGGATACTGTATTGGACTTTGGATACCATCTTCAACATGCCCTACCAGACCCTGCTGCTGGAAATGACGCCCGATTACAATGAGCGCACGGTGATCTCGGGCTATCGCGGCATGGCGGGCAAGGTGACCGCCGTTCTTTTGGGTTGGGCTTGGTGGTTTACGCAATTGCCAATGTTTAATGATCCCGAGACCGGCAAACCAGACGTGCTGCTGGGAGCTCGCTGGCTAGCAGTCATAGGTTCCTGCATAATTCTCCTTTTCTGCTGCTTGCCCGCCATTTTCTGCAAAGAGCGCTACTACAATATGGCGGCCAAAAAAACCAAGAAAGAGCCGCTATTTGCCAGCATGAAAAAGACGCTGCGGTGCAAGCCATTTCTCAACAATCTAGCTTTGATTATGTTCTTTACCGTATCGGGCGGCGCAACAAACGGTTTTGGCATTTACCTAGTAACCTACTACGTCTTTAACGGAGACCAAAAGATGGCCAGCCTCTACAATGGCTATGGAGCGACCATCTCGAATATTTGTGGCATCTTGCTCATCCCGGTCGTGGTCAAATTCGCAAGAACCATGGGGAAAGACGCCATTTTGAAGTATATCCTCATCACCAAACTCTTCCTCGCCTTCAGTGTCTGGTTCTTTTATACACCAAATTATCCATGGCTCTCCATAATCCCGCCCATCTTCGGAATTCCACTGATGACGGCGCTCTGGCTGGTCATCCCATCCATGCAGGCCGACATCGTCGATTACGATGAGTTAAAGACCACTGAACGACGCGAAGGCTCATTTGCCGCTGTCTTTTCCTGGAATGTGAAAGCAGCACTCACCATTAGCGCAGCTATCTCGGGCCCGATGCTGCTGCTGACTGGATTTGATCAAAAGTTTGGAAATTACCAACCACCCGAAGTTTTGTTTAAGATGCGGGTCTATATGATGGCCATTCCCCTTGTGGGTATGGTGGCCTGCATGGCTTTGCTGAAGTATTACCCCCTGAGCTCCAAGCGGGTGCACGAGATTCGTGGAGAACTGGAAGCCCGGCGCGGCGCGGTGAACGAGAAAGCTGCCGGAGGTGACGGTAACTTGGCCAAGACCTAATGTATTGGCGCGTAAATAACTATGGGGTCGTAAATAAATAACTGGCTCAACCTAACTTGATCTTTCGGCCGCTGGCGGTGTTGCTCGCTCAGTTACAGCCCATTCTGGGATGCTCCTTCGCGAGCGCCTAGCCAAGCGCCAAAATCTCGGCGTCATTTTAAGCCATTTATTTATTTACGAACCCTATACTGATCTTGGCGCCTTGTTTTTCCTGGATTTGTTCGAGGCGTTCGCGACCGCGCCCGAGCTTGGCGAATATGGTTTCGGCGTTTTGTGGAAACACTGTCCATGCACTGCGCCCTCGGCCACGTTGAGCGCGGCAAACAGCGTGGTGGTGCCGTGATAGTCCGTGGATCATGATCCCGCAGTGCCCGCGTTTGATGAGGCAAGCCCGGCTGGGTGCGGTCCAGCGCCTGCATCTGGCTTTCTCGTCCACGTAGAGCACCACCGCGTTTTGTGGCGGGTTCAAAATATACCCCAACCACATCCAGCAGCTTGGGCACGAACTGCGGATCGCGGGACAGCTAAAGCGTTTCACTCGATAAGGCTGGAACTCATGGTCGCGCCAGATCCTCGCCACGCGTGCGCGCATGCGCGCGTTGTTCCTTGGCTAATAACCTCGAATTTCAGCAGGATTATCCGGCACCGCTTCACCACTTGCTGCGGTGTGCTATGTGCGTTGATCGCACGCTCCAACTCCTAGGTCTGCAACTCGCTCAGTTGCATTCGTGTTTTTGCCCCCATCTCTAGAGTAAAGCACGTCACTTATTTTATGTAAATTGCTTGTGCGACATAACACTGGAGCATGACGCACGCCTTGCATGCCCCAAACAGCCGCGGACAGGCATATTCCCTTTCAACCATATTATTTCCGCGTCACCCCGTCGTCACCCGCTTGGTCCACCCTTGCGCTCACGCCGCCGCTCGCCCATGTTCCCGTGCAATATGCGGAAATACCTCGTCGAACTTATCGGCACCTTCTTCCTCGTCTTTACCATCGGCATGAGCGTGCGCGGCGGCGCGGGCAACCTAGCCCCGCTCGCCATAGGCGGCATCCTCATGGTGATGATCTTCGCTGGCGGCCACGTCTCGGGCGGCCACTTCAACCCCGCCGTCTCCCTCGCCGCGCTCATCCGCGGCGCGCTACCCAAGGGCGACTTTTTGCCCTACGTCTTCGCCCAGGTGATCGGCGCGCTCGCCGCCGGCGGCGTGGTCCTCGCCATCCACGGCAAACCACCGGCAGGGCCCGCCTCCTTCGAACTCGTGCCCTCCCTCGTGGTCGAATTCCTCGCCACCTTCGCCCTGGCCTGGACCGTGCTAAACGTCGCCACCGCCAAGGCCAACGCCAACAACTCCTTCTACGGACTCGCCATCGGCTCGACCGTCATGGCCATGGCGTTCGCGGTCGGCGGCATCTCGGGCGGCGCCTTCAACCCCGCCGTCGGCTTCGCCCTCCCGCTCATGGGTCTCGTGGAGGGCGGCCAGTGCCTCGTCTACCTAGTGGCCAACCTGCTCGGCGGCGCCGCCGCCGGCCTCGCCTTCAACGCCCTCGTCCGTTCCGCCGAGCAGAAGGGCTGAGACCCGTGGCGAAACCCGTGGCGAAACGACGGCGCCGTTTCGCCTCCATGCTAGGAAAAAGGCTTCCCGTCTCCGGGAAGCCTTTTTCGTGGCACCGCTGAGATGCCTCAACGCCGCGCGCGCGGTCCGCCACGCGTTCCACGCGTAAGCCGACCGGCCGGCTTCGGCGCCGCCGCCTCCGCCTCGGCCAGCGCCGTCTCGTCGAACAAGGCCGAATAAATATACGGGAAATCCTCCAGCTTCTTCCGCTCGATCGTCGCACCGATGTAGCGCTCGATCGAACGCGCGTCGCGCACGTCCTCCTCAGTCACCAACGTGTAGGCGTCGCCCGTGCTCTGCGCGCGACCCGTGCGGCCGATGCGATGCACGTAGTCCTCCGCGTTTTCCGGCACATCGTAGTTCACCACGTGCGACACACCCGCGATGTCCAGACCACGCGCCGCGATATCCGTCGCCACCAACACCTCAAAAGTGCCAGCCTTAAAACCCTGCAAGGCCTCAACACGCTCTCGCTGGCTGCGATCCGAGTGAATCACGCCCACCGTGTGCGACTCGCGCTGCAAGCGGTGCGCGATGCGATCCGCGCCCATCTTGGTGCGGGTGAAAATGATCACGCTCTTAAAATCCGTGCGGCGCAGCAGCTCCAACAACAGGTCGAACTTCTGCGTCGCCACCACCGGATAAAACGCGTGCGCCACCGTCGCCGCCGCCGACTGGCTGCGACCGATCTTGATCTCCACCGGCTCGCGCAACGCCCAACTCGTGAGCTGCGCCAGCTCCGGCGGCATCGTCGCGCTGAAAAACAAGGTCTGACGCGCCTTCGGACACCGCTCGATGATGCGACGCACGTCGGGCAGAAAACCCATGTCCAGCATGCGATCCACCTCATCGAGCACCAGCATCTCCACGTCGGCCAGACTCGCCGTGCCCTGCTCCAAATGGTCGAGCAAACGACCCGGCGTCGCCGCGATCACGTCCACGCCGCGCGCCAGATCCTCGCGCTGTTTTCCGTATCCAACGCCGCCATACAAAATCGTCACCGTGAGATCGGTGTGCTTCGCGTAGGTCTGGATCGCCTCCTCGACTTGCAAGGCCAGCTCGCGCGTCGGCTCCAGCACCAGCACGCGGGTCTTTTTCTGGTGCGAGCCGAGACGATGGATGATCGGCAGCGCGAAGGCCGCCGTCTTGCCCGTGCCGGTCTGGGCCGAGCCGATCACATCCTTGCCCGCCAACACCACCGGCACCGCCTGCGCCTGGATCGGCGTCGGCTCCTGGTAACCCATCTCGGCCACCGCGAAGGCGATGGCGTCGTTCAGCCCCAGCTTCGAAAACGCCGTGTCCTGCGGGGGAATTTCCACCGCCACCTTGGGCTTGATCGATTCCATGCGCGGATGCTCGTAACCATGATCGGTCTTCGGCTTCTCATGCTTTTCCGGCCGATCCGGCCTATCCTGCCTACGTTCGCCGCCAGCCGCCGCGCCGACTCCTCCGCGCCGCTCGCGACCACGACCTCCGCCACCTTGGCCGGCCCCGCCGCCTACACCGGCTTCGCGCGCAGGGCGACCCTCGCGTGAATCGCGCCGACCACCACCACCTAGCCCGCCCTCGCGGACGCGGGTGTGCGCGGGATGCTCGCCTGAACGAGCGGGACGAGGCGCATCACCTTTGGCGGATTGAGGACGTGCGGAGGCGGATTTGGACGCAGCCGGTTTGGCGGCGGGCTTGACGACGGGTTTGGCGGTCGAAGGGGCGATCACGGACCGCAGCTTCGAAATGATTTTCTTAAACATGCTTGTGCCGCACGTTTTCGCCTTTCCCCCGCCTTGGCAACTCCGCAGCCGAGGGACGCAGTCGCCTGGGCGTCACACATAGTGATGCCAGCAGGATCGCCTTCGGCGTGGCACGGGCATCTTGCCCGTGGACGAGTCCCGCATGCGGGACTCGCTTCCGAACCCATGGCCGAACCCATGGGCGTCCCGCGCATGCCACCTCGAGCCCTGACATCACTTTGTGTTATGCCCAAGTCGCCTCAGAGCCGCTCCTCGATCTCGCCCAGCAACGCCCGCGCCACCGCTTCGTCGCCAAAGGCCCCCACGCGAATGCGCACGCCCGTCTCCTTCGCCCCCTGCCGCGTCACCAGCACCTCGATCTTTTTGTCCAGACCGGTGCGCGCCACAAATTCGCTCCGCAACCCGTCCCCGCGCTCGCTTTCCAAGGTGAATTTCAAGCGCTCCAAAGCCGTGCGCGTCGCCTTCACCGACGCGTCGTAGCCGCCGCTCAAAGTCGAGTTCACATCACCGCGCACAAACGCCACCGTCTTCGACGTGCCCTGCTCCACCGACGCGCAACCGACCTGACCGATCAAACCGGCGCCGAGGGCCACACCCGCCAAAACCCGAAGCCCGAGAGACATTTTCATCCCTCCACAAAAACCTCCCACCTAATCTTGGCAACCCTCGCCGCGCTCAACTTCGCCTCGGCTTCGGCCACACCTTCGCCAACACCCCCCCCGCCACGAAACCGCCCGCGTGCGCCCACCACGCCACGCCCCCGCCGCCCG
>CAZOGV010000173.1:0-5770 GCA_964579225.1 uncultured Akkermansia sp. | reverse complement strand
CAAGGCCGGGGGCGTCGGAAAGGCTGTAGCAACGGATGAGGGGCTTGGCGTCGCCCGGGCGCTGGAACTGGAAGGTGAGGTATTGGCCGGGGACAAAGGCGGGCAGGGCTTTGCCGTCGTGAGGCTTGAGGTAGAACGAGCAGACGTCGGAGGACTCGGGCACGCGGCGGGCGACCTCGAACTTGCGCGTGCCGGCCCAACCTTGAACGGCCTGGCTCTGGCGTGTGCGCTCGGCGGCGCGGGCGATCTCGATCTCGGCTTGGCGAAGCTCGGCGTCGGCCCGGCGTCGCAAAAGGCGGAGGCGGGCGACTTGTTCGAGCGAGAGGGAAGCGAGGTAGAGCAGTGCGAGGCCAACGAGGAAGGCACCCGCCAGAGGCCAAAGATAATCGAGCATCGAAGGGGCTAGAACTTGACGCGCAGCTCGGTGCGGACACCGGTGATGCCGTCGAGCAGGCGGCGTTCGGCGTGGTAGCCCTCGAGGATGCCGATGAAGCGGGTGCCGAAGGCTTGCTGGTAGCGGGCGGCGAAGCCGTAGGCGTCGGCGGCCTTGCCATTTTTGCGGTCGCGGAAACCGGTTTCGAGGACGAGTTGGCGGCGTTTGTCCTTGTCGAAATAGATTTGCCAGCCGAGGCCGGCGCCGTGGGCGTCGTCGGCGACGTTGCCGAGGGCGGGGGTGAAGCGGCCCATGCCGACGGCGGCGAAGAGAATGCCGGTCTGGCCGAGGGGGCCGCCGAAGTTGGGCGCTCGGTGGACGGAGGAGAACTGGTCTATGCCCCAGAAAACGTTGAGGTAGAAAACATTTTCGGTGAAGGGCTGAAGCATGGACAGCTCGGTGAAGAGGAGGGTGCCGGTGCTGACGGCGGGGCTGTCGCCCTCGTCGGCGTGGGAGGAGAGGACGCGGAAGGCGGTGTTGAGTTTGTCGATCTGGCCGTTGACGCCGAAGGCGCCGTGGAAGCCGCCGCCGGCGGGGGAGCCGGTCTCGGAGCGGAGGAGGTCGAAATTGACGAGCCACTTGTCGTATTCGGCGGAGACGGAGACGCCGTAGAAGGACGCGTCGTTGTCCACGATGTTGTTGTCGCGGGCGACCTTGCCCCAGCCGTAGAGGGCGGAGGCGCGGGTGTGGTTGGAACCGAGCCAGTAGGTGGAGGCGCGGGTGACGCCGACCATGTCCACCGGGCCGGCGGCGAGCATGCCGTTTTGGAGGAAGAGGGGTTGGCGACCGACGGTGAAGTGGTAGTCGAGGTTTTTGGTATCGGTCGGGTCGAGATTGCGGAAGATGGAGCCGAAATCGCCCTCAAAAAAGAAAGTGTCGATATTGCCGTCGATATCGGTCGTCCAGTTTTTGGCCGCCTTCGGGCGGTCCTGGTAGCCGAACCAGCGGGTGGCGCCGGCGGAATTGGTCTGGCGGAGGGGGTCGAAGCCGACGACAAAACGTTCGGTGGGGGTGAGGTAGAGGACGGCGAAGAGGTCGGCGCGGTTGACCCATTCGTTCACGGTGGTGCCGTTGGGCGCGGCGGGTTGGTTGTTCTCGATGAGTTGGAGGGCGGTGCGAAACTCGCCGAAGACGATGAACTGGGGCTGCCAGACGGCGCCGGTGGGGATGCGGTGGCCGCGGGGGATGGAGCCGGGGCCGAAGAAGTCGTTATTGCCCAGCTCGAGGAGGGGAGCGGGGCGTTGGGGAAAACCCTCCAATTGCAGAGGGATGACCTTATCGGTGATGAGGGGGGTTTTATAGCCGTCCGCGTATTCCGGCGAAGGGTCGGTCCACGCGGCCAAGACAGCGGGGGTGGCGAGGAGGGCGGAGAGCCGGGCAATAAGACGACGGGCGGGCGAGTGCATAGGGAAGCGAGGAGGCGGCGAAGGAAGGAGAAGAGCGCGGGTGGGCGGGCTCAGCGCACGGCGGCGGTCTGCACGGCGGGCGAAGGTGCGGGCTGGGCCTGCGCTTGGTCGGGGCGGGCGCCGTGGGAGGGGCCGCCGGGGCGGCGGTATTGGAGGCCGGGGTAGGTCAATTCCTTGTCCTTGGGCGGCGGGGCCATGATCTCTTCCTCGCTGGGGCTGAGGTCGAGGGCGGTGCCGGGGAGACCGAGCTGGATAGTCTTGTCGTAGAGGACTTGGGCACCCTCGACAGTGCGGCGGGCGACCTCGCGGGGCGATAGGTTGTAGTCGAAACCGACCCCGGCGATATCGTTAACAAAGTTGACGGGCACGTTCTGGGTGATGAAGCGGATGCGGGCGGTGTAGGGGCCGCGAGTGAGCTGTTTGCGCGGGATGGTGTAATCGGCCCAACGGGAGGCAAGGGGCGGAAGCGTGTTGGTCTGTTTCCGGGCGACCGGGGCGCGGCCAAAGAGCAGGGCGGAGGCGGGCAGAGGGCGGAAGTAGGGCAGCGGATCCGGGGATTGAGGCACGGCCAGAATCGTGGGCATGTCGCCTCCGCGCTGGTTGGAGGTGACGTTGTAGGATTGCAGGTTGAAGAGCTGCTTATCCATGGGGATTTCCCAGTTACGTACGAAAGAGGAGAGCGTATCGCGCACGTCGCCATTGGGATCGCGGTCGCCGGATTGGAAGACGACTTGGCCGTCGGCGTCGAAGACCCGGACCTCAAGGAACATCAAGCGGTGCACGTCGAGACCGGAGGGGGCGCTATGGCCGTCGGTGGCGTTGTAAACCTCCACCTTGAAGCGGAGGCCGCGCTCGTCGTTGCGGACCACCTCAAACCCGCGCAGGCGGAACCCGCGGCGGAGAATCTGATAACGTTGCTCCTCCATGCGGTCCAAGAGGGAGAGCTGGGATTTGATGATCTCGCGAGCGGCGTAGCGGTCATCAATCGTCTTCCAGCGGTCAGGGAAGGTGGTGCCGGCGGGAACGTTGTCCTCAAAGGCATCCGTGCCCCAGCCGGCTTCGTAGTCGAAATCGAGCCACTCGTAAAAGGAGGCGAGTTCCTGCGCCTTGGTATTGAAGGGGAAAATTCCTGGGTGAACGATGCTGTAGTCAGGGCCGGCAAACATGTGATTGGTGTGTTTGCGAACCGGGGTGGCCCGTCCGCCTACGATGGCAACGGGGGCCTCGGAATAGCCAGACTTGATGCCGGGGATGAGACCCATGTGACAATCTTGGCAGGTGGTGCCGGCGTCGGCGGCGGGGCTATTTTTGTACTGGGTGAAAATCTCCTGGCCACGCACGCCAGAGGGTATGGGCACATCGTGACAGGTGGCGCAGAAGCCCGAGCCGGAGATGAGTTCAAACTTGATCGCCTCCTTGTGAATGGCCCGACCGCCGGCGGTCTTTTCGGTGACGACGCGGAACTCCGCCTTGTTCTCCAAAATCTCGGCGAGGATATCATTGCCGTTAGGGCCGTAGACGGGTTCCGTCACATCGCCCTCAATGATGTGAGTGCGGCCGGAGACGCGCCCGTAATTTTCACCCACGCGATGACACACGATGCAAGTGATGCCCTCGATGGACGCGGGGTGGCGCTCGAGCATCGGCATGAAAAGCGGCTCACCGAGCTGGGCGGCAACCTGCGAATGGCAGCGCACGCAAAAATCGCCGGCGGTGCCGTTTAGCCGTTTGATAAACATGGCGCTAAAGGCGTTGAAATTCGGGCTGATGAGCGCGTAACCGTGGGGGGAAACCGACCACTCCTCGTAGTGCTGGGGGTGGCACTTGGCGCAGGTGGTGGCGGAAGGGAATTTGTTTTCGAGAAAGAGCTGGGCGTGGGCCTCGTCTGCCTCCTCCTCCACACTCTTCGCATTTCGATCGGCGCGTTTGGGCGCGGCACCCACCGGGATGCTTGGGTCGCCGAGCAAATCGTCGAGGAGATCGTCCGAGGCAAGGGCTGGCGTGACGAAGACGGCTATCAACATCAGGCTGGCAAAGAGACGCCGGACGGTGGTCGAAAGGGCGCGAGGCGTGGTCATGGGTGGCAAAAAATTCAGAGCGGGATTTGAAAAGGAGGAAGGAGAATCCCATTCCTGGGAGGGTCGCTTACGTAGATGAGTTGAAAATAGTTTTGCGTGAGAATGCAAAATCGAATTTGTAATAGGCCTGATTTAATCGCATTCTCCTCGGGGCTTCCACCCTTGCCACGCCGGAGGCTAGCCTTCTCGGCATAGCCGCCCAAGACTTCTCCATCCAATCAAAATACCACACCTTAACCACGATGAAATATAAGCTTATCTTCTGTTTTTTGGTTTCCACCCTCGCCCTGTCCGCGGGACTTCTGGATCACACCAAGGTCTCCGGACCGGAATCGTGCGGCGAGTGCCACACGAACGAAGTGGAGGCGTGGAAAAAGACGCCGCACAGTTTGACTTTTAACGAAATGCATCGCTTGCCCGAAGCGCAGGCCATCGCCGACAAGCTCGGGATCCGGCGCGTGCGCTCGGAAAGTTTGTGTTTGCAGTGCCACTACACCCCGCAGGCGGACGATACCGGTGGTTCCACCGTGATCGCAGGCGTTTCTTGCGAATCTTGCCATGGTGAGGCGAAGGACTGGGTCAACGTTCACAACGACTACGGCAGCCATAAAACGAAGGAGGCCGAGCCCGCCGCCCACCGCGAGGAGCGCTTGGCCAAATCGGTCGCCGCCGGCATGCTCAATCCCCGAAACCTCTACGCCGTCGCATCGAACTGTTTCGAGTGTCACCTCGTGCCGAACGAAAAGCTGGTCAACGTCGGTGGCCATCCGGCGGGCAGCCCCGACTTCGAGCTGGTTTCCTGGCTGCACGGCGAAGTGCGGCACAACTTCCTCCGCACCGACGGTAAGGGCAACGCCGACAACACGCCCGAGCGCAAGCGGGTGATGTTTGTGGTGGGTACCATTCTCGACCTTGAGCACTCCCTCCGCGGCACCGCCCTCGCCACCGAGCGGGGCCCCTACGCCATCACGCTCGCGCGCCGCGCCGCCGCCGTGCGTACCCGGCTGGCCGAGATCCAGGGCAAGGCGGCCACACCCGAGGTCGGGGAGATCGTCGAGCTCGCCCAAGCAGTGAAGCTCTCCCTCAACAACGGACCGGAACTCGTCGCCGCCGCCGATAAAGTCGCCGCTCTCGGACGCAAATTTGCCGATACCCACGACGGGGCGGCCCTCGCCGCGCTCGACGCCCTCATCCCAGCCCCGGCCGATTACCGAGGCAAAGCCCACTCGCTCTAACCCTCCTCGCCACGTAAACCGTCCCGGCGCGCTGTCTCGACCGGACAGCGGGCGCTTCGTTTCGTTTTGCTTAATGGCCACTCCTTCTGCCAGCGCCTCCCCTTTGCCATCGCCAAACCCGACCGGTGCGGTTGCCGCCTTCTCCGCCGTGGAACGGCCTGCCCGGTGGGACGTGCCCTTCGGGGATAATATCGACGAAAGCGCCATCGATGCTTTGCTCGCCGCCGCGCCTTTTAACGAGCTCGATCCGACCGCGTTTCCGCCCAATCTTCCCTTGCGGGGACTCTTGCGCAACGACTGCCGCCTGCTTGATCTGGCCGATGGAGAGATTGTCGTGCGGGCCGGCGACTACGGGAACTCCGCGTTCTTCATTCTCGACGGAGCGGTGCGCGTTTTCATCGACCCGTTGCCGGACACCACGCTCGGGCGCGGGGAAGTGCGGAAAAAAGGCTTTTGGGCCGCGCTTTCCCAGCTCTGGAACCGGCCTTTGATCGCCGAGGTTCGGAATCTGGGCCGCCCCTCCGCCGTCGCGGCAAAAACGCGCTCGGCGCAGCCTCACCAGCGCATCCCGCTGGCCGACATCCCGGCTTTGTTGGGCGAGCGGCGCACGGTGGAGTT
>CAZOGV010000172.1:0-5818 GCA_964579225.1 uncultured Akkermansia sp. | reverse complement strand
CAACCAAGGCGACAACCAAGGCCACAACCAAGGCCACAACCAAGGCCACAACCAAGGCGACGACCAAAGCGACGACTACCGCATCCACAACCAAGGCGACCACTAAGGCGACGACTACAGCATCCACCTCTACGGCAACAACGAGTAAGGCAACCACTAAGGCCACTACGACAAAGGCCACAACCAAGGCGACAACCACTATTACTACAACCATCCTATTCGACGGTTAATCTCGCAAATACTCCAACTCAGGACAAACAACCGAGTTCATAGCAAAAACACTCGGAATCAAGCAACAAAGCGAATATAAATCACTTTTCCGATAGGATTTAATTGCTTATTCAGAACGACGCAGCGCCCTGCAAAGTATCCCTAGGCAAAAACTTCCGCAAAAATACAGCAATCGTGCGATAATCACTATTCAAATGAATAAGACCCCCATTCCAGTAAGAGGGTGGCGCAACCAATTCGGCGGCGTTCTTTTCACCATACTTGTTCTTGCGACAGCTACAAGCTTAGTGGCCGCAGCAGTGCTATCGAGTGCCCTTCATGGACTAAAGTTGGCGCAAAGAAATGATGTGCGTGCGCAAATGGCAGCTATCGCGGACTCGGAGCTGGAGTGGCTGTTCTTCAATGTTAAGATGGCCGTTATGTCCGGGGCGCAGTTGCCTGCTTTGGGAGAAAATGCACGAATGCTCGGGCAAGCGGACGACTCCTCGGTGCCCACCACCGTTCGCCAGCCTTTCGCAGAGAGGCACAACGCGCAAGGTTGGCGCATACGACGATCAGTTCGGCATTTGCTAAACACAACAGGAGTTGACAGCTCAAATGGCGGTTCAAGGCGGGCATTACTCGACTATATAGAAGCAAAAGTTGTTGTGATGCCGCCTGAATCGGGTCCATATTCTGCGCTGCCTGAGTATAGGATAGGGCGCTACATGGTATCATCCCAGTCAACGATATTTCAATATGGTCTCTATTTCGATGGAGATTTGGAACTAAATCCCGGCGGAGATTATACAATTGGAGGGGGCGACATCTATGTGAGACGCAATGCTTACATGGCTCCTGTAGCAGGAAAAACTCTCTTTATAAATGAAAACTCAAAACTCCGGCTGTTAACCGGCAACACTCTAAATGGATCTACATCCAAAGATCTGGCTGGTATCGATTTTTACAACCCATCTGCTCCATTTCCTGGCGGAACAGCATTCGCATCCCCTACATTTGGGCTTACTGGTTCAGGAGTTCCCGGTGCCCAGCTCGAATTATTAAATAAAGAAGAAAGTATCCTAGGCGGTGTTGACGCGCTAGAGACAGCTCAGTCGAGGCCGGATCTTTTCGGTCCTCCGGGGAAATTAGATCCAACGGCTTGGACAGATAACGACAAAGCTGACGCAATCAATCGAGTAAAGCGCTCATTAATTGTCCCCCCTCCTGCCTTTTCCAGTTCTTATGAATACCCTAATTCTCCAACTGGAGAGGATCATCCCTCGATCAGTGTGCAGCGAGCATACAACCGGGCCGGCATCATCGTAACTGTGAATGCGGACGGCACCGTAACTGTTGAGAAGCAATCCTCGGGAGGAGTCATCGCGGATATCACTCCTACATTTATGTCTGCCTCAACATCCGAGGGCCAGACCGTCCCGCCGATTGCGTCTGCAAGCCCTAACGCCGTTTATGATGCGCGCGAAGGCCGAAACATACAAGTCACTGAATTAGATGTAGCAGCTCTAAAGCAAAAATTGAGCGCAGAACCCGATTTTAATGGGTTGATCTATGTAAATCTTAAAAATTCAAGCGCGACGGCACCGGCTGCGGTTCGCATTTTTAATGCAGAAAGCGTTCCGCTCACAAGCGGAGGCTCTGGCCTTTCAATTGCTACCAACGGCGGTCTGTATATAAACGGAAACTTTAATACGAGTCACAATCCCTCTACGGGCGTCTTGCCCTCTTCAATGCTAATGGCTGACGCGATTACTGTGCTGTCTTACGATTGGGATGATGCAAGGGCCTCTGGGGATGTGGTGACTGAGCGTGTAGCTGGTGTCGACAACCCCAATACACCCTCGACCCTTGAAACATCTATTTCTATAAATGCGGGCCTAATCACCGGAAATAGCGTTAGCAATCTATCAGGATCCTCTGGCGGTGCGCAGAACTTGATCCGCTATTTGGAAAATTGGAACAATCAAGCGGTCAACCTCTATGGATCCATGGCCCGGGCATTTACATCGGAGCATTTCGTAAGGCCTTTTATTGGGCAAAGTGTGGTCTATAGATTACCAACCCGGAACGTTACATATGATGTTAACCTAGCTAATTCCCCCCCTCCCGGCTCGCCGATCCTGACCGGATTTAGTCGTGGAAATGTTTTTAGATTTTGAAGCGATGCCACAACTAGCTCCCCCCTCAACTTCACGTGCTTTCACGTCGGTCACTACAACAATGACCGCAAGTGAACAATCAATTCCTGAACTGCAACTTGATTTCTCGGAAGATGAACAAGCCTACGTTCTTGCTCGTGCTCGACGGCTTTATCGGTCTGGAAAAATCAGCATAGATGATATATGCAAATTCGACCCCGTCCCCGCCGACGACGTCACCGCGATTATTCCTGCGCGTAACGAGGCGGCGACCATTGCTACAGTTGTTCGCGCCGTCCAACAATACGTAAAATGTGTGATTGTTGTCGAAGGAGGGTCCACAGACGATACCGCAAGAAGAGCAGCTGCGGCTGGAGCTCAACTTGTTTGTGATCAAGGATTAGGAAAAGGTGCAGCCATGCGTTTGGCTGTCGCCCAAGTTCAGACACCTTACTGTGTTTTTGTTGATGCCGATGGCTCTCATGACGCTATCGACATTCCCCTCTTGCTGGCGCCGCTGCGCAATGACGAAGCTGATCAAGTGAATGGCTCACGCATGCTAGGAGGTTCAGATGAGTTGCACGGCGGTGGAGATGAGTTTCTCAGGCTTTCCGGTTCGGCATTTATTACTTTTTTAATGAATTTACGCTATGGCTCCCGATTATCAGACTGCCAAAATGGATTCAGAGCGATTCGCACGAATCTTTTCAGGAGCCTCGACTTAAAATCGCGCCATATCACCATAGAAATGGAGATGGTCATGGCCTCGCTGGCAGCCGGCGCTCGAATCAAGGAAGTCCCAACACGCGAGCGGCGTCGTGCCGCTGGTTACTCCAAGTTTTCCTTGGCTCGGCCCGGTATATGGCTGACGGTGGGCTGGGTTTTAATTCGCGGATTATGTCGGCGTCGTAGCATAAGCCCGACCATTCCCGTTCTATGAGTGCACTTAAACCCCACGCGGTAGTGGGTATCTGGGATGGCCATGATGCAGGGGCAGCATTAATCATCGATGGCCATGTAGTCATGGCCATTAATGAGGAGCGCCTTACCAATCGTAAATTAGAAATAGGCTGGCCTAAGCGAAGTTTGGAGGCTTTGCATTATGAAGCGGGTTCACTTTGGGATACCACCCATTTTGCGATAACAACTTCTGATCCAGCGAAAACCTTGGGGCGAGTCTGGCCCGCTTCGCGCGAAAGATACTACCGCTTGCGCCGTCGACTTGATGCACCCTCTTGGAGTGACGGACTGACACGTTACGCAAAATACCGTATCACGCAATTGGGCACATGCTCGCTGCTTGCCGCATGGACCAAACGTTACGCAGCCAGAAAACTTTCCGTGGATGGTAAACGTGTGAGCGTGGTTGGACACCATGCGGCGCATGCGGCCTCCGCCTGTTACTGGCCGGACTGGAGTGGCGAAGCTCTCGTCGTAACGCTGGATGGTATTGGCGACGGTCTTTCGGGCTCGGTCTGGCGCTTTAACACCGAGGACGGATCTCTCACGCCTGAATTAGAACTGCCCGGCTCCGCTTCCCTAGGGCTATTTTTCGAACATGTGACCGAAGTGCTCCAAATGCGAGCACTGGAAGACGAAGGAAAGGTAATGGCCTTGGCATCGTTCACCTCGGAGATTCGTGGTCAGCCGAACCCGTTTGCCGCTTGGTTTCAGTTAATGCGTTCGGGACCAACCGGGCTACCTGTAATAAAATGCATGATTCCACCTGCTCGTATGCGCCGTGAGGTGGAGCACGTGGCTTGGCGTATGCCCCGTGAACAAGTCTGTCGTTCGGCCCAATCCGTATTGGAGCATATTGTGCCAGGCTTTTTTCAGGCACTCAGTGAAGCGACTGGTATCCGGCAGTATGCTTATGCCGGAGGAGTCGCTTCTAATATCAAAGTCAACCGCCTGATCCGCCTTCTGCCTGGAGTATCCCGTTTAATGGTTTGTCCAGCCATGGGCGACGGGGGACTTGCGTTAGGTGCGGCTTTATTTACGTGGCGGCAGCAAATGGGCACCAAACCGGAGGCGTTTTCTAATTTCCTCCTCGGCCCAAGGCATGGGAATCTTGGGCTCAGGATCGAATCTCGGCTTCAGGCGGGCGAAAAAATTACACGCCCCGATGACGTTGCGGAATACGCGGCCAAATTAGTCGCAGCAGGCGATATTATAATGTGGGCTCAGGGGCGGATGGAACTCGGCGCACGTGCCCTCGGAGCGCGCAGTATTGTTGCCAGAGCGGATAGCGTGCCTGCACGCGATGCGCTAAACCTTCGTCTGAAACGCCGTGTTTGGTATCAGCCCTTTTGCCCTTCCATATTGGAAAGTGAAGCTCGTCGCCTTCTGGCTGATTTTCGTGGCCCCGCCGACTTCAATCGACATATGACAATGGGCTTTATAACCAATGACCAAGGGCGAGAATCACTAGCCGGGGCAATCGGCCCTGACGGCTCTTGCCGCCCCCAAATGGTTCAAGAGGATACGAACGATCCATGGTATCGTCTTCTAGCGCATATACAACGCCTGACCGGTGTTGGAGCAGTAATAAACACAAGCTTAAACATTCATGGTAAACCGATGCCGGATTCGCCAGAAGCTATCCTACAGGTTTGGCGTGACAGCGGTGTGCCCTACTTAATATTAGGTGATGCAGCTTTGAGCCGAGCAACAGAATGACTAATTTTGAATTCAAGCCAATCGAGCCGACGTCGACCATGGTTACTTGTGCTACAAGCAATAAACATGCCGGATTATGGCTCTTAGCTTCAGTCCTGGTTTTCACCTTGGTAGGCCTGTGGGCATACCAAGTTCTACTTTCGGACCGAGAACAGCAAAACGCCATCGCTCAGCACGCCACTGCTTGGGGCTTAAATGCATGCTTGGTCTTGGGCATTGCAGGAGCAATCGGCGTTATACGACCAACGCTTTCAATTATTGGTCGGAAGCGGGCAGCAACAGCCCTCGTCGTCGCTCTGGTAGCGTGGGTTCTAGCGGGAATCGCGCCACGCACAAATCGTATTTTCTTCGATGAGCAGATCTATATGCAAATTGGCCAAACCTATGCACATACGGGCACGCTTACACTGGCAACGTATGCCCGCGCGGAACATGGTATATTTACTTTGTTTCGAGGTGATATCAACAAGCAGCCACAAGGCTGGCCGTATGTATATGGTCAATGCGCTCGCGTATTCGGTGTAAGCGCCCGTCTCGGCCAAGAAATAAATCGTGTTTCAGTAGGCATTACAGCTGGAGTGCTTTGCCTAGCTTTATTTCTTGTTCCTTGGCGTCTTCCGCCGGGAGCGCCAGTCGCCGCTGGTTTTGCTTGGGCGCTTACTCCCTTTGTTCCTTGGTGGGGTCGCACCGCAGCTGTAGAACCATCATCCGCAACCACTGCCGCCATAGCCTTTTGCGCTGCAATTCTCTACGTGCGCATGAGAGGCCGA
>CAZOGV010000171.1:0-5855 GCA_964579225.1 uncultured Akkermansia sp. | reverse complement strand
CTCGGCGAAATCGGCGGTCACCACCGTCAGCACCGGCGCGGCAGGGTAAGATGATGCGGATGCTGGTGCCGCGGCCGGGGGCGCTTTCGATCTCGATGGAGCCGTCGTGGCGGCGGACCATGCCGTAGATCATGGAGAGGCCGAGGCCGGTGCCGCGCTGGGCCTTGGTGGTGAAGAAGGGTTCGAGGCAGCGCTGACGGGTGGCCTCGTCCATGCCGACGCCGTTGTCGGTGACCTCGACCTGGACGCGGCGCATGGTGGCGGGGGCGAGAGGAGGGAGGACGCTGGTGGCGAGGACGATCTGGCCGCCGCGAGGGAGGGCGTCCACGGAGTTGAAGACGAGGTTGATGAGGGCTTCGCGCAGCTCGGCGGGGTCGGCGTGGAGGAGGGGGAGGCCGGTGGCGAGTTCGCAGGAGACCTGGATGGAGACGCCCTGGTGTTGGGAGAGATTGCGCCAGCGGGGGCGGCTGAGCTCGACGACCTCATCGGCGAGGCGGTTGATATCCACGGGCTCGATGCGCTCTTGGGAGGGGCTATCGCGGTAGAAATCGCTCATGCGCTCGACGATGCTGGCGATGTCGCGCGCGGAGGTCTGGATGTAGCGGAGCTGGACGCGAATGTCCTCGGGGGCCTCGCGGAGGGAGAGGGCGAGGAGGTCGGCGTAGCCGGTGATGGGACTGAGGGCGTTGTTGATGTCGTGGGCGATGCCGCTGGCCATCTGGCCGAGGGCGCGGAGGCGCTCTTGTTGCACGACGGTGGCCTGGGTGCGGCGGAGCTCCTCGTAGGCCTTTTGCACGCCCTCGGTGAGGCGGACCTGGTCATAAACGCGGCGGATCTCCTCCTCGGCACCGATGACCTTGAACTCGAGCTGTTGTTTCTCGGAGCGGACCTGGTCGATCTCGGCGAGGACTTTCTCGGTCTTGTGGCGGACCTCCTCAAGGACGAGGACGATCATGCTGACGGCGATGAAGAGCTGGAGGACGGCGGCGACGAGGTAGCTGATGGCGTGGAGCTCGGGGTAGTCGCGGACGAAGGGGAAGGCGGAGAGGAAGGCACCCCAGAGGAAGAAGCCGAAGGAGAGCATGCCTGCGCCGACGAAGGGGAGGCGGCGGCGGAGGCGGTAGAAGCAGACGCCGGCGAAGACGCTGCCCGAGCCCATGAGGATGAAGACGGGGAGCTGGATCTGGAGCGGGCTGGTGGTGAAGCGCGGTATGAGGAAGGTCCACGCGACGAGAAAGGCGATGAAGAGGCCGAAGAGGCGCTGGGGGACGGCGATGTCGAGGAAGCGCAGGGTGCCCCAGAGAAGAAAGGCGGCGGAGATGGCGACGGAGGTCTGCTTGACCATCGAGGCGATGCTGCCGATGTCGGGCGACTGCCAGTGCTGGGTGAGGGTGAGCCAAAGGGCGTAGAAGAGCCAGGAGACCGTCCAGATGGTGAAGTATTCGCGCTTGGTGTAGCGGTTGAGGTAGGCGAAGAGGCCGACCAGCACCCACACGGTGAGGAGGGATACGGTAAGCGTCGCTCGAAGGAAGGTTTCAGGGAACTCCACGGGGGGAAGAGAAGGCGCGCGGCGCGGAAAAGTTAAGCGTAAATGACGAGGTTTTTACGGATAAATGGAGGGAGTGGGGCGAGGTGCGGGGGGGCGGGAATCGGACTGATCGGGCTGATCGGGTATCGAACGGATCCCCCCGGGGCGGCCGGGGAGTTTTGCGGAGACGCTTTTCGCGGGGATAACGCGGCTGGTGGCGGCGAACCGGATCGGCGCGGTGCGGTGAGGTTCGGGCGGGCGGGCGGATCCCGTTTCTCACGGAACGGGCCAACGGGGCTTTCGAGGCGGGCGAAACTCAGGCGGCGGCCACGGCGGCGGGGCGGTGGTGGCTGCGCTCGTTGAGGAAGTGGATGAGGTATTCGCGGGCCTGGTAGTATTCGGGACTTTCGAGCAGGGCCTTGCGGTTGCGGGGGCGGGGGAACTTGACCTCGAGGATGTCGCCGACGGTGGCCTCGGGGCCGTCGGTCATCATGACGACGCGGTCGGCCAGGTAGAGGGCCTCGTCCACGTCGTGCGTGACCATGAGGGCGGTCTTTTGGTCGCGTTGCCAGAGGTCGAGCAGGACGTCCTGGAGTTCCATCTTGGTCAGGTTGTCGAGCATGCCGAAGGGTTCGTCGAGGAGCAGCATCTTGGGGTTGAGCGCGAAGGCGCGCGCGATGCCGCCGCGCTGGCGCATGCCTTGGGAGAGCTCGGAGGCGCGCTTGTGCATGGCCTCGCCGAGGCCGACGAGGGTGAGGTAATATTCGGCGATCTGGCGGCGCTCGGACCTGCTCGCGGTGTAGTAAACCTGATCCACGCCGAGCATGACGTTTTCGAAGGCGGTCAGCCACGGGAGGAGGCAGGGCGATTGGAAAACCACGCCGCGGTCGGGACCGGCGCCGGTGACTTCCTTGCCCGCGAGGACGATGCCGCCGTGGGTGATGTCGGTGAGGCCGGCAATCATGGAGAGCACGGTGCTTTTGCCACAACCGGAGTGGCCGATGAGGGCGATGAACTCTCCCTTGCGGAAGGTAAGGTTAAAATCCTGCACCACGGTGAGCGGGCCCTTGGGCGTGGGGAAGGTTTTGCGAAGCTGGGAGATGTCGAGTAAGCGGTTCATTTTATGAATGACGTGGGCCGGAGGGAAACGGACAGGAATGCCCGTTCTCCACGGCGTGATGCGTAGTTATTATACGGATACAACCTCGCGCTTTTCCTCGGAGAGGCGGCGCGGGGGGCGCTTGACGCGGGGCTGATCGAGGTCCTCGGGCAGGATGTCGGGGAGCACGAGTTTGCGGGTGAGGGTGGTTTTTTGTCCGGCGCCAAAGCCGAGCAGCGTGCCGGTGATGGCGGCGCGCAACTCTTTGAAGCGCGCGTCGTGGTTGAGGGCGAGGCGATCGCGCGGGCGCGGGAGGTCCACCTCGACGGGCGCGGCGAGGGTGGCCCCAGGCCCGAGAGTGAGCGGGATGATGCGGTCGGCGAGCAGGAGGGCCTCGTCCACCGAGTTGGTCACGAGCACGATGGTGGTGCCGCTCTCCCGGTGGATGTCGGCGAACTCGTCCTGGAGCTTCGCGCGGGTAAGGGCGTCGAGGGCGGAGAGCGGCTCGTCGAGCAGCAGGATGTTGGGCTGGATGGCGAGGGTGCGGGCCACGGAGACGCGTTGGCGCATGCCGCCGGAGAGCTGGCGAGGGCGGCGGTCCTTGGCGTGCGAAAGCTTCACCATGGAGATGTATTTATCGACATGCGCGGCGCGCTCGGCGGCGGTCTGCTTCGGGAACACGGCCTCGACGGCGAGGGCGATGTTTTCCTCGACGGTGAGCCAGGGCAGCAGGGAGTAGTTTTGGAACACCAGGCCGCGGTCGGGACTGGGACCGGTGACGGGCGCGCCTTGCAGCAGGATCTCGCCGACGTCGGGTTGCACGAGGCCGGCGATGAGGGACATGAGGGTGGTTTTGCCCTGACCGGAGTAGCCGACGATGGCGACGAACTCGCCCTTGGACACGGTGAGATTGACGTCGGATAGGATGGCCTGGCGTCCGTAACTTTTGGATACGCCGCGGAGTTGGAGAAAGGACATGGCGGGCGAAGGGTTCACCGGATGGAGTTGGCGTCGAAGCTGACGGCGCGCTGGAGGCTCATCATGGCGCGATCGAGCAAGAAGCCGACAAAACCGATGGTGAACACGGCGACCATGATCTGGGCGAGGGTCTGGGAGCTGCCGTTCTGGAACATGTCCCACACGAATTTCCCAAGGCCGGGATTTTGCGCGAGCATCTCGGCGGCGATGAGCACCATCCAACCCACGCCGAGCGAGAGGCGCAGTCCGGTAAACATGAGCGGAAGGGCGGAGGGGATGACGATCTTGGTGATCTTTTTCCACCAGCCGAGGCGCAGCACGCGGGCGACGTTAAGGTAGTCCTGCTCGATCTGGGCGACGCCGAGGGTGGTGTTGATGAGGGTCGGCCAGAGCGAGCAGAGCGCGACGGTGAGGGCGGAGCTGATGAAGGATTTCTCGAACCAAGGGTCGGTCGGGTTGTAGAGCGCGCTGACCAGAATCATGACGATGGGCAGCCAGGCGAGGGGCGAGACGGGTTTAAAAATCTGGATGAAGGGAGCCATCGCCACGTTGAAAACGCGACTGAGGCCGCAGAGGATGCCAACCGGTATCGCGATGAGCGAGGCGACGAGGAAGCCGGCGAAGACGGTTTTGAGGCTGGTGAAGATCTGGTCGATGTAGGTGGGGCGGCCGGCGTAGGTGCGCTCGGTCCAAACACGGTCGGGATTTTTGGCGAGCGCGGCTTCCTTGCGCTCGGCCTGACGGACGTAGAAGACCTTTTCTTTTTCGCGTTCGGCGACGTGGTCCTTCCATAAGCTTCCGGCCTCGCTCCAGACCGCGGCCGGCCCGGGCAGGGCGCCAAAACTCACCTCGACATTGCGGGCGACCCAGGACCAGCCGCCGAGGAAAACCAGGACGGCGAGCAGGGGCACGCCGATGTTGATAAAAATCTGGCGCACCTGTTCGTTGGGATTCTCCCGGCGGGCAAGCCGGATGAACGGGATGAACCAGGTGAGGCCGATGGCGTCGCAGGTTTTGATGAGGGCGGTCATGAGGAGAAAGGATGGAGATCGATGGCGTAGGCGCCGGGGCTGGACGCCCCGGCGCACGGATTATGGGCGAGACGCCCGTGCAACATTTAGTCTTTGAGGCCGATGGAGAAGAGGCGGAGGTAGTCGTTGGGTTTGCGGCCGTCGTAGGTGACGCCGTCGATGAAGCCGGAATCGGCGGGCTTGTAGCCGTCGGTCTCGGGGATGTCGGCGGCGGTGATGACACCGTCGGCGATCAGGGCCTTGGCAGCCTCGAGGTAGATGGCGGGCTTGTAGATCTCGCGCGCGGTGGAGTCATACCAGGCGTCGGTCTTGGGCTCGTCGATCTGGCCCCAGCGGCGCATCTGGGTGAGATACCAGACGGCGTCGGAGAAAAACGGATACGTGGCGTGGTAACGGAAGAAGACGTTGAAGTCGGGGTGCGGACGCTTGTCGCCCTTCACGTATTCCCAGGTGCCGGTCATGGAGTTGGCGATGACGTTGGCGTCGGCGCCGACGTATTCGGCCTTGGAGAGGATCTGGGTGGCCTTGACGCGATTTTCCGGGGAGGCGTCGAGCCACTGGCCGGCGCGGATGAGGGCCTTGACGACGGCGACGTGGGTCTTGGGGTTGGCCTTGTCCCAGGCGGCGGTGACGCCGAAGACTTTTTCGGGGTTGTTTTTCCAGATGTCGTAATCGGTGACGGGAGCGATGCCGATGCCGCGGAGGACGGCCTGCTGGTTCCAGGGTTCGCCGACGCAGTAGCCGTGGATGGTGCCCTGCGCGAGGGTGGCGGGCATCTGGGGCGGCGGGGTGACGGAGATGAGCACGTCGGCGTCGGTGGTGCCGGTGGTGTCGCCGCCGGAGTAGAAGCCGGGTTTGATGCCGCCGGCGGCGAGCCAGTAGCGCAGCTCGTAGTTGTGGGTGGATACGGGGAACACCATGCCCATTTTCATGGGCGAGCCGGCGTTCTTCATGTCCTGCACGACGGGCTTGAGGTAGTCGGCTTTCAGGGGGAAGGGCGCGGGCGTGGCGCGCAGTTCGGGCGAGGCGGCCTTCATCTTTTCCCAGATTTCGTTGGAGAGGGTGATGCCGTTGCCGTTCAGATCCATGCTGAAGGCGGTGATCACGTGGGCCTTGGTGCCGTAGCCGATGGTGGCGGCGATGGGCTGACCGGCGAGCATGTGCGCGCCGTCGAGTTCGCCGGTGATCACGCGATCGAGCAAAATCTTCCAGTTGGCCT
>CAZOGV010000170.1:0-5904 GCA_964579225.1 uncultured Akkermansia sp. | reverse complement strand
TTGATTTGAAAGCACGCACTTAAACTCTTCCTTTCCGTTGAGATGGAACATCGAAATGCAGACAAGGTAATCTCCCTGTGGAATCAATCGTTGCGGACTACCGAGAAGGAGTGCATGGGCTGTGATGTGTTGTTCGGAGCGGCTGCGCCGCGACGCGTTGGGTCAACGCGTGCCACCTTGATTGGAGGGTTGGGCGGGGCAGAGGCTCTATTCGATCATGTTGGGGGAATTGCGGGCGTGGAGAGCCGCGCCCCTACTGAGGTGAATTGTATTTGGGGGCACATCGTGTGCGTCGCTTTTGGGGAGTCCGGTTTTATAAAACTACAGCGTGTGGTTTAGGGACCTGATATAAGGGAAACGGCGATAATCAGGCGCGTTTGGCGAGGTCGCGCGGGGCTTGGTCGGCGGCGGGGAGGGTGGTGGGGAGGGTTTTGTTGCCCTTGGCGCCGAGTTCTTCGAGGCGGCGGCCTTGGGGGAGGACGCGGGTTTCGAGGGAGGCGATGGCGGCGTTGTAGGCCTTGGCGGCGCTGTCGAGGGCGGGGCCGATTTTGCCGAGGTGGTCGGTGAAGCCGGTCACGCGATCGTAGAGCTCGCGGGCTTGGGCGGTGATTTCCTCGGCGTTTTTAGCGGCGGTCTCTTGGCGCCAGCCGTAGGACGCGGCTTTGAGTAGAGCGATGAGGGTGGCGGGGGTGGCGAGGAGAACTTTTTTGGTGATGGCGCGTTCGAGCAGATCGGGGTCGGCGGAGAGCGCGCCGGCGAGGAACTGGTCGCCGGGGAGGAAGAGGACGACGAACTCGGGCGAGGGTTGGAACTGTTCCCAATAGGCTTTGGCGCCGAGGGCGTTGACGTGGCCGGAGACTTTGGCGGCGTGTTCGAGGAGCTTGGCGGCGCGGGTGGCTTCGTCGGGCGCGGTGGCGGCGTCGCGGTAGGCCTCGTTGGGGGCTTTGGCGTCCACGACGATCTGCTGGCCGCCGGGGAGGCGGACGACGAGGTCGGGGCGGAGGCGGGAGCGATCTTCGGTGGTTATGGAGGTCTGTTCGGTGAAGTCGCAGTGGGCGCTCATGCCGGCGAGTTCGACGACGCGGCGGAGTTGGAGCTCGCCCCAGGTGCCAGCGGTGGTGGTGGAGCGGAGCGCGGTGGAGAGGCGGGCGGTCTCGTTTTGCAGGGTGAGCTGGCTTTGCGCGAGGGTCTGGAGTTGCTGGGCGAGGGCGGAAGCGGATTCGGCGCGGGTTTTGTCGAAGGCGGTGATCTTGGCCTCCACCTGGGTGAGGGATTCCCGGATGGGTTTGACGAGGGACTCGATGGCTTGCTGGCGTTTTTCGAGGTCGCCGTCGGCGAGTTGGCGGGTCTCGCCGAGGGTTTGTTTGGCGAGGTCGAGGAAGGCGGCGTTGTTGGCCTGGAGGGCGGCGGCGGAGAGGGCCTTGAATTCGTTGACGGAGCGTTCGTGCGCTTGGGTGAGGGCGGCGATTTTCTCGCCGGAGGCGGCGCGTTCGGTGGCGAGGGCGGTGCGGGCGTCGGCGAGGGCGGCGCGGTCGGCTTCGAGCTGGCGGCGGGTCTCGGAGAGGTCGGTTTGCAGGCGGGCGATGTCGGCTTCGCGGGCTTGCAGGCGTTCGCGCGTGGCGCCGGCGCGACCATGGAGGGTGAGCCAGGCGAAGGTGGCGCCGAGGACGATGCCGAGGAGGACGAGTAAAGTTTCAGTCATAAAATCCGTTGAAAGTGTAAATCGGTTCATGGGGTGCGTTGACACAGCGGGGCATGAAGAGTGTTTAGGACGTTCTCTACTATGTCGTTTGCCGCAATCATGAGAGTCATGGATGGCTGGCGCGAGGTGACGGTCAACTCGTCCCGTGCGCGGTTTTTTGTATCTGCGGCGAGGTGTGATCGATGAGCGGCGCCGGCGTTTTTAAAACGGGGTCGCGCGACGAGGTCGCGTTTGGTTCGGACAGCGAAAATCCGTTTGTGTTGGCGCGTCCTCAGACGGGCGAGGCGGGTGCGTTGGCGACGGTGTTGGTGGTGGCGACGGATGGCGCGACGCGCGGCCGGGTGGACCAGCGGCTGGAGGAGGAATTTGAAGTGGTGCTCGTGAAAGCGGTCGCGGAGGCGTGCGAGCAGATGAAAACGAAGCGCTTCGCGCTGGCCTTGCTCGATCTGCGCGAGGCGAGCGAGCGGGTGCGGGCGGTGGTGAAGGAGTTGCGGGCGGCCGATCCGGAGATGTCGGTGATGGTGTTGGGCGCGGGGCGCGCGGTGAAGGTGATCGGCGACCAATGTCTGCAGGTGCCCTTCGATTCGCCGGATTTGGTGGCGTTGGCGCATCACGAGGTGGAGATGGCGACGCGGCGGCGCGGGCGCTCGGCGGTTATCCGGGAGATGGAGGGCGTGATCGGGCTTCTGCAACGCGAGTTGGAGGCGAAGGATTCGCTGGCCGGGTATGGCGAGGCGTCGGCGTCGATGGTGCATGATTTGAAGAACGCGTTGTTCTCGACGCTGGGCTACACGGCGCGGCTGATCCAGGAGACGGCGACTTTGAAGGATTCGCTGGGCGCGCAGGCTCAGCCGATCGACGCGATCGCGAAGAAGCTGGAGCACACCTCGAACTACCTGATGCATCTGGCGCACACCTGTCGTTACAACGACGGCAAGACGCAGGCGCGCGAGACGCTGGATTTGCAGGCGGAGGTGGAGCACGTGAAGGCGGTGCTGTTTTTCAACAGTCCGAATCTGCGCATCACGGGGCCGCGCACGGGGCCGGCGGGTTCGAGCGAGGAGGGCACGAGTCTGGCGCGCGTGGCGGGAGATCGCTACGAGCTGCACCGGGTTTTCCAAAATCTTTTCAAGAACGCGTTCGAAGCCGGCGCAAGCGAGGTGACGGTGACGCTGCGCACGGAGGGTGCGCGGGTGATCGTGGAGGTTCGGGACGACGGGCGCGGCTTTCCCGAGGACGAGGTGGCGATGGTGTTCGTGCAGTCGCCGCGTTCGAGCAAGCGGGGCGGGCAGGGGCTGGGGTTGCGGATTTGCAACCAGATCATCGGGCGGCACGGCGGGCAAATTTCGCTGTGCAACGAGCCGGGCAAGGGCGCGACGTTTAGGATTTGGTTGCCGGCAGTTTGAGTGGGACGGAAATCGGCGACAGGAGTGTCGCCGCTCCTTGAATGGGATTTCCGTCGCAACGGGGAGAAGGGCGGGGCATGCAGATGGGTTCCGACTTTTACACGCATGTCCGACATACAGAGCTACACGATTCCCGAAGACACGCGCCGCGAGCGCGCCGACAAGTTGCTGGCCGCGGCTTTTCCCGAGCAGTCGCGCACCGCGTGGGTGCGGGCCTTCGAGGCGGGACGCGTGACGCGCGACGGCGTGGCGATCGACAAAAAGACCGAGTTGCTGCCGGGAGACACGGTGGAGTTTTCCCATGCGGAGATCGTGCCCTCGGTGCTGAAGGCGGCGGACATCGCGTTGGAGATTCTTTTCGAGGACGAGCACATGCTGGCGGTGAACAAGCCGGCCGGCATGGTGGTGCATCCGGGCGCGGGCACGGGCGACGACACGCTGGTGCATGCGTTGCTGGGGCATTGCGCGGGCACGCTTTCTGGTGTCGGCGGGGTGGAGCGGCCGGGCATCGTGCATCGTCTGGACAAGGAAACGACGGGGGTGATCGTGGTCGCGAAGAGCGACGCGGCGCACCGGGCGCTTTCGGAGCAGTTCGCCGAGCGGCATCTGCACAAGGAGTATTTGGCGTTGGTGGCGGGCGTGCCGCGTCTGTTGAGCGGGCGCATCGAGAGCAGCATTTCGCGGCATCCGCTGCATCGGCACAAGATGACGACCGGCGAGGGCGGAAAACCGGCGCGCACGGATTGGACGCGCGAGAAGGTTTTCGCGCCGTATGGGGCCTTGATGCGGTGCCATATTTTGACCGGGCGCACGCATCAGATTCGCGTTCACATGAAGTCCATCGGGCACTCGATTTTGGGCGACGCGATCTATGGCTGGAAGGACAGCGCGCCGCTGCCGATGAGGCCGCCGCGCATCATGCTGCACGCGGAGTTTTTGAAACTGCATCACCCGATCACGGCGCGGACGCTGGAGCTGCGCGCGCCGTTGCCGGCGGATTTTAGGGCGATGCTCGCGGCTTTGGAGGGGGCGGCGAAAATGTAGGGCGGGGTCGCCGCACCCCGCCGTCGTCGGAGAATACATTTTCGAACTCGGCGGGGTGCGGCGACCCCGCCCTACACTTCAACCCAGCAGTTCGGCGGCGATGCCCCAGCGGAGGTTGTGCAGGCTGTGGTGGAAGCGTTCCGCTCCCGCGCTTTCGGCGACGGTGAGCACGGTGATGAGCGCGGCGGGGAATACGTCGGCGCGCGCGGCGGGCATGCCGGGAATGGCTTGGCGTTCGGCGAGGTCGAGCGGGGCGAGTTCGTCTAGCAGATCGTGCACGGTGGTGGCGGAAACAGTCGCGGGGGTGTCGGCCAGCTCGACGCCGTGGCGCGCGCCCTTGACGACGCGGATGGTGGTTACGGTGCCGCCGGTGAAGACGACCTCGGGGGGCGCGGGCAGGTCGAAGCGGAAGCCGCCGCGACGGAATTCCTGTTTCACAAAAAGCGCGAGTCCGAGGCAGCGGTCTTGGTCGAGCGGGGCGGCGGGATCGGCGATGAACTTTTCGGTGAGGCGCACGCAGCCGAGTTGGAGGCTGAGCGCCTGGGTGATGCGGCGCTCGCGGAAGGTGAGGCATTCGAGGCTGCCGCCGCCGAGGTCGAAGACGTGGAAATCGCGCAGGTGGGCGAGGGCGGGGTCGCAGGTGAGGCCGAGGCCGATGAGGTTGGCCTCCTCGTCGCCGGAGAGGATGCGGATCGGATGGCCCGTGGCGGCGAGCACGCGGGCGCGAAACTCGGCGCCGTTGGCGGCGTCACGCACGGCGCTTGTAGCGACAAGTTGGATACGTGCGGGCGAGAAAGGCGCGGCGAGCGCGAGGAGTTCCTGGATGGCTTCCAAGCCGCGTTGCATGCCTTCCTCGGCGAGGCGGGGCCGGGCGGCGGAGATGCCGGCGCTGATGCGGCAATCGAGGGTTTTGTTTTTGAGCTGCTCGACCCGGCCGTCGGCGAGGCGATGGGCGACGAGGACCTTGATCGAGTTGCTGCCGATATCGATG
The DNA here is from genome assembly GCA_964579225.1 of uncultured Akkermansia sp. Classification (GTDB taxonomy): domain Bacteria; phylum Verrucomicrobiota; class Verrucomicrobiia; order Opitutales; family Opitutaceae; genus IMCC26134_A. Next base: position 761 of record CAZOGV010000170.1, on the reverse strand, counting down.
ACGGCGACGGGAGCGGAGGGGCGCATGGCGATGGGCGGAGCAGGGCAGGAGGACGACTAGCGGATGGCAAAGCCAAGGGGCGCGCGGACGCGAGTCCGCACGGGCACGCCGTCTTTCAGGGCGGGCTCGAAGCGCCACTGGGAAACCGCATCGAGGGCGGCTTTATTGAAGCGGGGGTCCGAGCTACGGAAAATTTCGGCGGAAGTGACTTTCCCGTTTTCGTCCACGATGAAGGAGACGACGACCTCACCGGTTATGCCCTGTTCTCTCAGTTCTTTGGGATAAACCGGGGTGACCCGTCCTTGCGGTTTTACCTGTGCAGGCGTGTCGGGGGTATCGGTGACGCCATCATTGTTTTTCGGAGGGGGAGAGGTTGGCTTCGGGGGAGGGGCGGCTTCGGTCGCGCGTTTGCGGCTCGTTTCGTCCAGGCGTTCGATGGGAAGGGAAAATGCTTTCCCGTCGGAGGCGCGGCGAATGGTCAGCAGCCCGTTTTCGAGCGATATGATTTCGGCCTCGATGTTCCTGCCTTGAACGTCCGTGAGATTTAGAACCGTCGCCTCGGCGAGGGTGGGCAAAAGGCACAGCAACATTTGCCCGACGAACTTCATTTGCCGGGGTTTGTAGGTTCGTCCATCGGCTCCTTGAAGGAGTGCCAGAGGTAGAGAAGGACTCCGATGCAGATGCCGGCGTCGGCGATGTTGAAGGTGGGGTAGATGTAGCTGCCGAAGTGGAAATCGAGGAAGTCGATGACGTGGTTGTGC
>CAZOGV010000169.1:0-5907 GCA_964579225.1 uncultured Akkermansia sp. | reverse complement strand
CAGCATAGCCGCAAAGTCCGCCACATCGCCGCCGGACTCATCTACGCCGGCCTGCTCACGATCGCGTTCTGGTTGGCGTGGGAATTTCGCTTCGATTTCAAAGTGCCCGAAATGATGCGCGGCAATCGCATCAGCGCGCTCTTGCCCCTGCTTAGCACGAAATTGGTGATCCTGCTTTTTCTGCGCCAGTTCGGGACCGTGATGTCGTATTTCAGTCTGCCCGACCTGCTGCGCATCGCCCTGGCGATGGTCGCTGCGTCCCTCGTGTCTTACATCGCCTCCATCTTGTCGGAGAACGGCGACCTGGCGGTGCCGCGCGGCGTGCTGCTGATCGACCTCGTCCTCTCCATCGCCGCCATCTGCACCCTTCGCCTCGCCCTGCGCATCCGCCGCGAACGCAAAAACGCCGGACAAAGCTCCGAACGCGCCTCCCCCTCCATGCTCCGCCGTGTGGCCATCGTAGGCGCGGGCGATGTCGGCGCGAATCTGGCCCGCGAGCTCAAGGGCAACCGTGCCCTCGGCCTCGCCCCGGTCGTCATCCTCGACGACGACCGCCTCAAACACGGAAGCTACGTCCACGGCATCCCGGTCGAAGGCCCGATCAACGACGTAGCCGAGCTGCGCGCACGCTACGACTTTTCCCAAGTCATTCTCGCCATTCCCTCCGCTCCGGAAAAACGCCTGCGCGAAATCGTCGAGCTCATGGCGAGCCAGGGCCTCAAGGCCGACATCGTGCCCTCCATGCGCGACCTCGCCTCCGGCCGCCTCACCGTGAGCCGTATCCGCCCGGTGGACGTCGAGGATTTGCTCGGCCGCGACACCGCCTCGCTCGACACCGAAGGCATCCGCGAAATGGTCGCCGGCCGCGTCATCATGGTCACGGGAGCCGGCGGCAGCATCGGCTCCGAACTCTGCCGTCAGATCGCGGCCTGCAAACCCACCCGCCTGCTCCTCCTCGAACAATCCGAGGCCGCTCTCTTCCTCATCGAGCAGGAACTCGTCAACGCCGGCACCGGCGCGATCATCCAGCCCCTCGTCGCCGACATCCTCGACCGCGATCGCCTCAGGCAGATTTTCCGCCGCAACAAGCCGCAGGTCGTCTTCCACGCCGCCGCGCACAAACACGTTTTCCTCATGGAACGCCAGCCCGCCGAGGCGTTGAAAAACAACTCCCTCGGCACCCTCCTGCTCGCGCAAGAAGCCATCGCCCACGAGGTGGAGCGCTTCGTCTTCATCTCCACCGACAAGGCCATCAACCCCACCAACGTCATGGGCGCCTCCAAGCGCCTCGCCGAGCTGCTGCTCCGGCAGATCCACGTGGGCGGCAAAGCCGGCCACACGCGGCTCATGGCGGTGCGCTTCGGCAACGTGCTCGGCTCCTCCGGCAGCGTGGTGCCCATCTTCAAACAACAAATCGCGCGCGGCGGCCCCGTGACCGTCACCCACCCCGACGTCACGCGTTACTTCATGACCATCCCCGAGGCGGTGGGCCTCGTGCTTCAGGCCAGTCTGCTCGGCCAGGGCGGCGAGATTTTCGTGCTCGATATGGGCCGGCCGATGAAGATCGCCGACCTCGCCCGCCAGATGATCCGCCTCTCCGGTTTCCAGCCCGACGTCGATATCGAGATCACCTTCACCGGCCTGAAACCCGGCGAAAAACTCTACGAAGAACTGCGCCACCACACCGAGTCGCACCAGGCCACCAGCCACCCGCAGATCATGAAGTTTGTCGCCGCCGAAGGCGCCCTGTCGGCCTTGGAAAAGGAACTCCGCGACACGTTGCCCAAGCTCCACACGATGGACCCCAACGACATCAAACGCTGGCTCAAGGCGCGCATCGCCGAATACGAGCCGTGCCTGGATTAAAGTAGGCCTTGGGTCCGAACTCCGTCACCGGGAGCGCCGGCATCCTGCCGGCTTTCGGACCCCGCAGCCGGCAAGATGCCGGCGCTCCCAGTGGCCCAGCCCCGAGGAAGCCGGGGCCACGCCCCGGTGTTTACCCCGACCCGTCGGGGAAGCCTCCGGCGAAGGAGGGTTGCATCACCCGCCGCTTCGTGTGCGTATAAAACACGTGCCGGACGAGCGACCGAATTTGCCCTCTCTTCCGCGACGCGATTTTTTGCTCCGCGCCGCCGGCTTTTTCGGCCTCGCCCTCCTGACCCCGGCCCTCCTCGCGCAAAACGCCGAGCGCGCCTACACCGTCAAAAAAGGAGATACCCTCTCCGGCATCGCCCGCGCCCACGGCGTATCCGTGGCGGCGATACGCACCACCAATCGCCTGAGCTCCGATCGCATCATGGTCGGCCAAAAGCTGCGCATCCCCCCCGCGCCCGGCGGCTCCTCCGCGTCAGCATCGGCCGCCTCCGCACCCACGCCGACCTCCAACGTGCTCGCGCCCGTGCTCGCCGCCTCGCGCGGCCTGCGCATCACGCCCGGCCGCTGGACTCACCTCGTCATCCACCACAGCGGCATCGAGGCCGGAAACGCTAAATCCTACGACAGCGGCCACCGCCGTCGTGGCATGGAGAACGGCCTCGCCTACCACTTTGTCATCGGCAACGGCCGCGACTCCGGCGATGGCCAGATCGAGGTCGGCTCCCGTTGGGACCAACAACTCTTCGGCGGACACGTGCGCAACGCCGCCATGAACCAGCACGGCATCGGCATCTGCCTCGTCGGCAACTTCGAGAAACGCACGCCCGGCGCGCGCCAACTCGCCTCGCTCCACGCCCTGCTGCAGCACTTCCGCACCGGCGGCGGCCTGCCGGGCAACCGCGTTCCGCAGGTGACCGTGCATCGCTGGGTGGACCGCAACCACACCGTCTGCCCCGGCCGCCGCTTCCCCTACGCCGACCTCACCCGCCGCTACGGCGCCAAAGCGTAACCGGCGCTCGCGCCGGGGGAGTGAGGGAACGAGTGAAAGGGAATGAGGGATGATTCCGCAGGTAGGGCGGGACCGCCGGGCCCGCCGCTCCGTTTCCGCCGCTCCGTTCCCCCTCACTCCCTTTCACTCACTCCCTCCTCAGGCACCTCTCCAACACCTCCGTGAGCGCCGCCTCGTCGAGGTGCACGCCGATCAGCACGATCTCCTGCCGGCGATCCCCATGCGGCTCCACCCAGTTTGCGATCACGCTCGGCGGCCTATCCTCCATCCGCGCGCGGCCCGACTCGATGCGCGCCGCCCACCACACGCTCAAGGTCTCCCAACGCACCACGCCGCCCGCCACCGACACGAAGCCCATCTCGTCCGGCGAGCGCGTCGTCCAAAAAAAGCCCTTCGCCCGCAGCACCCCGGGCAAACCCTCCGCAAACACCCGCGACAACGCGTCCGCGTCGAACGGCGCGCGCGCGCGAAACACGAAGGAGCCGATGCCGTATTTGATTTCATGATACGGCTCCCCCGCCGGAGCCGCCCGGCGAACCAGACCGCCCGCGACCACCGGCGACGCGGCCACGGCGTTCAGTTCCCGAATCCAGCGCGCCGCCGCGAGCGTCGCCGCCGTATCGAAACGCGCCCGCCCCAAAAACACCTCCGCCGCCACCTGGCCGCGCTCGGTGCGCAACAACTCGGCGCGCGTGTTTAACCCGACGACCAAGGCCTCCGCGCGCGCGATCTCGTCGCCCTCATCCGTCGCGCGGTCGCACTGGTTCAGCACCACCAAATCCGCGCACTCGATCTGCTCCAGCATCAACTCAAACACCGGCCGCTCCCCGCCGCACGTCGGCGTGCGCCTCGCCGCCTCCTCCGTTTTGGGATTTGGTTCTTTGGGATTTGGGATTTTCGCGCTGGCAGGTTCCGCCGCCTCGGCGGCGGAACCTGCCAGCGCGACCACGTCGATCACCGTCACCAACGCATGCAGCCGCGCGTGATCGGATAGCGCGCGGCCAAAGGGATTCTTGCGCGTGAACAGCGTGGCCACGCCGCGCGGATCGGCGACGCCGCTGGTCTCGACCCAGATGTGCTCGAAGCGTCCGTCCAAAGCCAGCCGCGCGATGGCCTCGCCCAGATCGTCCGCGCCGGAGCAGCACACGCAGCCGTTGCCCAGCTCCACGATCTCCGCCGCCCCCGGCGCTCCCGCCAGCGAGGCCTGCTCGGCCCCCACCACCGCGCCGTCGATGTTCACCGCCGCCACATCGTTGACCACCGCCGCCCAACGCGCCGCCGCGCCGTCCGGCCCTCCCGTCGCCGCTTGGGCGAGCAGATGCCGCAACAAGGTCGTTTTGCCCGCGCCCAGAAATCCGCAAAACACCGTCACCGGCACGCGCGCATCCGCCTTATCCGGCTCGACCGACCTTGTTTCGCGCGCGGCGGGCGCTCCGTTATTCTGCGTAGGCTCCATGACCATCGCATAGGCCGCCCACCTCTGTAGCGCAACCTCCGCACCGCAACCGGGCCACCCTTTCAAGTAGGCCCGTTCCTACCCGGCCCATCTGCACGATGGAACAAGGACCTGTAAGTTGTGAATTTTCAGTCATGAAGCATACGGACCATTTCTCACGGCCCTTGGTCGGACTGCTCCTGGCGTTTTTACCGGCGACCTTTTTGTGCGCCCAAACCACGCTCGATATCGATGGTGCCGCGCGCGTGAGCAACGGAGCGGGCGGTTGGATTTACGACACCTGGAAGCCCATGCTCGGCATGTCCGGCGGCGCGCAGACCAGCCCGGATGGCTACATGATCGACCCGCTCAACGATCAACAAACCGGCCAATACGATTCCGACTTCATCGCCAGCGTATCCGGCGGCCAGGTGAACTCCGGCTTCCTCGTGAACTTCGGCACCATCAACGGCGTCGAGCACATCGGTTTTCGCATCGCGCTCAACGAATTCAAGACCACCGGCAACCTCGTGAACATCCGCGTCGGTATCGACGGTAACAACGACGGCGTCATCGACCTGTTCATGGGCCCCAGCCTGCAAAACAACCAGACCGGCCTCGTCTTCCAAGGCACCGGCACCGGCGCCAACGTATCGCCCAGCACCACCACGCTCACCAGCGCCTTCTACCCCACCGCCGCCGGCGTCGGCAACGCCCTCGCCTTCACCGCCGACAACTTCAGCAACATCGAGCTCACCCCCGCCAACGTCGCCGCCCATTACCCCGGCTGGGGCACGCAAGACGGCAAAAATCCGGACGACATCGACGCGCTCATCAGCTTCGCCATCCCGCTGATCGATATCAACGCGGCCCTCGCCCAGCTCGACAAAAACTTCACCATCGGCCCCGAGACCTTCATGCGCTGGCTCGCCTTCACCGCCACGCAAAACAACTCCATCAACCAAGACGTTTACGGTCTGCCCAAGATCGCCAACAACACCAGCGTCGGCGACACGCTCTACACCGACTTCCTGCCGCTCATGAACGCCTACGGGCAGCCCGTGCCCGAGCCCTCCTACTACGGCCTTCTGCTCGCCGCCGGCCTCGGAGCCCTCCTCCTCTGCCGCCGGCCCGGTCGCCGCACCACCGTCACCGTCACGCCCAGCCTGGAAATCTTCACCCAGGCGGACGTCTCCATCGCTGGCAGTGGCGTGGCCTACAACGGCAAGCCCGAGAACTTCAAGCTCTGGGGAACCCGCCCCCAAACCAATCCCATCGCCCAAAGCATTACCATCAACGGCAACGGCGTGCTCAGCGCCGTGGTCTACGCCCCCAACGCCAACATCTCCATGCACGGCGGCGGCAACTCCGGAAACGTCTTCGGCTCCCTGATCGGCAAGACCATCACCGTGACCGGGAACTCCGCCTTCCACTACGACGAAGCCCTCGCCGACATGGACGGCGACGGCGCCCTCGGCATGGACGAATGGAACGAATTCGTCTCCTACGCCGACCGCAGCGCCTACGCCTCGATCATGAATTTCTGAAGTAGCGCAGGCGTCCCGCCTGCATCCGAAAAAATCCCCCC
>CAZOGV010000168.1:0-5982 GCA_964579225.1 uncultured Akkermansia sp. | reverse complement strand
TTTATAAGTAATTGATAATCAGTTATTATTTCTTTTGTTAAAAATAAAATACGATTTTCACCCTTAATTAAAATTTTTTTCTCCTTCAACATTTTGAAATTTGTCGATTAATATTTTGCCCGCTAGAACAAATGGTTTAATTCATAATTTTGACCCAAAGAGTACATAATAGTTGGTTAATATAACTGAAATACATTTGCCAGACACTTTTTGAAAAGCTACAAATTTTATAATATAAAAATCGTTAAAACATGTTTGAAAAGTTGAGAATTACAATTTTGCCAAAAATAGATTTTGGTAAAGTATTCGTAAAGCGGCAATTCTTGCTAGCTTTCTTATTGTTTAATGTGTTACTGGTGTCTGCACAAACTGTAACAGGGCTGGTAACAGAAGAAAATGGTGACCCAATTATTGGAGCTACCATAGTCGAAGTAGGTACCAATAATGGCGTTGTAACAGATTTGGATGGTAAATTTAGTATTAATGTAAAATCATTGGCCTCAAGCTTAATTATAAGTTCTTTAAGTTTTGAAACCAAAACAGAAGCTTTAAATGGTAAAAGCAATGTGACCATAATTTTAGCAAATTCACAGACGCTGCTTGAGGAAGTTGTGGTAGTAGGATATTTACCTACCAAAAGAGAAAATGTATTGGGAGCTGTTACTACACTAAAAGCAGAGCAATTGGCCCAGGTGACTCCTGTAAGTACATTTGATGCAATGCAAGGTCGAACAGCTGGAGTTCAGATTGCCAACAATGGTGGTCCTGGTGAAGGTTTTGATATCCAGATAAGAGGTGTTTCTACCTTGTCTGCTGGAAACTCGCCTCTATATATCGTTGATGGACAGCAATTGAATGATATCAATAATATAAATCCTTCTGATATTGCTTCACTTGAGATATTAAAAGACGGGTCAACCGCGGCAATTTATGGCTCAAGAGCTGCAAATGGTGTGGTCATGATTACTACAAAAAGCGGGCAAGCAGGTAAGCCTAAGTTGGAGATTAACCATAATACTACTTTTAGTAATTTAAATAGCGGAGTGCCATTGGCTAATACGAAAGAAAGGTTGTACTACGAAGGTATTCGAGCCAATCGCAGTACCTTGCCTGCTGATTCACTAAATGTAATATTTGACAATAGTCATGATCTATTGAAATTACTCACAGAAACAGGCATCAGAAATGTAACAAACGTAGGATTGAGTGGAGTAAATGGTAATGTGAAGTATTATTGGAACACAAGTTTTACAAATATCGATGGGATCGTACTCAACAGCGGATACCAAAGATTAAACACAACACTTAAATTAGATTCTGATTTTAGTAAAAAGCTTAAAGCAGGTACTAGACTTGGATTGAGTAGAGAAAAAAGGAATGGATTGAGCGAAGTTGCTGTCTTCCAACAAATGGTCGAAAGAATACCATATTATCCATTATTTGAACCGGATGGTAGCTACACACCGGAGATAGCAGCAAGAGCAAATCCTTTAGCTAATGCTCTGTTTACTGTCAATGACAACAATATTTATCGAGTACAAACATTCAATTATATGGAATTTAAGCCACTTTCATGGTTAACTTATAAAGTAAATTTTGGAGGCAATTTTGGTTTGAGAAAAGAAAATAACTTTGCCCCATCTATCACAAAACCACAAAATAGAAGAGACCCAACCGGAAGAGAATCAGGCAGTTTAGATATTGACTATCAGGTTGAAAATTTGGTTTATCTAAAAAAATCATTTAATAAGACCCATAATTTTAATAGTGTATTTGGTTATACTTTTCAAAAATGGGATACAGAGACCTATAGATTTTCGGCAACATCTTTTCTTAGTGATAATGTAGAGACATTTAATAATGTTAAAGAGTTTAACCTAGGTCAAACGAATACCGGTAAGTCAGCTAACTCACTATCTGGTCTATTTGGTAACATAAGTTATGATTACAAAAATAGATATTTGGTCAATGGATTGATAAGAAGGGATGGTTCCTCTAGATTTGGTAGAGATAATAGGTATGGTTATTTCCCTTCACTCTCAGTAGGCTGGAAATTGAGTAATGAGCCATTTATGAAAAAGATTGATCATATTGTTTCGAATGTATTATTAAGAGCAGGATTTGGTACTGTTGGCAATGAAAGAATTGGTGATTACCGCTCACAATATTTATTAAGACCAGGAAGTTTTTATAACGGTATCAATGGTGTAGCACCATTCCAATTAGAAAATCCAAATTTAGGATGGGAAAGTACGGTCTCTACAAATTACGCCATAGATTTTGCTTTATTCAAAGGAAAAATAGATGCTTCTATAGATGTTTGGAGTAAAGATACTAAAGATTTATTGTATGATGTACCTGTTCCAGCTGAAACAGGTTTTACCAATATTACTCAAAACATTGGTTCAATAAGAAATCAAGGGGTAGACATCTCTTTGAATTTCACACCAATCAGAACCAAGGATTTTTCATGGACATCAAGTCCAAATATTACATTTTTTAGCAATAAAGTGACTGAATTAGCAAATCCTAATGGCTTCGAACAAGGTGTCGGTAGCAATAGTGGAGCTGGTGGACCGCCCATTAGTTATAAAGTAGAAGTAGGTAAACCATTAGGCAATATATTTGGATATATCAATAATGGTATTTTTGCATATGACCAGTCCAATGCGTTTTCTCCTAATGGTGTACAATTAACACCCATTTTTGATGATGCAGGAGTTTTTTCTAAATATCAACTCAATGGAGCTGATTATACAGGAGAAATAAAAAGACTAATGTTTGGTTCATCAGTATTAAGAGGTGGAGATATCATTTGGAAAGATCTAAATGGGGATTTTTTGATTGATGGAGTAAATGACAGAACGATTTTGGGTAATGGTCAAGCAAATATTTTTGGAGGCTGGAATAATAGTTTCAGATATAAAGCTTTAGAACTTTCGGTACTATTAGATTATAGTTTTGGAGCTGATATATTCCGTGCTTACGACGCAGAAAGAGATGATTTGAGTAGTGCTGGAGAAACTCCAAGCCCGGCAAGAATTAACGGAGCATGGGTTAAACAAGGAGATGTTGCCATTTATCCTAGTTTTGATAGAGCTAGGACTTGGAATAGACTTGCTAACTCTTTATACGTTGACAATGGAGACTATATCAAGGTTAGGAATATCAGAATGCAGTATAGAATTCCTGCTAGAGCGGTCAAATCAACAAAAATTTTCGATGATATTTCTCTAAATGCCTCAGTAAATAATCTGGCTACTTTTACAAACTATTCTGGCTTTAATCCAGAATTGGGTAATCGAGGTAATCCGATCACTGCAGGACTAGATAGGCTAAGATATCCAAGCTTTAGAGAAGTCATTTTGGGCTTAATTGTAAAAATCTAACTAAATTTATTTTAATGAAAAAAATAGTATATTTAAATATAATGCTTGCTGTGGTGCTTTGTTTTTCAGCATGTGAAGATCAACTAGAACAGACTCCATTCAGCCAAATTGGTGAAAATAATTTTTGGAAAAACAATAGTGACGCCATTACTGGTGTTGCATCAATTTACGATGCTATGCAAAGGGCTTATGGGTCTGCACGCAATTTCAATTATGGTGAATTTAGGTCTGACAATGTAGGCCCTACACCAACTTCAGCTGGTGATAACTTTTCTATGGTCACTAATACAATCAGCCCTAACTGGGGTGGAGCGAGTTGGACATCAAACTATCAAATGATTTCCAGAGCAAATAATGCTATTTCAGCTATTCCTAAAATCCAAGGTGCAAGTCAAGCCCTTCTTGGAGAAGCACACTTTTTAAGAGCGTTTGCTTATTTTGACTTAGTTAGGGTTTTTGGAGGAGTTCCGCTTCAAACAGAACCAATTATTAGTTTTAATCCAGAAACAGCATTTAAAGAACGGTCAACACCTCAAGATATATATGAGAAAGTGATCATTCCTGATATGATAAAAGCAGAGCAATTGATACCAGCAGGAAGAAATCAATTCAGGGCTACCAAAAACTCAGCACTTATACTGCAAGGTGAGGTATATATGTGGTTAAAAGATTGGGCAAAAGCCAAAGTTGCTTTTGGTAAAGTAGAAGCTACAAAAAACTATTCTTTAGTTACTACTCGGGCAGCATGGAATGAGTTATTTTGGAATACGCCTATTACTAACGGTGTTCCGAATAATTCTGGTGTACAGACCAAATTCATGAGAGGGCCAGAATTGATTTTTAGCATCAAGTATAGTTTGTTAGAAGATGCTGAAAGAAGCGGTATTTTTGGTAACTTTTTTGGTGGTGTACCTGCATTTTATATGAGTGCAGGAATTGAACAAGAGTGGATAAATGATTTTCCTCTTGACTCTCTTTCATGGTCAACTAAATTTGGAACAGTAAAACCATTGCAAGTGGATGCAACTGGTAAACCTTTTTATGGTGATTTCAGATTTTTTGAGTCTAAGGAACAAAATAACTTAGCTGTTGGAGAGGGAAGAATTGCAAAGTACAACAAAACAAATTTGAATAACGCCATTGATGATTGTGATATTCACATTTATAGATATGCTGGCTTGTTATACAATATGGCAGAAGTTGAGAACAATTTAAACAATATCAAAGGAGCAATAGCTTTGTGTAATAGAGTTCGAGCTGCAAGATTATTACCTCAAGTGAAGGATACAGATTTTAAAACTAAGGAGCAAACAGAAGATTTCATTTTACAGGAAAAAAGGTATGAACAATTTGCTGAAGGAAAAAGGTGGTGGGATTTGGTAAGAACAGGCAAAGCACTAAAAGTACTAAAACCTGAGAAACCTTTAACTGAAGAAACAATTCTTTGGCCAATTTTTCAAAACCATTTGATAGATAATCCTAAATTGAAACAGAACCCCGGTTATAATTAATTCAAATTAAAAGATTTAAAAATGAAAAAATTAATATATATACTTTTAGTTGTTATGATAGTAGCAAGTTGTGACTTAGAATTACAGACAGTCCCAGAATTTACTCCGGAAAAGGTAGAAATTGTCAATTTCAAAGACCAAACAGTTTGGGATTGGCTGCAAACTCAAAATACTCCTGCTGGCACTCTAGCAAATACTGGAAAATTTGACAGCTTGAACAAGGCAATTGTTCTTGCAGGAATGCAAGCAGAATTCCAATCAACCAATCCAAAAAGAACCTATTTATTGCTAAATAATAGCGCATGGATAGGAACTGCTGTTGGAAAAATCAATAGGGATTTGACTGGTGCCACTGGTAGAGGTATGAATCAAATTCCAATAGCAAAATTAAAGGCATTATTAAGTTATCATATCATAGATGCTTATGTAGATCAGCGAGAAGCTTTACCAAGTTTTAGGGAGATATATATGTTTCAATCTATCATTCCAGGAGAAACTGGTCGCATTAGTGCTGCTAGAAATGATAGATACAGCATATCAATCAACTCCAGCCCCATATTACCTACTACTAAAAGGGCTGTAAATGTTTTTAGACATAATTATGTATTTAAATATGGTATTATGCATCAGTTAGCTGCGTATGTAAGATATGCTCCATTTTAATTTTATATGCTATCGTTTATTTTGCTTGTATATTTAGAAATTTTTTACAAAATCAAAACTTGAAGAATGACTAAGCTTAAATTAAATTTTTTATTTTTAATTTTTTTTGGGCTTAGTCATTCCTTCATTGTGAAGGGAAATATTAAGCCAAATATAGTTTTTATACTCACCGACGACCATAAAGCAGATGCTCTTAGTTATTTAGGCCATAAATTTGTAAAAACTCCGAATTTGGATCTTTTAGCTAAGAGAGGGACTATTTATAAAAATGCCTTCTCGACAACGCCTATTTGTGCAGCAAGCCGAGCTAGTATATTGACAGGTACTTACGAACGAAATCATAGATATACATTCCAGACTGGAAATTTGGATGGTGACTTACTCTCCAAGGCATATCCGAAACTATTGAAAGAAGCTGG
>CAZOGV010000167.1:0-6120 GCA_964579225.1 uncultured Akkermansia sp. | reverse complement strand
GCGCTCGCGGGGGCGGGGACGGAGGCGGCGGTTTCGACGTGGGGGACGACGCGGGTTTCGAGGGTGAAGGTGGCGGACTGGTAGGTGCCGTCGGGCTGGAGTTCGGAGGTGATGACGCCGCGGGTGGGCAGGTTGGCGAGGAGGGCGCCGAAGGCGATGGGGACGAGCAGGAGGGGCTCGAAGCGTTTGGCGACGGCAAGCCAGAGCATGACTCCGACGACGGCCCACATGATGACCATTTGCCAGGTGACGAGTCCGAAGCCGGTGGTTTGGAAAAAATCGAGCAGGCCCGAGAACATGGTGGGTGGGCTGGGGGGTTAACGAACCTTGTGGGAGGAGAAAATCTGGCGGCGACCTTCGCGGGACCAGTCCTGGTGTTCGGCGGAGTGGGTGACGGACACGATGCGGTGACTGCGGCCGGCGAGGGTGACGTGAATGGCGGCGGAGATGATGGCGATGAGCCGGCCGGCGTCTTCAGCGGGTGCGGGAGCGGGGGTGGGGACTGGGGTGGAAGCGGCGGTGGAAGCGGCGGCGGTTATTTTGGCGGCTGCGGCGCGTCGAAAAATCCAACCCATGCACTCCAGCAGGCCCCAGATGGAGCCGAGGGCGATGAAGACGACGATCAGGCCGTTGAGCTGAAACGCGATGCTTTCGGACAGGGAGGGCTGGGCGGGGAGGAAAGCGAGGAGGAGCGGCATGGGTAGGGGATGCTTCCGGGATGCGTTTTAGCGAAAACGGTGGGACATGAAAATATCGCGACGGCCTTCGCGCGCCCAGTCCGCGTCGATGAGGGGGCCTATGCAGATGATGCGAAGCCGGGAGCCGTAGGCGGCGTGAATGGAGGCGGCGATGATGGCGTGAAGGAGAGCGGGTGAAAGTGCGGCCTGGGAGCTCATGAGTAAAGCGGGGAGAGGTTCGGGGAGGAGGAGCCCGGCGGCGGGCAGAGGGCCGCCGGGCCACGGGTTCGAGCGATTAGGAGAGACGCAGGAGGGGGGCACCCTCCTCGACTCCATCGCCCGGGTTGACCAGGATGGCGGCGACGGTGCCGGCCTTGGGCGCATAGATGAAGGTATTCATCTTCATGGCCTCGACGGTGGCGACCTGGGCGCCTTCGGCGACAGTCTGCCCGATTTGGACGTCGATGGAGACGACCTTGCCGGCGAGGGGGCTGGGGACGTCGCCGGCACCGCCGGCGGCGGGTTTGGCGGCGGCGGGAGCCGGGGCGGAGGCGGGAGCCGCGACGGGGGCGGCGAGCTGGGCGACGGGACGGGGCGCCGAAGGTGCGGGTTCGTCGAGCATCTCGACCAGGACCTCATAGGTTTTGCCTTCAACGGTGACGCGGAGTTTTTTCATGATTAATCTACGGGCTTAAATTAGCGGAACGGGTGGGGAAGCGGGAGGACAACGACTGGAGTGAGTCGGAAATTAGAGCGGGATGTTGCCGTGTTTCTTCGGCGGCCGGGTCTCGCGCTTGGAGAGCGTGTTGCGCAGGGCGAGGGCGACGATGCCGCGGGTCTCGGCGGGCTCGATGACGTCGGTGATCATGCCCTTGCTGGCGGCCTCGTAGGGGGAGGCGAACTTTTCGCGGTAATCGGCGGCGAGCTCGGCCTCTTTTTTCTTGGGATCCTCGGCGGCGGCGATTTCGCGTTTGAAGAGGATCTTGACCGCGCCCTCGGCGCCCATGACGGCGATTTCGGCGCAGGGCCAGGCGTAGACGAGGTCGGCGCCCATGTCTTTGGAGCACATGGCGAGGTAGGCGCCGCCGTAGCTTTTGCGCATGATGACGGTGATCTTCGGCACGGTGGCGGAGGCGTAGGCGAAGAGCATCTTGGCGCCGTGGCGGATGATGCCGCCGCGTTCCTGGGCGACGCCGGGCATGAAGCCGGGGATGTCCACCAGGGTGACGAGGGGGATGTTGAAGCAGTTGCAGAAGCGGATGAAACGAGCGCCCTTGTCGGACGAGTCGATGTCGAGGGTGCCGGCTCTGACCATGGGCTGGTTGGCGACGATGCCGACGACGATGCCCTGTATCCGTGCGAACCCTACAACGAGGTTGCGGGCCCATTCGCGTTGGACTTCGAGGAAGTCGCCGTCGTCCACCAGGCGGTGTATGACCTTGTAAACGTCGAGGGGGGACTTGGCGTCGGCGGGGACGAGGTCGTTCATGCCGATGTCGCGCTCAAGGGTGAGGTTGGGCGTGGGCCGGTGGGGCGGGTCCATGACGTTGTTGGCGGGGAGGAAGGCGAGGAGTCGGCGGGAGAGGTCGAGCGCGCCGGCCTCGTCCTCGGCGACGAAGTGGATGTTGCCCGACACGGAGGCGTGGGCGGTGGCGCTGCCGATTTCGTCCATGGTGACGGTGGCGCCGGTGGCGGCCTTGATGACGTCGGGTCCGCAGATGAACATCTGGGCGCCCTTGCGGGTCATGATGATGAAGTCGGTGAGGGCGGGCGAGTAGGCGGCGCCGCCGGCGCAGGGGCCGGCGATGATGGAGACCTGAGGGACGACGCCGGAGAGGAGGACGTTATGGAAGAACACCTGGCCGTAGCCGGAGAGGGAGTCGTCGCCCTCCTGGATGCGCGCGCCGCCGGAATCGTTGATGCCGATGACAGGGATGCCGGCCTGTTGGGCGTAGTGCATCAGATCGCAGATTTTCTGGGCGTGGATGCGCCCCACGGCGCCGCCGCCGACGGTGAAGTCCTGGCTGAAGGAGGCGACGGGGCGTCCGTCGATGTAGCCGACGCCGGTGACGACGCCATCGCAAGGCATGGATTTGTCCTGGAGGCCGAAGTGGTGGCAGTCGTGCTGGGCGTGGAGTCCGAACTCCATGAAGGTGCCGGGCTGGAAGAGCAGGGCGAGGCGTTCGCGGGCGGAGAGTTGGCCTTTTTTGGCGCGTGCCGCGAGTTTATCGGCGCCGCCGCCGAGCATGGCGGTCTGGCGGCGATCGGCGAGTTTCTTGAGGAGTTCGGGTGCGATGGGCATGGTGTCGGAGGGAGGAGGGTTGAGACCTGAAACCTGAAGGCGGAGACGGGGGTCAGGGTTTGGGGGCGCAAAATTCGGTGAGCACGCCGCCGGTGAATTTGGGGTGGAGGAAGGCGACGAGTTTGCCGGCGGCCCCTTCGAACGGTTTTTCGTGGATGAGTTTGACCCCGGCGTTTGCGGCGCCGGCGAGCTGGGCGGTGATGTCGGTGGTGGCGAAGGCGACGTGGTGGACGCCCTCGCCGTTTTTCTCGATGAACTTGGCCACCGGGCTTTCGGGGGACATGGGTTCGAGGAGTTCGAGGTGGACCTCGCCGACGTGGAAAAACGCGGTGCGCACCTGTTGCGAGGCGATTTCCTCGCGGTGTTCGCACTTAAGGCCGAGGGCCTTTTCGTAGTAGGGGATGCTGGCTTCGAGGGAACGGACCGCGATGCCGAGGTGGTCGATGCGAGTGATCATGGCGATGAGGCGTCGTGTGACGAGGGAGCAAGCCTAGGCGAAAAACGCGGAGCGGGCTTCGCGGGGTTTGGTTAAAGACGTGCGCTTCTTGCACAAAAAACGCGGAGCCGGCGAAACCCGGGCAGTGTATGGTTGGCGGCACTTCGAGGCGCGCGGTCCGTAGCCGTCGCCCCGCCAAAGCCCCCATGTCCACCATCACCGAAAACGTAACGCCTGAAAACGCCTCGCTGGAGGCCGCCCGGGCAAAGTGGCTTCGCTCTGTCGAGGTCGAGCTGAAGGGCGCGCCCTTCGAAAAGAAGCTGCTCACGCGCACCTTCGAGGGCGTGACGATGAGGCCGCTCTACACCCGGGCGGACGTGGTAGGGCGGCCGGACCTGAACGCGCTCGGGCTGAGGCCGGCGGCAGGTGGCTGGCAAGTGGCGCAGGAAATCGCGGCGGCGACGGCGGAAGAATTCAACCAGCGCCTGCGCGAGGATTTGATGGTCGGGCAGGACGCGGTGGTGGTGCCGACGATGTTTGTCGGCGCGTTGGAGACGGCGCTGGCCGGAGTGGATTTGCGGGCGGTGCCGGTGCATCTGGACGCGGGTTGCGACGCGACCGCGGCGGGCGCGCGTTATCTGGATTTTGCGAAGCGCGGCGGGGCCGATGGAAGCGACCTTAGCGGCTCGCTGACCGCGGATCCGTTGGCGGCTTGGGCGACGGCGGGCGGGCTGCCGTTGAAGTATGCGGAGGCGCTGGACGCGTTGGCGGCGTGGACAATGCGGGCGGCGAGCGAGGCGCCGGCGCTGCGCACGGTGGGTGTGGATGCGCGGGAGTGGGCGGAGGCGGGCGGTTCGGCGGCGCACGAGCTGGCGGGCGCGCTGGCGGCGGCGGTCGAGTATCTGCGGGCGCTGCGCGATCGCGGAGTCGAGTTGGAAACAAGCGTGCCGAGGTTGTTGGTCGCGTTTTCGGCCGGCCCGCAATTTTTGATGGAGACGGCGAAGTTTCGCGCCTGGCGCGGGCTGTTGGCGCGCGTGGTCGTGGCCTTGGGCGGCGATGCGGCGTGGGCGCGGCGGGCGGGGATGCGGGCGGCGACGGCGCGCTGGAATCTTACGCGTCTCGATCCGCATGTGAACATGTTGCGCGTGACGACCGAGGCGCTGGCGGCGGTGATCGGCGGGGTGGACGCGTTGCACATCGCGCCCTTCGACTCGGTGACCGGCACCGGATCGGGCGAGGCGTTTTCGCGGAGGATCGCGCGAAACGTGCATGCGCTGCTAGCGGGCGAATTTGGGTTGGACGGGCCGGCGGATCCGGCGGGCGGATCGTGGTGCATCGAGGCGTTGACGGATGAGTTGGGGCGCAAGGCCTGGGCGATTTTCCAGGGCTACGAGGCGCTGGGCGGCCTGCCGGCGGCGCTGCGATCCGGCGCGCCGCAGAAACTCGTGGCGGCGGCCGCGCTGGACAAGGCGCAGGCGGTGGGCGCGCGGCGGATGGGGCTGGTGGGAACGAATCTGTTTCCGAATCTGCGCGAGACGCCGTTGCGCGGCGCCGCATCGGAGGCGGACGCGAGCGGGCGTCTTGTTGAGGTAATCACTCCTTTGAAACCGTTTCGCGCGGCGGCGGGATTTGAGGCCCTGCGGGATGCCAGCGCGGCGTTCGCGGAGCGAACGGGGGCGCGGCCCAAGGTGTTTTTGGCCAAGATGGGGCCGGTCGCGCAACACAAGGCGCGCGCGGATTTCGCCTCGGGTTTTTTCGCGCCGGGCGGCTTCGAGTTGCTGGCCAAGGCGACCTTTGCCGAGGCCTCGGACGCGGCGCGGGCGGCAGGCGAATCGGGCGCGCAAATCGTGGTGCTTTGTTCCAGCGACGAGACGTATCCCGAGATCGTGCCGGTCTTCGCGCAGGCGCTGCGCGCGACCGGCTCGGGGCAGACGCTCGTGCTTGCGGGGCTGCCTGCGGAGGAGACGCTGCGCGCCGCTTACGCCGCGGCCGGCATCGAATTATTTATCCACCTGCGCGCCTCCGTGGAGGAGACGCTCGCCAACCTGCTTAAGAAGATCGGAGCCCTGAAATGAACACCTTGCCCAACCCTGATTTTGCCTCGCTCAGTTATGATCACGTCGCGCTTCCCGCGTGCGGTCCCGACGCGGCGGCGGAAGCCAAGTCGCCGACGGAAAACTATGAGCAGATCCCGCTGAAGCCGGTGTTCACGGCGGAGGATCTGCCGCCGCCCGCCGCGCTCGACACGATGCCGGGGCACGCGCCGTTCACGCGCGGGCCTTACGCGACGATGTATGTGCAGAAGCCGTGGACGGTGCGCCAATACGCGGGCTTCTCGACGGCGGAGGAATCGAACGCGTTTTACCGGCGCAACCTCGCGGCGGGGCAGGCGGGGCTCTCGGTGGCCTTCGATCTGGCGACGCATCGCGGCTACGACAGCGATCATCCGCGCGTGGTGGGCGACGTGGGCAAGGCGGGCGTGGCGATCGACTCGGTCGAGGACATGAAGGTGCTCTTCGACTCCATCCCGCTGGACAAGGTTTCGGTGTCGATGACGATGAACGGCGCGGTGTTGCCGGTGATGGCGTTCTACATCGCGGCGGCGCTGGAGCAGGGGGCGAAGCTGTCCGATCTGGCGGGCACGATTCAGAACGATATTTTGAAGGAATTCATGGTGCGGAACACCTACATTTATCCGCCCACGC
>CAZOGV010000166.1:4509-6148 GCA_964579225.1 uncultured Akkermansia sp. | reverse complement strand
CCAGCGGCCGAAAGATCAAGTTAGGTTGAGCCAGTTATTTATTTACGAACCCTTAATTCAGTTTTCCCACGCCGACGGCGACACCCGGCCATAGGATCACGTAGACATGCCCGCCTATCCGCCTCTGCTCTTCACTTTCCCATGTTGGCGCTCCCCTCTCCCTCACGACTGCTTCACGACTGCTCCACAACTCTTATCAATAATTATTCTAATTCCGGCTTGCATCTTATAATGATTCTCGTTCTCTGCGTTTTCCTTCCTCTTCTTTCACCTTTGCTCCCGTCATCCGACACCATGCGAAACCACCCCATAGGCCAACCCGCCAACCTAGCCGAGCGCTTGGCGGACAGCGGCTTGCGCAACACTCCCCAGCGCGAGGTTGTTTATCGTTCCCTGCTTGACCAGCGCGACCACCCCACCGCCGACGAGGTTTACACCCGCGTGCGCCCCGAGATGCCCTCCATCTCCCTCGCCACCGTTTACAACTGCCTCGAAACCCTCGTGCAGTGCGACCTCGTCCGCCAGGTCAACTTCGAGCGCGGCCCCTCCCGCTACTGCGCCAACCTCCACCCCCACGCTCACTTCCACGACGAGAAAACCGGTGCCACCCACGACATCGAAATCCCCGACGAGCTCATGGCCCACATCCGCGCCATCCTCCCCGCCGGCTACTCCGCCAAGGCCATCGAAGTCACCTTCCACGGCCAATCCCCCGCCGCCTAAAAGCGAGGGATGAAACCCTGAAACCTGAGACCTGAAACAACCCTTCGCTCCCTCCCCGTCTTATCCGCCCTCAGGTTTCAAGTTTCCGCCCTCAGCTCTCTTTCACATCCCTCACTCCCTCTCACTCACTCCCTCACTCCCCTTTTCCTCATGCCCTCCCTCGAAATCCGCGATCTGCACGTCGCCCTCGCCGCGACCCCCGACAAGCCCATCGTCAAAGGCTTCAACCTGACGATCAAAACCGGCGAGGTTCACGCCATCATGGGGCCCAACGGCACCGGCAAATCCACCCTCTCCAAGGCCATCGCCGGCCACCCCGACTACGTCATCACCTCCGGCGAGGTCCTCATCGAAGGCAAATCCATCCTCGAAATGGAGCCCGACGAACGCGCCCGCGCCGGCATCTTCCTCGCCTTCCAATACCCCTCCGAAATCCCCGGCGTCTCCATCGCCAACTTCCTCCGCGCCGCCGTCCAGGCCCGCCTCGCCGAGGGCGAGGAGCTCGACGCCACCGCCTACTACAAGCGCCTCTACTCCAAGATGGACATGCTCAAGATCGACCGGAAGTTCACCTCCCGCTCGGTCAACGAGGGCTTCTCCGGCGGCGAAAAGAAACGCTGCGAGATCCTCCAGATGGCCATGCTCGAGCCCACCTTCGCCCTCATGGACGAGACCGACTCCGGCCTCGATATCGACGCCCTCAAGGTCGTCGCCGAAGGCGTCGAAGCCATGCGCGGCGACAAGCTCGGCGTCATGCTCATCACCCACTACCAACGCCTGCTCGACCACATCGTCCCCGACTTCGTCCACGTCATGTATGACGGCAAGATCGTGAAGTCCGGCGACAAGTCCCTCGCCCTCGAACTCGAGGCCAAGGGCTACGACTGGGTCAAAACCGAACTCGCCGCCACCGCCT
>CAZOGV010000166.1:0-4409 GCA_964579225.1 uncultured Akkermansia sp. | reverse complement strand
ATGAAGCCTCCCTCCGACCTCCTCGCCGCGCCCGACGCCGCCTCCGAAGCCGAGTTCACCAACGAGAACCCCGCCGTCGGCATCGACCAGACCGTAGGGGATTTCCAATACGACGTTAAATACGAGTTCGATGCCGGCTCCGGCCTCAACGAGGGCGTCATCCGCTACATCAGCGACGTGAAGAAGGAGGCCTCCTGGATTCTCGATTTCCGCCTCAAGGCCTACCAGACCTTCCTCGACAAACCCATGCCCACCCACTGGGCGACGAAGGACCTCGAGAACATCGATTTCCAAAAAATCCGCTACTACCTCTCGCAGGGCCAAGCACCCAAGCGCACCTGGGACGAGGTGCCCGACGACATCAAGCGCACCTTCGAGCGCCTCGGCATCCCCGAGCAGGAGCGCAAGTTCCTCGCCGGCGTCGAGGCCCAGTTCGACAGCGAAGCCGCGTATTCAAACGTCAAGGACATCGTCGCCAAGCAGGGCGTCATCTTCTGCAACTCCACCGAGGCCCTCCGCGAACACCCGGAGATTTTCCGCAAGTGGTTCGGCAAGGTCATCCCCACCGGCGACAACAAGTTCTCCGCTCTCAACTCAGCCGTATTCTCCGGCGGCTCCTTCATCTACGTCCCCAAGGGCGTGAAGGTCGCCATGCCCCTCCAGGCCTACTTCCGCATCAACGCGGAAAACTTCGGCCAGTTCGAGCGCACCCTCATCATCGCCGACGAAGGCGCCGAGGTCACCTACATGGAGGGCTGCACCGCGCCCAAGTTCTCCACCTCCACCCTCCACTCCGCCGTGGTCGAACTGGTCGCCCTCAAAGGCGCGAAGATCCAATACATCACCGTCCAAAATTGGGCGGCCAACGTCTTCAACCTGGTCACCAAACGTGGCCTCGCCATGGAAGACGCCGAGATCAAGTGGATCGACTGCAACATCGGCAGCCGCCTCACCATGAAATACCCCGGCGTGGTCTTGAAGGGTAAGCGCGCCCGCGGCGAAGTCGTCTCCATCGCCCTCGCCAACGACGGCCAGCACCAGGACACCGGCGCCAAGATGATCCACGCCGCCGACGACACCACCTCCCTCATCGTCGCCAAATCCATCAGCGTCGGCCAGGGCCGCTCCACCTACCGCGGCGTCGTCCACATCCCGAAGCACCTCAAGGGTTGCAAAAACAACACCGAGTGCGACGCGCTGCTCATCAACTCCAACTCCCGCACCGACACCTATCCCGCCATCGTCGTGCGCGGCGACAGCCACGCCGTGCAGCACGAGGCCTCCGTGTCCAAGGTCAGCGAAGACATGATCTTCTACATGCAGCAACGCGGCCTCACCGAAGCGCAGGCGATGAGCCTCGCCGTGAACGGCTTCGTCAACGACCTCGTCCGCCAATTCCCCATGGAATACAGCGTCGAGCTCAAGCGCCTCATCGACCTCGAAATGGAAGGGTCGGTGGGCTGACGCCCACCGAAATGACCAATGACCAATGCCCAATGACCAATGAGGTCGGAAGGCGGAGGTTATTGGTCGAGTCCGTCCATTGGGCATTGGTCATTGGACATTGGTCATTATCCGAAAACTAACATGTCAGCCTCCACTCTCGCCTCCCCCCTCCCCTCCACCCTCACCGGCCTCGACGCCACCCGCTTCGAGCAACACCTCTCCCAGCGCGCCTACCTGCCGCAGTGGTGGCTCGAAACCAAGCAGGCCGCGTGGGAAAAATTCAACGCCCTCCCGATGCCCTCGCGCACCGACGAGACCTGGCGTTACTCCAACCTCAAGAGCCTCGACATCGATGGCTTCACCCTGCCCGAGGATCCCGCGCAAAACATCCCGCACCTGCCCGACTTCCCCCACGCCGCCGAGATCATCTTCTCGAACCGCCAGATCGTCGGCCGCAGCACCGTGCCCGCCGACCTCGCCGCCAAGGGCGTCGTCTTCGCCCCGCTCGACGAGGCCCTCCGCGACCACGGCGACCTCGTGCGCGAGTATTTCCTCAAACACCCCGCCAACCTCGGCTCGGAGAAATTCGTCGCGCTCAACACCGCCCTCACCGCCGCCGGCGCCGTCCTCTACGTGCCCGCCGACGTCGAGTGTCCCCTGCCCTTCGTTCTTCAGCACACCCTCACCGGCCAAAACGTCGCCGTCTTTCCGCACACCCTCGTCATCCTCGGCGCGCGCGCCAAGGCCACCCTCGTCGAGTTCTTCGTCTCCGGCGGCTCCGCCAACGAGCGCCAGCTCGTCGCCGGCGTGAACGACCTCCACGCCGCCGAAGGCGCGCAACTCACCTACGTCGGCGCGCAACACTGGAGCCGCGAGACCCTCGCCTTCCAGGTCAACTCCATCGCCGCCGAGCGCGACGCGAAGGTCATCGCACTCAACCTCCACCTCGGCGGCCGCCAGGCCCGCCACGAATCGCACTCTCGCCTCCTCGGCCCCGGCGCGCATTCCGAGATGCTCGCCCTCACCGTCGCCAACGGCGCGCAAGAGTTCGACCAGCGCACGCTCCAGACCCACATCGCGCCGCACACCACCTCGAACCTCCTCTACAAAAACGCCCTCCTCGACACCGCGAAGACCATCTTCTCCGGCCTCATCATCGTGGAGCCCGACGCGCAAAAAACCGACGCCTACCAAAAGAACCGCAACCTCATGCTCTCTGACACCGCCGAGGCCCACAGCCTCCCCGGTCTCGAGATCCAGGCCAACGACGTGCGCTGCTCCCACGGCAGCACCTCCGCCCGCATCGACGAAGAGCAGGAGTTTTATCTTCAAGCTCGCGGCATCAACGCCACCGAGTCCCGCCGCCTGCTCGTCGCCGCCTTCTTCGAGGAGGTTCTCAACAAACTGGAAAACGACGACCTCCACGCCGCCCTTACCGGCCTCATCGCCTCCCAGTTCAAAAAGTAGCGCAGACGTCCCGCCTGCACCCGCGCGCCAGCCCCGCCACCAATTCCCGGTGTCGGGGCTTTTTGTATCCATGTCCGCCCTACAAGACACCCCTCACACCAAACGCTTAAAATATTTAGACTTTAACCACAGATATCACCGATGAACACAGATACCGAACCCACGCATCCTTCCCCGGGTCCTATCTGTGCATATCTGTGTAATCTGTGGTCAAAATTTCTGATTCCTAAAATCTAATCATTAGCAGCCGGCACCCTCAGCTCGCGGTCCAGAAACTCCATCGCCGCGCGCTCCGCGTCCCCTCCCAGCACGAGACTCGTCACGTGCCCGCGCCCGCCGCCCAGCCAAAAAAGCTCGTGCCGCACCCCCGCCGCCGCCAGCGCCGCCGCCACCGCTTCCGCGTGCTCCGGCGACACCAGGGTGTCACGTCGCGCATGGTAAAGAAACACCGGTGGATCACCCGCATCGATATGCGTCACCGGCGAGGCCGCCGCATACTCCGCCGCCAGCGCCCCTTTCGTGCCACCCAGATAATCGATCAAAAGCGGACCGTCGTCATAAAGCCGTAGATCGCCCGGCGCGCCGCCCGCCACCACCGCCTGCACCCGCGCCTGCGCAGGGCCCTCCGCCATCCCCAGCAACAGGGCCAGATGCCCCCCGGCCGAATAGCCATACACCGCCACGCGTCGTGCATCCACGCCCTTTGCCTCCGAGTTTTCGCGCAGCCACGACACCGCCGCGCGCAGATCTTCCAGGGCCGCCGGATGCCGCCACTCCGGCGCCATGCGATACGTCACGTTAAGCACCCCATACCCGCGCCGCGCCAAATCCCTCGCGATGCCGCGCATCTGCCAACGCCGGTCCGGCCCCTGCCAGCCGCCGCCGTGCACCAACACCACCGCCGGGCTCAAGCCTGGAGCGGCCGGCCGATAAAAATCCGCGCGCAACTCCGCCGGCCATCCCTGCGGTGAATACACCACGTCACGTTCCACCGAAAACCCGGTCCGCACCTTCTGCGGCGGCGCTCCCTCCGGCCTTCCCAAATGGGTCGCGCACCCACCCAGCGCCAAGCCGGCCAACACCATCCCGATAGTTTTTCCCCACCGCATCAGCCCCGGTTTCATGCCGCGCACGCAATCCACCCCGCGACCACGCGCAACCCGCCCCGACCGCCCCGACCGGTTTGACCGGTTTGACCGGTCGGGCTCGCCGCCTACGGTGCGAAATCATGTCGCCCCGCGCCCGTAAACGCGCCGCCCTCGGCGGTCTCGTCGCCCTCCTCCTTGCCGTCGCCTACGCGTGGGCGACGCGCGTGCCCTCCGGCCCCGTTGCGCCCTCCGGCTCCGCGCCCGTCGCCACCGGCTGGCGCGCCACTCCCGTCCTCGCCGGACTCGAACATCCCTGGTCCGTCGCCTGGCTGCCCGCCGCTGACCCCGCGGGCGACATGCTCATCACCGAACGTCCGGGCCGCATCCGCCTCGTGCGCGCCGGCGCGC
>CAZOGV010000165.1:0-6179 GCA_964579225.1 uncultured Akkermansia sp. | reverse complement strand
AGTTCGGGCGCGGCGGGCGTGCTCATGTGGCGATTCGTGCAAACTTTAGGCGTCGGAGCAATCACATCGTCGTCCAGGCCAAGCGCGTCAGAGCCCGCCGACCGAGGCGGCTTACCCTCCATTCTCCGGTTTTCTTTCGCGCCTTTCTTATATTTCGTGATTCCTCCTCCGACCCGCCATGCACCTGCTCACCGATCGCAACCTGCTCTGGTTCGCCGCCGCCCTTTATCTGGTCGGCGCGCTGCTCGGCCTCGTCGCCATCCTGCGCGAACGCCGCCACTCCCGCGCCACGATGTATGTCATCCTCGCCGCCGGCTACACCTTCCAGACCGTCGGCCTCTACGTGCGCGGCATGGCCGTCGGCGGCTGCCCGCTCGGCAACACCTTCGAACTCGTCCAGTTCACCGCTTGGTCCGCCTCCACCCTCTACCTCGTGATCGGCCCCGCCTTCCGCCTCAGCCTCCTCGGCTTCGGCACCGCCGCGCTCGCCGCCGGCCTCACCCTCGCCTCCCTGCTCCACCCCACCTGGGATGCCGCGCTGCGCTCCAATGTTTTCGGCGGCAACGCCTGGATCGAGTTCCACGCCGCCCTCGCCCTCTTCAGCTACGGCGTCTTCGGCCTGCTCGCCCTCGTCGCCCTCATGTATTGGATTCGCGACTACGGCCTGAAACACAAACGCGTCGGCGGCGCCTTCGCCCTCCTGCCCTCCATCCGCGACCTCGACCACATGGGCCTGCGCCTGCTCGCCACCGGCGTCGTCCTCCTCGCCGCCTCCCTCGCCGTCGGCTCCGTCTGGTGGCTGCGCGAACCCGCCTCGGTCAACCTGCCCAAACTCCTCGCCACCGTCGGCGTCTTCGCCGCCTACGCCCTCGCCCTCGGCCTGCGTCTGCGCGGCAACCTCGTCGGCCGCCGCCTCGCCCTCGCTTGCATCGCCCTCTTCGCCGCCGCCCTGCTCTCCATCCGCCCGGTTGACGCCAGCCGCAATACATCGCCTGCCCCCGGGAGCGCCGGCTTTCAGCCGGCATCCGAGACCGTCCCCGCGGAGGCCGCCCCGCAATGAGCGCGACCGGCCCCCTGTTCTTCCATCTCGGAGCCAGCCACCAATCCGCCCCGCTGGCCCTCCGGGAAAAAATCGCGATTCCGCCCGAGCGCGCCGCCGACCTGCACGCGCGCCTCGCCGCCGCCGCCTTGCCCGAGCTCGCCTTGCTCAACACCTGCAACCGCGTTGAATTCTACGGCGTCGCCGCCACCCCCGCCGACCTCGCCGCGCTCGAACACGCCTTCTGCTCCGTCACCGGCCTCGCCCCCGCCGACTTCGCCGCCGTGCGCGCCCACTCCACCGGAGCCGACGCCATCGCGCACCTCGCCGCCGTCGCCGCCGGACTCGAATCCCAACTCCTCGGCGAAAACGAGATCTTCGGCCAGGTGAAGGACGCCTACGCCGCCGCCCAGAGCGCCGGCCGCGCCGGCCCCGTGCTCAACCGCGTTTTCCAAAAAGCCTTCCAGGCCGCCAAACACGTGCGCACCCACACCGCCATCAGCGAGGGCCAGGTCAGCGTGGCCAACGTCGCGGTCGAACTCGCCTTCACCATCTTCGGCGACCTCAAGACCGCCCGCGTCCTGCTCGTCGGCGTAGGCGACATCGGCGAAAAAACCGCCAAGGCCTTCCAATCCCGAGGCGCCACCGCGCTCACCGTTTCCAGCCGCACGCCCGAACGCGCCCTCGCGCTCGCCGCCACGCTCGACGCCACCGCCCTGCCCTTCGAGCACTTCGCGCATCACCTCGGCGACTACGACATCATCGTCTGCGCCACCGCCGCGCCCGGCGCCATCGTGCACGCCGCCGAGATCTCCGCCGCCCGCGCCAAACGTCGCGGCGAGCCGCTGCTCCTGCTCGATCTGGCCCTCCCGCGCGACATCGACGCCGAGGCCGCCGCGCAGGAAAACGTCTATCTCTACAACCTCGACGACCTCGCCAAGATCGCCGCGCAAAACCTCGCCGCCCGCGAGGCCGAGGTCGTGCGCGCCCGCGCCCTCATCGCCGAAAAAGCCGATGCCATCTGGCGCCAGGTCGTCGCCCGCGCCATGTAGGGCGGGGTCGCCGCACCCCGCCGCTTCCCAAGAGCCCCCTCACCAAGCGTAGGTCGCGCTCACGCTCCACTCGCGCTTCGCTCCCGGCACGCGCGGCACTTCCTCGAAGTAGGTGTTCCAAAGGTTGTCCACCTGCGCGTTCAGCGTCAGCCCGTCCACCTGCGGCACCCGGTAGCTCACGCCAAGAGCGCTCAGCAGCTTGTCGTCCCCTCCGCTGCGCAACGCATTCTCCGCCTGGAACCTAGCCTCGTTATCCATGCGCAGCTCCAAACCCTTCGCCACTCGCCATATCAGCGCAGCCGTAAGACGATGCTCCGCATAGTTGAGAGCGTAAAAGCTGCCGTTGTTCGGCGCGGTGTAATTCTCATCCTTATCTAAAAAAGTGTAACCGATCACCACGTCCACAGCCGTCCACGAACGACGCGCGATCAGCTCAACTCCATACGTATCTAGATCCACCGCCACCGCGCTTCGCGCCGTCAGCGGCGTGGCAAACACGTAGTCGAGCAGATCATTGTCACGACGATAGAACACCGCCGCGCGCGCGGACCAACCCGCGATCAACCCCTCCGCGCCGATCTCAAAATTCTGCGCCGTCGCGCGCGGCAGATCCGGGTTACCCCGGAAAAGTCCGCTTCCCGTCGGCGAATTCAGCGCCGTATAAGTCGCCACCTGCGTGCTCTCGCCGTAGCTCGCGTAAACCCGGCGCACTACCCCGGCGCTTTGCCGCACCTCTAACACCGCCGTCGGCGAGACCTCCGAACCCTCCCGGTTCGTATCGTCGTAACGCGCGCCCGCCGTCGCCACCAAGTCGCGTCCCTCCGCCAGCGAGAAGGTCTGCTCCGCAAACAACCCCGCGTAAAATTGCGTGCGCCTTGTGAACGGCCCGGCCGTCAAAATCGTTGATTGGATGGTGTCATCCACCACGCCTGCGTTGTAGCTCAGCGCGGTGTTTTCCGCGACCGAACTCCGCCCCGCAAGCGCCGCACTACGCACCCGTGTGGTGTGTTCGAACGGATTGATCACACCCGGCGTCAAGCGATTGAACTCATAGTCGTCCACGTTGCGCCGATAGGAGCCCGCCAGCTCGAAAAAGTCTCCCTCCGTGTCGAATTCGACCCGATGACTCGCGATAAAAAGACTCGTCTTCAGATTCTCCGTCTCCGGCGTGCCAAAAGGTGCGTAAAGGCTGGGCCAGCCGAAAAATTTGCTCTGATAACCCGCGAAAAAATCCGTCTGCGAACGCTCGTCCGCCAGCTGCACGCGACCCGCGTAACGCGCGAAATCATGGTCGCCAAACGGACGCGAGCCGTCGCCCTGCGAGGCCGCCACCGACACGTCGAAACCCAGCGTGCGATCGCCCAAAATTTTTTCCGGTGTCGTGAAAGATGAATACACCTCGCCGCCGACGAGCGAGTTCCCGCCCGCCGTGCCGGTCACGAATCCATGCGCGCCCTCGCGGATGCGGCTCCAGCCGTAGGCCACGCCGCCCGCCGTCGCGTTCCAACCCGATGCCGCCTGCTCCGCGCCGACCCGGATCGTCGGCATGCCCAACATCGCCGGCGCGATCGGTAACTCCGCAAAATAATGCCCCGTCTGCGGATCATAGATCGGCAGCGCCCCAATGCTGAAACCCGTGTTCTCAAACGTGCCGCCGCGGATCGACACATCCGCCTGCGCCTCCGCCATGCCGCGCCCCTGCACATCCACCAGCGGCTCGAAACGCAGCAAAGTCACCGGCATCGCAAACGTCGTCGCCGGCTGCTGCAACGCCACCGCGTCGGAATACACCGTCAACGGATCCAGCTCCACCGTCTCACCCGAAGTGTCGGACTCATCGGCGGCGCGAACCGCAGACATGGAAAGGGAGGCCAAGGCCAAAACCGAAAAGGTAAACGAATAAGCAGGAAGCTTCATCCTGCGCACGAAGCCTACCTTGTTAACCTTATTCAATATTTAAATTAACTAGGTTAAATCACAACGATCGCGGCCCGCAAAAAAACCCGCGCCATAGGACGCGGGTTCGAAAATCAAAACGCAAGCGGGGCGATTTATTCGTCGCCGTCGTTACCGATGGCCTCGACCGGGCAGCCTTCGAGGGCCTCCATGCAGAGCGCCACTTCGTCCTCGGTGGTGGGCTGTTTATGCACGAACGAATAGCCGCCTTCGTCGTGGCGCGTGAAGAAATCGGGAGCGGTCTCGCGGCAGAGATCACAGTCGATGCATTGCTGATCGACGAAGAATTTGCCGCCAACGTTGTTTTCCCATTTGTCGGATTTGTTTGCCATGTCGGCGCAAAAAGAGACTCGCGCCGCGCCCTGTCAAGCGGCCAACGCGCCGGACCGCGCGTGAAGCATGTAACGCGAAGTGATGTCAGTTCACCGGGAGCGCCGGCTTCCAGCCGACTTTCGGGGCGAACAGCCGGCAGGATGCCGGCGCTCCCGGTAACGGACGAACGCCCCGAGTGATATACGCGCATAATACCGACGCGCCCTTGAGTTCCCCCGCCGCGCGCCTACGGTGAGCGCGTCATGTTGTCCGACCGGTCCTACATGCGCGATCCCTCCCCGCGCACCCCACCCTCCGTGCTCGCCTGCTTTCTCGGCCTGCTAGTTGGAGTCTTCGTGCTGCAAGAGATCTTCAGGGTCTGGAACATAGGCCCCACCTTGCCCTTCGACTACGGCGCGCTCTCCAGCACCGGCATCCGCTCCGGCCAAGTCTGGACCCTGCTCACCTATACACTCCTCCACGCCAGCATCGGCCACCTGTTAATGAACGGCCTCGGCCTCTACTTCATCGGGCGCGAACTGCAAATGCGCCTCGGCCCCGAGCGCTTCCTAAAACTCATCCTCGCCGGTGCCTTCGGCGCGGGCCTCGTCTGGCTCGGCATTCACCTAAACCGAAGCGGCATCGTCATCGGCGCATCCGGCGTGCTCATGGCCTTCCTCGCCGTCTTCGCCTGCTACGATCCGCGCCGCCCCATTCAACTTCTCCTCTTTTTCGTCCTGCCCGTCACCGTGCAACCCATTTGGGTCGTCGGCGTGCTCGGCTCCGTCGATTTGCTCGGCTTCCTCTTCTACGAACTGCCGAAAAGCCAGACCCTCTACGGCATCGCCCACTCCGCCCACCTGGGCGGACTCGCCGCCGGCTGGCTCTTCTACCAACTCGTGGTCGCGCGCCGCTCCGCCTCCTCCGCCTCCGGCACCCTGATCGAGCCGCCCGCGTGGTTTAAGCGCAAAGACTCCCGCCCCGCCCTCGCCTCCCGCGTCAACATCGACTCCCGCGGCAACACCACTTCGTCCGCTTCCTCCGCGCCGTCCGGCCCCGCCGTCGCCCGCCGCGACGCCCTACGCGCCGAGGTGGACCGCATTCTCGACAAGATCAACCTGCACGGCTTCGGCTCTCTCACCGCCGCTGAAAAACGCGTCCTCGACGAGGCCCGCGACCACCTGAACCCTCGCTGACTTTTTTCCTCCTCCGCGCGAATTGGCCCGGCTCATGCAACCTTTTCGCCGACCGCTTTTCCCACCTCCCATGCCGTCTCGCCGTCGTTTGTCCGTCTTCCTGCCCCTCGTCGCCCTCGCTCTGACCCTTTCCGCACGGGGGGAATCCGCAGCGATCACGCCCGCCGAGACCCCCGCCGCCTCCGCCTCGCCTGTCGTCACCACCGTCGCCGCCGAGCCCAGACTCCCGCTCGCTCCCACCCCCGGCCTGCAACTCGAATTGCGCGGCCTCATCGGCCTCCTCGAACAGGTCCACTTCAACCGCGATCAAGTCAGCCCCGCCAGCTACGCCGAGGTCATCCCCAACGCCCTCAAATCCCTCGACGGCCAACGCCTTTTCATTCTCTCCACCGACCTCGACGAACTCCAGGCCCGCTACCGCCCCGAGACCCTCTACTTTAATCTCGCCAAACTCGGCCGGCTCGACGCCGCCTTCGCCCTTTTCTCCATCCACGAACAACGCGTGCGCGACCGCGTTTCCTGGATTCAGGCCCGCCTCCCCGGCGACTTCGACTTCGCCTCCGACGCCACCTACGAAATTGATCGCAGCAAACTCGACTGGCCCGCCACCGCCGCCGAAGCCGA
>CAZOGV010000164.1:0-6233 GCA_964579225.1 uncultured Akkermansia sp. | reverse complement strand
CCAGCGGTCCGTCCCTACCCACAGAGGCTCAACTTGAACGCGCATTAGAATTAGGATCTAGGATTTACGCGAGGCCTCGCCTCGCGTCATGCGATAAGCTTTTGCACGGCCTTCCAGACGGCCTTCTCGATTTCGGCCTCGGACTGGGTGCCGTCCACGACGTGGAGGCGTTCCGGCATGCTCTTCGCGAGCAGAAGGTAACCCTCGCGGACTTTGCCGAAGAACTCGGCGTTTTCGCGCTCCATGCGGTCGGGGATGTCGGAGGCGCGCAGGCGGATGCGTTGCAGGCTCACCTCGGTGGGCACGTCGAGCACGATGGTGAGATCGGGCATGACGTTGCCCACGGCGAAGTGGTTGATCTGCTGCACCGGATCGGAGGCGAGGTTGCGCGCGATGCCCTGGTAAACGGTGGAGCTGTCGAGGAAGCGGTCGGAGAGGACGATGGTGCCGGCGATGAGCGCGGGCGCGATGGTCTGGCGCACGAGCTGGGCGCGGGCGGCGGCGAAGAGGAAGAGCTCGGTCTCGGGGCACATCTCGTCGCCGCGCGAGTTGTGAACGATGATGTTGCGGATCTGTTCGCCGATCTCAGTGCCGCCCGGTTCGCGGGTGGTGAGAACGTCGCGGCCGAGGAGGCCGAGGTGTTTGGCGAGGAGCCCGATCTGGGTGGATTTTCCGCTGCCCTCGGGGCCTTCGAAAGAGATGAGTTTGCCGGTCGGTTTTTGCTTTAGAGGCATGGT
The DNA here is from genome assembly GCA_964579225.1 of uncultured Akkermansia sp. GTDB lineage: Bacteria > Verrucomicrobiota > Verrucomicrobiia > Opitutales > Opitutaceae > IMCC26134_A. The sequence continues at coordinate 5,496 of CAZOGV010000164.1, read as the reverse complement.
GTGAGAATGATCGGGTCAGACCCAGTTGGCGAGGAAGGTTTCGAGATCGTCGAGCGTGGGGCTGACGCCGGTGCGCACGTAGTGGCCACTGGTGCAGACGCCGAGGGCGAGGCAGGATTCGGGGTCGAGGCCGAGGAGCTGGCCCTGGCTGAAGCCGCCGTTAAAATGGTCGCCCGCGCCAGTGGTGATAAGGGGCTTGTCGGTGTAGGGGCCGGGCACCCAGGCGGTGCCGGCGGTGGTGGCGCAGGCGGCGGATTCGCGCGGGTGAACGACGACGGTGGCGACGCCGAGGCTCTGGCGGATGGCGGCGGCGGCGTGGCGCAGGCTGGATTCGTCTTTGTCGGGCGCGGGCAAATCGAGCACGGCGGCGACCTGCTGGGCCTCCTTGAGGTTGAGGCCGAGGGTGACGTTGCCGAAGGTGCCGAAACGCGCGATGAGGCGGAGCACGGCGAGCAGGTCGGCGCGCGTGCGCTTTTCCGGGTCGGCGAGATCGAAGAAAAAGGTGCGCGGCGCGGCGCCGGCGGGGCGCGGGGGCAGGGCGGGCAGAACCTCTTCCACCAACGCGGTGAAGATCGAGGACATGTTGGGAATCATGGTCCAGTTGACCAAGGCCACGAGATCGGCGGCGGCGAGCGTGGCGCGGAAGCCGTCGGCGCCCATGGCGGCCTCGATGGCGGGCAAGGTGATGGCGTCGAGCGGCTTGAGCTGGCCGAGCATCAGTTTGCCGTCGTCGAATTCGACCGCGATGGTGGTCGAGGGCTGGGCGAGCGAGATGACGCGGGCGCGGGCGGCGAAGTCCTCGAAGACCGGATGCACGTTGGGCAGGCCGAGGTTGCCGACGTAGGTGATGCGCGTGCCGCCGGCGAGCAGGGCGGCGGCCATGATGGGGCCGTTGCCGCCGAGTTTGTCCATGCGCGGGTAGAGCTCGATGTTGGTGCTCTTGCCGGCGGCGCCGGCGATGCGCGCGGCGAATTCCGGGATGCCTGCGATGGGCGTGAAGGCCTCGCCCTGGGCGGTGCGTTGGGCCACCGGGGTCACGATGGTGTCCACGAAGCCGTCCAGGCCCACGAGGGCGTTTTGGGTCGGCGCGGCAGCGCGGTGCGAGCGGAGGGCGTCAAGGGCGCGGGTCTTGAAGGAGGACGAAGACATGGGCAAAACGGGCAGAAAGCCGCCGGGCGGAAATGGGCGCAATCGGCAAATCGCCGCGCGGGTTGCCGGGGGTGCGGCATGAAGTGATGATAGAGTCCGGATTCCGTTACTGGGAGCGCCGGCATCCTGCCGGCTGTTTGCCCTGAGCCGGCTGGAAGCCGGCGCTCCCAGTGGACCGACGTCATTTCCTGTCGCACCCGATTACCGGGACTTGCCTCAAACGCGCGCGATGCGGCTGGTTTTACATTGAAGGCCCGCCGCACGGAGGGATTGTGGAGGGAACGCCTTTTCCCTGGACCTATGTTTCCCGACGCGCCCGCCCTTGCCTCCATCAACCTGATCACGGTTTTCTCCGCGTCCGACTTCGTCGGCCAGGTGATCACCATCGGTCTCGCGGTTTTCAGCATCGTGGCCTGGACGGTGATGTTCGGGAAATTCTCCGAGCTGAAACGTCTGCGTGAGCTGAACTTTTTCTTTGAACAACGCCTGCGCGACGAGCGCACGCTGCTGGATTTGCCCGAGTCGTTTCGCGCGCGCCGCTCCATCCCCTACGCCGATGTTTACGCCGACGCGGTCGAGGCCTACTGGCGCGCCGCGTCGATCCTGAAGGAGAAGGGTCTCGACTCCGGCCGCGCGCGGCTCGAGCACGCGGAGAACGGCATCCAGCGCGCGATCGCGCGCCAGACTTTGCGCTACGAAAGCAGCCTGATCTTCCTCGCGTCCATCGTGGCGGGCGCGCCCTTCCTTGGTCTCTTCGGCACGGTGTGGGGCGTGATGGAGGTGTTCTCCGCCGTGTCGCTCCAGGCCTCGGCCAATTTGCAGACCATGGCCCCCGGCGTCTCGGCCGCGTTGCTCACCACCGTGGCCGGCCTCGTGGTCGCGATTCCCTCGATGTTCGGCTACAACGTCCTGCTCTCCCGCACCCGCCAGCTCACCACCGAGCTGGAGAATTATTCCTCCGCCCTGGCCGACCGCCTCGAGCTGGAGTCGAAGTAAACGCGCGCCCGGCGTAACCAAATAACGGATACCACCATGGCCCGCACCTTTCGACGCCACCGGCCCATGCAGGCGCTCTCCGAGCTGAACGTCACCAACCTGCTCGACCTCGCCTTCGTGCTGCTGGTGATCTTCATGATCGCCACGCCGCTCATCAATCAGGAGCAGACCCTGCCGGTGAACCTCCCCATCGAGTCGGTGAGCCAGCAAACGGTGGCCGATCCCGACACCAAATTCATCGCGGTCACGGTGCGCGCCGACGGCACCTACTTGATCGACGCCGACGGCAACCGCCCGCTCGCCGCGCGCGACTTGCCCGGCCGCCTCCAGGCCATCGCCGCCTCGGCCGGCGCGGCCAACCAGCCGGTCATCCGCATCCGCGCGGACGCCACCGTGCCGTATCAGAATATCATTACGCTGATGGATGAGTTGAAAAAAGCCCGCCTGGGCCGCGTGAGTTTTGACACCCAGGTAAGACCGTGAAACCTTCCGACCAAGCGCCGGTCATTTAATCTTTCCCTACGATGTCCACTCTCGCCCGACCAGTTGCCCACGGTCCGAGCAGCGCCGCGATCACCTCCGAGGATCGGCGTTTTGGCGGCGCGTTTTGGGTGTCGGTCGGGCTGCACGGTGCGGCGGTGGTGCTGGCCCTGTTGATGGCGATCACGCTGCGCGAAAAGGCCGAGCCGCCGCCGCAGATCTTCGAGTTGGTGGCGGGCGATGGCGACAACTACGCCGCGACCGAGGCCACGCAGAGCGTGGAGACGCCCGTGCCGCAGATGTCGATGCCGCGCATCCGGAGCGCGCCGGACTGGACGCCGCCCACGCCGACGCCGGTTCAAGAAGTCGCGCCGACGCCGGTCGTGCCTGTCGCGCCTGTCGCGCCGACGCCGGTGCAGCCGGTAACGCCGCGACCCACTCCGGTGGCGAGAGTCACGCCGCCGACACCGACACCGACGAGACAGGCGGAGCAGCCGAGGGCGACGTTCGATCAATTTCAAAGAGAGCACGGCGTGCGCTCGACTCCGGCCCCGCGCGCCACGCCTACGCCGACTCCAATTCCGCGCATAGACCCCAACGCGGCGCGGCGCGGTTTGGAGAGCGCCACTTCCAGTGCTCCCGGCGCGGGTAGCACGGCGGCGAGGGCCGATACGGGGCCGGCTTTGGACCGTTATTTTGCGATGCTGCGCGAGCGTCTGCGCGCGAATCACGAGAAGCCGGGCGGGCTGAGCGATTTGTTGAGCGCGGAAGTTTCATTCACCGTGGCGGCTAACGGAGCGCTGACGGGTGTGCGTATCAAGCGCTCTTCGGGTAACGCGGATTTTGATGCGTCGGTTCTAGATGCCTTCGCCCGCGTGCGCTCGATCGGTCCACGTCCCGATGGAAAGACAGGCACGCATGAGCTGACTTTCCGGATGAAAGAGAACTGATTGGGTGCGTTCGTTCGATTTTTCAGACACAAAAAAACCGCCAACCTAGTGGTTGGCGGTTTTTTAAAGTGGTGGACCCTAGCAGGTTCGAACTGCTGACCTCCTCAATGCCATTGAGGCGCTCTACCAACTGAGCTAAGAGCCCCTGTGCGAAACAGGACGGGCAAGAAGCCGGTTGGGCGGTATGAATGCAAGCGGTTTTTTCGCGAAAGTTTCCGGGCGCGTGTGAGCGGAAGCGATGCCTAGGGCTCACGGGCAAGATGCCCGTGCCACGTCGGAGCGGCTCAGGCCTTGGGGCGGGGGCGCACCGAGCCCATGCCGCCGTCGATACCCCAGACCTGGCCGGTTACCCAGTCGGCTTCGGGCGAGAGCAGGTAGGCGATGGCGCTGGCGATGTTGGCCGGCGTGCCGACGCGGCCGAGCGGGTGCATTTTTTCCGAGAAGGCGCGCGCGGCCGGGTTGCCAAGCAGGCCGGCCGCCATGGGGGTGTCGGTGAGGCTCGGGGCGACGGCGTTCACGCGCACGTTGCGCGAAGCGTAGCTGGCGGCGGCGGCGCGCACCAGGCCCTCGATGCCGCCTTTAGCGGCGGCGATGGCCTCGTGGCTGGGCAAACCGGTGGACGCGGCGACGGAGCTGAGCAGCACGATGCTGCCCGCGCCCTGCGTCTGCATGGGGCCTACGGCGGCTTTGAGGCCGTAGAAGGCGGAGTTGAGGTTGAGATCGAGCGTGCGTCGCCACTCGTCGAGCGAAGTGAGGTGGGCGGATTTGAGGAGAATGGAGCCGACACAATGAACGTAGGCGTCGAGCTGGCCGCCGCCGCGGGCGGTTAGGTCGGCGATGGCGGCCTCGACGGCGACCGGGTCGGTGGCATCGACTGCGGCGGTTTCGAGGCCCGGCAATTCGGCGGCGAGCGTAGCGAGTTTGTCGGCCGAGCGGGCAAAGCCGCCGACGCGCCAGCCGGCGGCGTGGAGCCGGCGGGCGAGGTCGGAACCGATGCCGCCGGTGATGCCGGCGATGATGGCGAAACGGGAGTCGGACATGCGCCAACCTACGCGTTTCGGCGCGAACGCAACGGCTGGTTTGGGTCCGAAGAACAGCCGCTCGTGTAACCCAATAGGTTACACGACTCCGGGGGCGGTGTAACCTATTGGGTTACACATTGCGGCCGACAGAATCGGGTTCATGAGTCGTAACCCATTGGCTTGCAGCGGGTGAGGCTGTCATGTGTAACCTATTGGGTTACACGGATCGAGTCAGCGGAGGACTTCGACGGGGCGGTCGTAGCCGGTGAGCTCCATGTAGGCGGAGCCGAGCTCGGCTCCGTCGGGCGAGAGGATTCGGCAGGCGCCTTCCCAATAGGTCACGCCGCCGAGCGAGCCACCGAGTTCCTGGTCGGCATGGAAGGGCTCGACGATGAGGACGGTTTCGCGGCCGTCGGCCGGATCGGTAGTGGTGAGGCGGATACGCTGCGGGTATTTCGCGCCGGTGTGCGGGCTGGTCCAGTGAGTGAGCGGTTCCCAGTGATAGACGGCGTTGGTGGCGCGGCCTTCGCGGTCGATCCAGGTGAGGCGGGAGATGGGGTCGATGTCGCCGGTGGTGGTGCGCAGGGCGTAGAACATGAGTTCGCGTCCGTCGTGCAACTGGGCGCTGAGCCAGTCCCAGCCGACCTGATGAGCGTCGAGTTGGCTGCTGCTGTATTCGTGGTCCATCCAAGCTTGGCCGGTCACGGACAGCGGCTGGCCGTCGAGAGTGAGCGTGCCGGCGACGTCGAGGCGCGGGAAGGTGATGTAATAACTGGCGGCGGTGGGCGCGGCGCCTTTGCGCGAGTAGCCGGCGTCGCCGAAAAGCACGCGGGGCTTGGCGGGCGTGAGCGCGAGGGTGAAGCGGGCGTCGGCGCGGATGCCGCCGATGAGCTCCATTT
>CAZOGV010000163.1:0-6258 GCA_964579225.1 uncultured Akkermansia sp. | reverse complement strand
AAGCGGCCGCGGCCGGTCATGACGATGTTGCAGTCCACTTCGGCGTCTTTGTCTTCCGCGTAGGGCAGGTCGAGTAGGGCGCGGCCTTTGAGCAGGCCGACGCTGATGGCGGCGACGGAGTCGGTGAGCGGGTTCTCCTTTATTTTGCCGGAGTCGATCAGGGTTTGCACGGCGAGGCGGGCGGCGAGGTAGGCGCCGGTGATGGAGGCGGTGCGGGTGCCGCCGTCGGCCTGGAGGACGTCGCAATCGATCCAGAGCGTGTTTTGGCCGAGTTTCTGGAGGTCGATGACGGCGCGGATGGAGCGGCCGATGAGGCGCTGGATCTCGACGGTGCGGCCATCGATTTTGCCGCGCGAGATGTCGCGCTGTTTGCGCTCGTGGGTGCTGTAGGGGAGAAGTGAATACTCGGCGGTGAGCCAGCCGCCGGGCACGCGCTGCTGTTTCATCCAGCCGGGGACGTTGTTCTCGATGGTGGCGGCGCAGATGACGCGGGTGGCGCCGAAGGAGACGAGCACGGAGCCGGTGGCGTGAGGCGCGATGCCGGCCTCGAAGGAGACTGGGCGGAGTTGATCAGGGAGGCGGCCGTCGGAGCGAGGGGAGGAGGGGGACACGGTGTAAAAGCTAGTAGAGCTGGTAAGCTGGTAGAGCTAGTAAGCGGGTGGAGCTGGTGAGTGGCGGAGGAGAACGAGAACGAGTAGGAGAACGAGAACGAGGGTTAGGCGGGGGGGAAGGGGGGACGGGTGCCGGAGGCGGTGGCGAAGGGTTTGATGACGCGCTCGGGTTCGGGGGGCATTTGCGCGGCCATGTGGGCGATGAGGCGGTCGTTGAAGGTTTGCGCGGGATCGTGGCCGACGCGGCGGAGGGCCTGGACCATGGCGGCGACCTCGACGAGGCGGGCCATGTCGCGTCCGGGGCGGACGAAGAGTTCGAAGTGGGGGAGTTTGATGCCGAGGATCTCGTGGAAGTTTTCCTCGAGGCCGGTGCGTTCCTCGACGACCTCGGGGGTCCAGGTGCGGAGGGTGATGACCATGTCGAGGCGCTTGTCGACGCGTATGGCCTGGATACCGAACATCTCGGCGATGTTTATGATGCCGATGCCGCGGCACTCCATGTAGCCGCGATTGAGGGCGCGGGAGGAGGCGAGGAGGTCGCGTTCGTCGATGAGTTTGACGACGGTGAGGTCGTCGGCGACGAGGGAGTGGCCGCGCTCGATGAGGGCGAGGGCACACTCGGATTTTCCGGCGCCGGCTTCACCTCGGAGCATGACGCCCATGCCCTTGATATCGAGGGTGGTGGCGTGGACGGTGGAGGCGGGGGCGAACTCGTTGTCGATGCAGAGGGTGGCGAGGTTGACCCAGTGCATGGTGATCATCTGGGTGCGGAAGATGGGCAGTTTGCGCTCGATCGCCACGGCGAGCATGGCGGGCGTGGGCTGGTAGTTGCGGGTGAGAATGATGCAGGGAATCTGGCGATCCATCATCTCGACGAGGATGCGCGTCTGCTCGGCGTGCGGCAGCGTGCGGTAGTAAGTCATCTCGGCCGCGCCCATGACCTGAATGCGTTTGTTGGCGAAATATTTGAAGAAGCCGGTGAGGGCGAGGGAGGGACGGTTGATGGAGCCCTCGCGGATGAGGCGGTGCAGGCCGTCGGCGGGGGTGAGCAACTCGAGCTTCAACTTCTCGCCGTGGGTTTCGAGGAAGTGGGCGACGGTGATGCCGTGGATGGCTTTGAGGGGCATGGTTTGGGAAGCTGGTAAAGCTGGTAAGCTAGTAGAGCTAATAGAGCTGGTGGAGCGGAGGCAGCGGCGGGGTGCGGCGACCCCGCCCTACATTTAGAGATTAAAATCGTTGCCGAGGTAGAATTGGCGGGCTTCGGGGTCGTTGACGAGGAAGTCGGCGGAGCCTTCCTTGAAGACGCGGCCTTCGCGGATGAGGTAGGCGCGGTCCACGATCTTGAGGGTCTCGCGGACGTTGTGGTCGGTGATGACGACGCCGATGCCTTTGGCGCTGAGATCGACGACGATTTTTTGCACTTCGGCGACCGAAATTGGGTCGATGGCGGCGAAGGGTTCGTCGAGGAGGAGGAACTTGGGTTTGGTAACGAGGGCGCGTGCGATTTCGAGGCGACGGCGTTCGCCGCCAGAGAGAGTGTAGGCTTTTTGTTTGGCGACGTGGGTGAGGTGGAGTTCGGTGAGATGTTCGTCCACAAGGGCGCGGCGGGCGGAGCGGGGCACGCCGATGGCCTCGACGATGGCCATGAGGTTTTCCGCGACGGTGAGTTTGCGGAAGGTGGAGGGCTCTTGCGGGAGGTAGCCGAGGCCGAGGCGGGCGCGCTGGCTCATGCGCAGGTGGGTGATGTCGCGGCCGTCGAGCGTGACGGTGCCGCGGGTGGCGGGCACGAGGCCGACGATCATGTAGAAGGTCGTGGTCTTGCCGGCGCCGTTGGGGCCGAGGAAACCGACGATCTCGCCGGCGCGGGCGGTGATATCGACGCCGTTGACGACGGCGCGTTCGCCGTAGGTTTTGACCAGGCCGCGGGTGGAAATTTCGGAGGGGGCGCTCACGGGGTGCGGGTGGTCGGGGCCGGAGTGGGGGCGGGGATGGTGCGGGGAGCGGCATCGGCGCCGAGGTCGCCGAGGGGAGGGCCGGTGAAACGGGGTTTGTCCACGAGGATTTCGCGTTTGCTGCGGAAGAGGGTGATGGTCTCGCCGGCGGCGGCGAAGCCGTTGCTCTTGTCGATGATGACAGGGTCTTCGCTCAGGACGACTTTGTCTTCGCGGGGGAAAACCTCGGCGCGCTGGGAGGTGGATTCGCGGTCGCCCTGGATGATGCGGACGTTGCCGGTGGCTAGGATGTATTTGAATTTCTCGACCTCGGGGATGGTGGCGTCCTTGTCGCCGAGGCGAGTGGCGATGATGGTGAGGCTATCGCAGGTGATGCGGAGGTTGGTGCCGGTGAGGATGACGTTGCCGGTGGCGATGGCGGTGGATTCATCGTCGGTGGAGTGCATGACGAGGCGGTCGCTGTTGAGTTCGGTGGGAACCGCCGGCTCGGCGGCCCGAGCCGGAATGACCAATGACGAATGCCCGATGACCAAGGAGAGAAGCGCGAGGCGGCGGATGTTTTTGAAAGGGTTCATTTGAGGATGTCGCCGATGGCGGAGCGGAAGATCAGGCGGGCGTCGCGGTTGATGACGACTTTTTTGTCGTTATGGTCGTAGCTCCAGTCGGAGCCGGTGATGGTGAGGTCGGAGCGTTCGAGGCGCACGCTTTGGTCGCCGGAGACGAAGAGTTTGGCGGGGAAAAAGGAGGCGGCGGGGGCGGCGAGCATGGACTCGATCTGCTCGTCGGCGTCGCCGGTGAAGAGGGTGAGCTCCATCTCGACGACGTCGATTTGGTCGGTGGAGGGCACGCGGGCCTCGGCGGCGCGGAGCATGAGGTGGCGGAAGCCCTCCTCGTTGAAGGTGGGCAGGCGGAAGTCTTTGATCGGAGCGCTGGCGGCGACCTTGGGCTGAGCCTGCGTTGCAGGAATGACCAATGACGAATGACCAATGACCAATGCGGCGGCGCCGAGGAGGAGTTTGTGGAGGCTTGGCAACGTGAGGGCGGGTGTGGGTCGGAGGGCGAGGAGTAAGAAAACGAGAAATGGCGGGGCGCTACGGTTGGGTGTGACCGCGTCCGGCGAGGATTTGTTCGCAGACTTCTCGCACCGCGCCGAGGCCGGCGGGGCGGTTGGTGAGGTAATCGGCGGCGTCGAGGGCGGCGGGCATGGCGTTCGGAACGGTCACGCCGATGCCGGCCCACTGGATCGCGGCGGCGTCGATATCATCGTCGCCCATGTAAACGATCTGGTCGTGGCCGAGGTCGAGCTCGGCGGCGAGTTCCTGGAGGGCGTCCAGTTTGTCGGTGCGGCCTTGGATGAGGTGGGGGATTTTAAGTTCCTCGGCGCGGACGGTAGTGGCTTGGGAGGGGCGACCGCTGATCCAGGCGGTGGCGATGCCGGCTTTGCGGAGGCGGACGAGACCCATGCCGTCGAGGACGGAGAAGCGTTTGGTCTCCACGCCGTCGGAGGAGACGAGGATGGTGCCGTCGGTGAGGACGCCATCGACGTCCATGGCAAAGAGCTTGATGTCAGCCCAGCGGGCGGGGGGGATTTGGTGCATGGTGGAAGCGGGGAGCAGGGAGCGAGGAGCGGGGAGTGGGAGCGGACGGTCAGCCGACGGTTACTGGCAGGAGCGTCATCGTGTCGTTGCCGAAGATGTCGATTACCTTGATGGCGACGGTGTAGCGCCCTGGTTTCTCGTAGGTGTGGGTCGCGGTTTTTAGCTCCAGATCACGGTTTTGGCGGGTGCGGAAGCTTTGCCACTCGTTTTCGAAGATGTAGTTGCCGGTCCATTGCTCCTCAAAGTCGATGAACTGGCCGTCGGCGGTGGCTACGCCGGGGAGTTCGCCGGTGGCGCCAAAATTGCGCGGGACTTTGATGATCTCCTTGCGGCTTTCGTAGTTAAAATCGACCGCCCAGTAATCCACCCAATCGGTCCACTTCTTGGTGAGGACTTCGCGGGTGATGATCTCGTTTTTATCCTTCGAGAGTTTGATGAGTTTACCCTGTTCGCAGACGACCTCGCTTTTACCCGCTTTGAGTTCGGCTTCGACGGAATCGACGAAGCCCTGGCTGTAATAAACGGAGAAATCGGTCAGCTCTACGGAGACCGTGAGTTTATCCTTCTTGTCGTAGCGCGGGGTGGCCTCGATGTAGGCGACGTCGGCGAAGCGGACCTGGCCCTTGTCCACGGCGCGTTTGTCGAAAACCTCGGGCGGGATGGTTTTGGGGGCGAGGTCGATGCCTTTGGCCTTGGATTCGGAAAGGACGGCGGGGAAAAGGCCCATCTCGAACTCGAAGGCGAGGATGTCGGCCCGGCTGGCTCCGCGTTTGCGGCATTCGGTGATGACTTCCTCGATGAAGAGGCGTCCAACGGGCAGGTTGATGGGGCCGACGACGACGAGGCGGCCGGCGTGCTGGCCGTGGAAGAAGGGTTCGTTCTGCAAGGGGGCGGCGCGGTAGGCGCGGAGGATGAGGTCGCGGAATTCGCGCTCCTTGCGGGCGAGGGCCTCGGACTTCTTTTTGGCGGAGAGGTTGCCGGTGATGTTGAGGTAGGCTTGGCGCTCGTAGCGGCCGAGGTTGAGGACCTCGAAGGCGCGGAATGGGTTGCCGGCGGCTTTGAGTTCGCGCTGCACGCCGATGAGGCGCTTGCGGGTGGTGTGGATGCCGAACTTGCCTAGATCGGTGGCGATCCACTTGCGGCCGAGCTTTTCGGCCACGGCGGCGGTGGTGCCAGAGCCGCAGAAGAAGTCGGCGACGAGGTCGCCGGGGTTGCTGGAGGCGCGGATGATGCGTTCGATGAGGGCTTCGGGTTTTTGGGTCGCATAGTCAGCGGAACGGTCACCGGGATCTTTATATTCCCAAATGGTTTGCACGGCTTTGCCTTCATCTTCGTCGGCGTAGCGTTTAAGCCGTGGGTTTCCAGAGGAGGACCACTCCACTAATCCGTCAGCATCCAGTTGATCCAAAGTGGCGGGAATGAATGCCCAATGACGTCCAGAAGGCGGTTTTATGCCCCGCCATGCGTCTCCGGTTGGTCCATTTCGAATACCTTTAGCGTGAAGCGCGACAGTTGTGTAACGGCGTCCTGTGCCTACTTCGATTTGCGGGAAATCGTCGGCTGACTGTTCATCGTCTCGCTCATCGTAAATTCGATTTAGAGTGGTTGTTTCCGACTTCGTGAAGAATAGGATATTATCGTAAATATTACCGAAGCTCGATGTCGTGTAGTTCTTTGGGTTGCACTTTATACGAATGAGTTCGTTGCGGAAATTCTTAGTGCCGAAAATCTCACCCATGGCCAAACGGATATGGCTGTTCACACGCCAATCGCAATGCACATAGATACTGGCGTCGGGGGTCATCAAATCCCGCATCAAAATCAGCCGTTCATAAATCATGGCGATGAACGAGTCCGCACCGCGACCCCAGGTGTCTCTATACGCGATTTGCTCCAAAATATTCGGCTCCTTGTGAAAGGTTTCTCCGCCGATCTCGATGTCCATGGAGAAGTCGGCGCCGACGTCGAAGGGCGGGTCTATATAAATGAGTTTGAGGCCGCCGGCGTCCTCGATCTGGCGGCGGAGGGCGCCGGATTTGAGGGAGGAGAGGATGAGCTTGTTGTCGCCCCAGATGAGTTTGTTGGTCCAGCCCTTGA
>CAZOGV010000162.1:0-6258 GCA_964579225.1 uncultured Akkermansia sp. | reverse complement strand
TAAACCTGCTCGGCGTCGCTCAGGCCGTGCCACTTTTCGGGCAGCGGGCGCAGCGCCTTCGAGACCAGCGTAAACGCGTCCACGCGCACGGTGATCTCATTGGTCTTGGTTTTGAAGAGCGTGCCGGTGACGCCGATGATGTCGCCCAGATCGAGCGACTTTTTGAAGACCATGTAGCGTTCCTCGCCGAGCACATCCTTGCGGAAATAAAGCTGAATCTGCCCCTGCTGATCTTGGATTTTAACGAACGAGCTGCCGCCCTGAACGCGGAAGGTAACGAGACGGCCGGCGACGGTGACGGTCGTGACGTTGTCCTGCCCGTCCACGTGGAGGGCTTTGGCGTCCTGCGAAAAGTGCGTGGGCGCGACGTTGGCGCGGAAGGGGTCGAAGCCGCCGGCGCGCAGATCGGCGAGCTTTTGCCGGCGCACGGCATGCTGGTCGTGGGAGATGTCGGTCACGGGTTCGCTCATGGAACCGTGCAACGTGAGAGCCGCCCCCGCCCCCGGCAAACGCAAATCAGGCGGCGGACGCGGAAGCCGGAAAATGACGTAGGCTTGGGCGTGAGCCCAAGTTCCGGGAGCGCTCCGCCAAGCCATTGAGCTCACGCTCAATCCTACCGACAATCCTGCGGGCGGAAGAGACCATCGCCTACAGCTTCGCCGCCGCCGCTTCGTCCACCATCCAGACCACACGGTCGGCGCAGGTTTTGAGCACCTGCGAAGGCACGTTTTCCACGTCGAGCGGACCGCGATGCACGCGATGCAAGGCGTCGGCCTTTCCGGCCCCGAGCGCCATGACCACGATCTGGCCGCAGGCGCGCAGTCCCGTCGGCGTGATGGTGAGACGCCAGCCCTTGCCGGGAACTTCCTGGCCGCCGAAGAGCAGGCCGCCGTCGTCCTTCAAAAGCGGCGTGCCGGGAAACAACGACGCGGTGTGGCAATCGTCGCCCATGCCGAGAAAGCAAAGATCATAGGCGCGGCCCGGACCGGCGAGGATGAGCATGGTGCGGCGATAAGCCTCGGCCGCCTCGGCGACCGGCCACGCGACCATCCACGGATGCCGGCGATCCGTCGCCACGCCGAGGGGCGCGAGCAACTGGCGCTCGGCGTTGCCGAAATTGCTGTCGGGGCTGTCGAGCAACACATGGCGCTCGTCGCTCACCGTGAAATGCGTGCTCTGCGCGAGCTCGGCGGGAAGGGCGGAGGTCTCGACGCACCATTTGTAGAACGCGGCGGGCGTGCTGCCGCCGGTCAGCGCCCAGATGAAACGCCCCGCGCGCGCCGCCTGCTGGCGCTCCAACGTGAGGCTCAAGGCCTCGGCAAACAACTCGGCTTGGGTGCCGACGACTACACGACCGTATTCGGAGGAGATTTCGCGCATGATGAAACCCGGACCTTGCGCGCCGGGCCGGGCCGTCAAAAGCCTAAAAACACAAGGAGCGGCGACACTCCTGTCGCCGATATCGCGCGACATACGCGCTCTTTGCCCAAACCCGGCGACAAGAGTGTCGCCGCTCCTTGACTCAACCCGTCCGCCACCCGCGCAGCTCCGCCGCGAGCGCGGCGAAACCGGGGAAATCGTTTTCCAGCCGCCGCGTGTCGCGCGCGAGTCGCCTCGCCGCCGCGCTCGCCGCCGCCACCGCCTGCGGCAGGTTGGGGCGCTCGGTCCCATAGACGCGGTGCTTGAGTTCGCGCCGCGTGTAGGGCGCGCGACCCGCCTCGCGGCCCGCCGCCCACGCCGCCTCCCCCACCCCGGGCTCGACCCCGCACAAATACCACGCCTCGGCCGCCGGCACCGCCAGCCCCATGCCGCGCAAGATTCGCTCGCGACCATGCGCGGGCGGCAGCGTTTTCGTCGCGCGCCGAAACGCCGCGCGCAACTGGCACAAACGACAGCGCGGATGGAAATACCCCTCCGCCTCGTGCTCGGCCGGATGCGGCTCGGTGTCGTCGGAATCAACCAACACCACGAGTCCGTCGGCGTTCGTGTTGAAATGCAGGTGCCGCGCGATGGCCGGCAGGATTTGCAGCACCGAGGGCCATCCGCGCGCGCGGAGATTCGGCTGCACGCGCTCGAACGGACGCCCCAGCACGCCTTCGACCAAAATACCGAGCGCCGACTCGTCCACCATGGATTCGCCGAGCAGCGCGAGACGCAGGGGACGCTCGCTCATGATTCGTCGGGCACCCCGCCGAGGATGCCGGAATACCAGAGGTCGCCGAGACTGCCGCCCTCGGCCAGCAAAGCCGCCAGATCATCGCGATCCGAGAGCCGGGTGAACGTCGCCGCGCGGCCGACTTTTTCCGCGATGACGACCTCTTCCGGTTGATCGCGAAACAGGTCCAACAACAGCGGCGAATGCGTGGTCGCGATCACCTGGCACGGCGCGCGATCATGGCCGTAATCCGCCGGGTAGCTGAGCCGGTAAAGAATATCGCGCACATCGCGCAGCAGCCGCGGATGGATGCCGCGATCCAGCTCCTCCACGCACACCACCGCCGGCGGCTCGGGATCAAAGGCCAGCGTGAGCAAGGCCAGCGTGTAGAGCGTGCCCTGCGAGAGTTCGTCGGCCGACAAAAGCGCGGCCTCCCCCGCGCCCGCACCCGCGTCCGCCAGGCGCAAGGCGAACGCGCCCTGCGCGGGCTGGAGCACGAGTTCCTCGTATTCGGGAAACAGGCGCAGCAACTCGGCGTGCAAATCGGCGTAGGCCTCCGGTGCGCGGGAGCGCAGGCCGGCGAGCCGCGCGGCGAGGTTGCCGCCATCGGGCGCGAGTTCGTCGGAGGAAACCGGATACACCGGCCGCGCGATGGCCGCGTGGTCGAAAAGGAAGGCGCGCTGGCTGAGGATTTTCGCGCGCAAGCCCGCCCAATCGTTCGCGCCCTCGCCGCGCGAAAGCGGCACGACCTGCAACAAGTCGCACGAGGTCTCGTGCTGGCAGGCGAGCACGGCCTCGAGCCCGTCATGCGGCGGGGAAAACTCGAAGGTGATCTCGGCCGCCTCGGGTAGGCGCTCGTTGTCCGGCACCGCGTCGCGCAGCGGCAGCCGCGCGAGCGTGCGCAGACGCAACAAGGCCTGGATGAGGCTCGTCTTTCCCGAGCCGTTGGGACCGATGAGCAGGTTGAAGGGCGCGAGTTCGAGACGAGCCGAACGCAGCGCCTTGAAATTCCGGAAAGCGACGGAGGCGATCACGGCGCGAAGTGTGCGGCGTCGGCGGAAACGAAGCAAGGAGCGGCGACACTCCTGTCGCCGAAACCACGCGGCCTGCGCGGCATCCGTTTCCGAGCCGACCCCGGCGACAAGAGTGTCGCCGCTCCTTGGGTCACAGCGGAGGTGGCTGTGATTGCTGACTTTTTTGCGCGGCGAGTTGCGCCCTTGCCGCGAGCGCGAAGCGAAACGCCTGCACGCAATTGAAAAGCAGGAACCCCGCGATCAACGCCAGGAAGATGGACCCGCGACTCAGGCCCAGCACCACCAAGCCCGCCCCGCCCACGAAACCGATGCCCGCCGCCACCAGCACGCTGTTGATCGGACCCATGAAATACCAAAGCACGGAGCGCAAAATCTGCCCGCCATCGAGCGGATAGATCGGCAGCAGATTAAAGATGAGCAACACGAAGTTGATCCACTGCACCATCACGAGGCACTCGAACAAATCAGGATTGCTCATGTAGAGCCCGCGTCCGTCCGCCACCCGCACCACCAGATACAACACCGGGATCAGCGCCACATTTACCAGGGGCCCGGCCGCGATGCTCCAGAGCTGCGCTCCCGGACGTTGCGGCGGCGCCACGTAGGCCACGCCGCCCAAAGGCCAGAGCACGATTTGGTCGGAGTGCCCGCCGACTGAACGGCAAGCGAGCGAGTGGCCAAACTCGTGCATCAACACGATGACGAAGAGCGACAGGTATTCGACCGCGTTCCAAACCGGCGACGAGTAATTGCCCACGCGCGACGTGACGATGTAGGCCGCGACGAGAAACCACGACCAATGCAGAAACACATCGATCCCGGAGAAACGGAAAAGGCGGAACGAGCCATCGCGAGTGGGGAGCATCGGGCACTGGTAGGCCCCGGCGCCTTTCGGCGCAAGTGGCACCGTCGTCACAGGTTCATGAAGCCGCGTGAGACGCGGTCCGCTGCAGGGGCGTCGCTCGCGACGCCCGCGCACCCGTATAACGCGTGCGAACCACAAACCAGACCTCGCAAGCGAAGCCCCTACATCCGAGCCGCGCTAAGCGCGATTCCACGGCGCTTTCGCGAGCAACAGACCCATGCCGCAAAAACCCGTGACCCCGGCGAACACCAATCCCGCCCCGACAAACGCGGATAACCACACGAAGTTCCCGTGCACCGTCTGCGCGAGCACCACGCCAAGCACCACCAACGCGCCCGCACCTATGCGCACCTGACGCTCGATGCCGATCGCGCTTCCCTGCCCGCGCACCACCGGCAGACCGGCCGCGGCCCACGCCTCGGTGCCGCCGGTAACCACCACCGCCTTTGCGAAACCCGCCGACGAGAGACGCGCGCAGGCCGACTCCGCGCGCTTGCCGGATTGGCACAGAACATAAACCGGAGCGGAGGCATCCGCATGACCCAGGGCGGCGAGCGCCGCCGGAGAGACGTCGGGTAGCGGCAGATTACGCGCCGGCGCAGCGTGCAACTCGGCGAATTCCGCCGGCGTGCGCACGTCGATCAGCGTCGCCTGCGAGTCGGCCTCCAGACGAGCGGACAATTCGGATGCGGAAATGGATGCGATGCTCATAACGCCTCAAACTACCCGCGCCACGCCCCGTCGGCGAGTCGAACATGGCGGGCGGTTTTTATAGTCCTCCAACTGACACACCGCCCCGGCCGGGCCGGTGATCGCTTCGACTACCCCCTGAAATCAGGTTCTTCGACGTTTCCAGTGGGTAGAGTGTAACGGAATCCCGCGCGGCGGGATTTCGTGGCCGATGCATTATCCGAACAGCATTATCCGAACGAAACCGCTCCGCGTTTCCGCTACGTTCGGAACGAAGGCACCATGCGGCGCTAGTCGATGTTTCCTGTGACTTTAATTCTAATGCGCGTTCAAGTTGAGCCTCTGTGGGTAGGGACGGACCGCTGGGCCGTCCGCTCCGTTGGGCTCATCTTGAACGCGAAGTAGAATAAGCGTAGCGGAATGACGGAGTCATTTCGTGGCCGGCAAACCCTCCGGACGAAAGCGCTCCGCGCTTCCGCTACATCGGATTCGGGCACTGTGATCCCCTGCCCACTGGAAACGTCTAAGAACCTGAAATAAGGTTCCTCGCTGTTTCCCGTGGCTGCTTCATCTACCACGATTGCCCACCTATCTCCGACAGCCTTCGGAGTCTTCGGAGTTTTACCACACGGAGGCACGACGGTGGGCGGGTCTGCTAATCCTGCTCGATGGAGCCTGCAAAACCCCAAAGCCGGCGCGGTCTTCGCAAGCGAAGCCCCTACGACGGAACCTGCACGCAACCCTCGGCGACGGGGACGTCGCCGGTCCGTGGAGCAACGCGCACGAAAAAGCCGGCGCACCGTGAGGTGCGCCGGCCTTGGATGCTTTTTAATAAACCCGATTACTTCCCGCGGTCTTGAATTTCTGGAGGGACCGGCTCCGTCCGGTCCGTGTGACACGGACGACACGGAGGTCGTCCCTCCAGAAATGAACCGAAGTCCAAAACCGAAGGATCAAGCGCTGCTTAGTAGTCCATGCCGCCCATGCCGCCGCCATGGCCGCCGCCGGCGGGAGCCGCTTCCTTTTTCTCGGGAGCATCGGTGATGATGCACTCGGTGGTGAGGAGCAGACCGGCGATGGACGCGGCGTTTTGCAGCGCAGTGCGGGTGACCTTGGTGGGATCGACGACGCCGGCCTTCACGAGATCCTCGTAGGCGCCGGTGGCCACGTTGTAGCCGTTGGCACCCTTGGAGGCGAGGACCTGCTGGACGACGACCGCACCCTCGACACCGGCGTTAAAGCACAGCTGCTTGAGCGGGGACTCGACGGCGCGACGGATGATCTGGGCGCCAAGCTTCTCGTCGCCTTCGAGGGCGGCGATGGCGGCGTCCACGGCCTTGGCGGTGCGCAGGAGAGCGACACCACCGCCGGAAACGATGCCCTCGGCCACGGCGGCGCGGGTGGCGTGCAGGGCGTCTTCCACGCGCTGCTTCTTTTCCTTCATCTCGGACTCGGTGGTGGCACCGACGTTGATGACGGCGACGCCGCCGGCGAGCTTGGCGAGGCGCTCCTGA
>CAZOGV010000161.1:0-6265 GCA_964579225.1 uncultured Akkermansia sp. | reverse complement strand
GCCCAGCGGTCCGTCCCTACCCACAGAGGCTCAACTTGAACGCGCATTAGAATAACGAAATAACTGTTACAACCTGACACGTTCTTTAGGCCGCTGGCTGTGTTGCGCTATCGGTTACAGCCCGCGCGGAGATGCGCCCTCAAGCGCGCCTTGCCGGCGAACAAAATCTCCGCGCCAACTTGTGACACTTATTTAGTTACAGGCCCTTAGCGATACTCTTCGCCGGTGAGGGCGTTGATGATCTTGAAGTTTTCCAAGTGATACGCCGGGTCGGCGCGGAAGGCCAACTTGACGCCGTAGTCGCGCTCCATGCGCACGAGCAGGTCGGCGTCCTCGCTGCGGAGGCGTTCGAGGATGCCCGGGTGCACCATGACGCGGAGTTGATACTCCTTGCCGTCTTTGCGCGCGACGAGGCGGCGGATGACGGAGCTGAGTTTGCGTTGCAGCTCGACGCTCATGGTCGTGGCGCTCTTCACGATGCCGCGGCCTCGGCAGTAGGGGCAGTCGGTGTAGAGATTGGACGACAACGACTCCTGCTGGCGCTGGCGGGTCATCTGGAGGATGCCGAGTTGGCTGATGGGGAGGATGTGGTTCTTGGCCTTATCCTCGGCCATGGCTTCGCAGAGCTTCTCGTAAACGCCGTTGCGGTGGCGGCGCTCCTTCATGTCGATGAAGTCGATGATGATTAATCCGCCGAGGTTGCGCAGGCGGATCTGGCGGGCGGCCTCGACGGCGGCCTCCAGGTTGACGGTGTAGATGACGTTTTTCTCGTCGCCGCCGCGGTTCTTGTGCGAGCCGGTGTTCACGTCGATGGCGATGAGGGCCTCGGTCTCGTCGATGATGATCTCGCCGCCGCTGGGGAGGGCGACCTTGCGCTGGTAGGTCTGCTCGATCTGGCGCTCGATGTTGAAGCGTTCGAAGATCGGAATGCTGTCCTTGTAGAGCGCGATCTTGCCCTTGGAGCGCTGGCTGATCTGGGCGACGGAGGCTTGGCAACGGGCGTGGTCGTCGAGGTTGTCGATGAGCACGCGGTCCACGTCCTCGGTGAGGAAATCGCGCACGGTGCGCTCGACGATGTCGGGCTCCTGGTAGAGCGAGAGCGGTGCGCGCTGGCTGTTGAGCTTGGCCTGGATCTCGGACCAGGTCTTGAGCAGGAGGTGGAGATCGCGGACGAAGTAGCGGGCTTTTTTGCCTTCGCCGGCGGTGCGCACGATGACGCCCATGCCTTCGGGGATGGTGAGCTCGTTGACGAGTTGGCGGAGGCGGGCGCGCTCGCGGTTGTCCTCGATCTTGCGGGAGATGCCGCAGGAGTCGGAGAAGGGGGTGAGCACGAGGTAGCGGCCGGGCAGGGAGAGGTTGGTGGTGGTGCGCGGGCCTTTGGTGCCGATGGGGCCTTTGGTGACCTGGATGACGATCTCGGAGCCAGGCGGGTAGAGCTGGGGAATGTCCTTCACGGTCGGCTCCTGGCCGGCGGGGAGGGCGTTTTTCTTTTTGTTCACGCGCACGACTTCCACGGAGGAATCGGCGGCGGCGGGGAGCATGTCCCAGTAGTGGAGGAACGCGTTTTTGGAGTAGCCGATGTCCACGAAGGCGGCCTTGAGGCCGGGATCGAGGTTCTTGACCCGGCCCTTAAAAATGCCGCCGACCATGCGATCGGCGTCGTGGCGCTCGATCTCGAACTTCTCGAGCACGCCGTCGATGAGGAGGGCGACGCGTTTTTCGAGCGGTTCGGAGTTGATGATGAGTTCGCGGAAGGAGGTTTTCTCTTTCTTGAAAACTTGGAGGATTTTTTGGAGGAGGGGGCGCTGTTTGGCGCGGTCTTGGGCACCGGATTTGAGTTCGGCGCGGTCGATGGGTTCGGCGTCGGATTCGGCGGGCGGGTGGGTGAGTTGGTGGTCGAGGTCGGCTTGGGCGGCTTCAGCGGGGCTGAGTTCGCGCTCGGGTGAATCGTGCGGGGTGTGGTCGTTCATGTTGGATGTTGTCCTGGTGTTGTGGGTGGACGGGGCACCCTCGCGCGGGAGTCGCGGCGCAGGAAATTCCGGTCGGGAGGTCGGTTTCGCCAGAAAGGTTCAGTTTCACGTGAAGTCCTTTCTGAAACGATAGACGCTCTGGACAAGTCCTTGCAGCAAGCAGCAACTGAGCACGAAGGAGCCACCGTAGCTAATGAAGGGAAGCGGTATGCCTGTGACGGGCACGAGGCCGATCGTCATCGCGATGTTCACGAACACATGCACGCCGAACAGGACCGTGACCCCGACGGCAAGCAGAGTGCCGAAGCGGTCGCGGGCGAGTCCGGCGATGCGGATGCCGTTGAACAGGACGATGCCAAAAAGACCTAATACGGTGAGACTTCCCAAAAATCCCTTCTCCTCGGCGATGACGGAGAAGATAAAATCGTTGTGCGCGACGGCGCGCGGCAGGTAGCCCAGCTGGGCTTGCGTTCCCTCGGTCCAGCCCTTGCCGGTGAGGCCGCCGGAGCCGACGGAGATGAGCGACTGGTTGAGGTTCCAGGCGTCGCGCATGCCGGTCGGGTCGATGACGTCGGGCGCGGCGAAAGTGAGGATGCGGTTGCGCTGGTAGTCCCTGAACGGAACCCAGGACGTTTGCTGGTAGCGGCCGCGGTCGTTCATGAAGTTCAACTTGTTGTCTTGAACGTAATTTACGTAGCGCACGGTGTCCCAGGTGATGACGCCCACGAGCACGATGAACGCGCCGAGGGCACCCGCGAAAAAGCGGGTCGAGAGGCGCGAAACGTAAAGCATGGAAAACACCATGGGGGGCAGGACGATCGCCGATTTGAGGTCGGGCTGGAGGAGAATCAGCAACATGGGCACACCCGCCGCAAGGGCCAACTTGCCCAAGGTGCCGAGAGATTGGCGGATGGAGCCGAGCTTGGCGCGGATGAGCACGGAGGCGGTGGCGAAGAGCACGGCGGCCTTGGCCAACTCGCTGGGTTGCAGGGTGAAAAATCCGAAATCGAGCCAGCGTTGCGCGCCGTAGCGGGATTCGCCGACGCCGGGCATGAGCACGAGGATAAGTAGCGTCAGGCAGGCGATATAGAACCAGTGCCAGGTGCTGAGCCAGATGCGGTAGTCGATGAGGGAGACGGCGAGATACACGCCCGCGCCGCCGACCAGCCAGACGATCTGGTTGATCCAGTTGGAGAGCGGCGTGGAAAACTGGGCGGAGTAGATGAAGGCTAGCCCGATGAGGCCGAGGGCGAGGATGGCGAGCGGCGACCAAGGATCCCAGCGCTCGCGCGTGGCGGTCTTGAAAACACGGAGGTATTCGCTGGCGCGGCTGAACATGTCGGGGCGAAAGAGCGCAAGGCGCGGCGGCGCTCGGTGCAAGCACGGGGGCGAGTTTTACGAAGAAAGGCGGCGGGGCGCGGCGTGCTTCGCGCCTGGGCCGCGCCGGCCAGCTCAAGGGGTTTGCACCTGGCGGCAGCGCACGAGAATGGCGGGCGGAGTGGTGGCGGTGGCGCGCGATTCGAAGGCGGCGGGGCGGCCCGCGCCCGCCTCGGGGAAATAGCAGAACTGCATGAGGGTGCCGCGCACGCGCACGATGGCGCGCAGGCGCTTGGCCTCGCCGCCGCCGGAGTCGCGCCAGATTAAGTCGAGCGTGGTGGGCGAGGCTTGGGCATCGATCTCCACGCCGCCGACCTCGCGCGGCGTGCCGCCGATTTGCAGGGCGAAATGAGGTCCGGTGATTTGGAGTTTTCCGGTGCGTCCAGGCAGGGCCTCGCCCGCGTAATCCACTCCGAGTATGGTCCATTCGCCTTCGATCATGTGACGGGAGTGAAACGGGGCGGCGGGGTGGGTTGGCGAGATATTTTAACCTTCGGCGGGCAGGTAATGCGTTGCCGTCGGACGTGAGGTCGGATTGGCTGCGCGCATTATGAAAACCCTCCTGAAGATTGTCGCGGTGTTGTTTCTGCTGGGTGTGATCGCGCTGGTCGCGATCGGTTTCTTCATCAACCCGATCATCACCAAAACGGTGAACACGGTCGGCCCGAAGGTCACCGGCACGAAGGTCGAGTTGGCGTCGTCGCACATCTCGCCGCTCACGGGTGGCGGTTCGTTGAAGGGGCTGTTTGTCGGCAACCCCGAAGGCTGGACGGGCGACAAGGCGTTTTATCTCGGCGAGGTGCGCGCGAGCGTGCAGCCGAGTTCGCTGCTCGGCGACTTCGTGATGGTGAACGAGGTGTTCATCGACGGCCCGGAGTTCGTCTATGAGCGGCGTTTGATGGGCGGCAGCAACATCGATGCGCTGTTGAAGCAGATCGAAGACAACACCGGTGGCGGCAAAACCACGCCCGCAGCCGATCCGGCGAAGCCGGGCAAGCCGGTGAAGTTCGCGGTGAAATCTTTCGTGCTGAAAGACGCCAAGGTGGCGGTGGTCGCGGGCGGACAAATGGTCGCGGTGACTCTGCCCACCATCACGATCACCGATCTCGGCGTGGCCGAGGGCGGCATCACGGCCGACCAGGTGGCCACGGCGGTGCTGAAGCGCGTGCTCGTGCAGATGGGCCCGGCGGCGGCTGGCGCTCTGACCAAGATCGGCACGGGCGCGCTGGAGGGCGGCACCGAGGGGGCGAAGGGCGCATTGAGAGGTCTCCTCGGGAAGTAAGCGCGGGAAGTAAGCGCAGTTCGCCTACCAGATAAGTTTCGCGTGGGTCATTTCCCGGAGTCTCGTTTCTCACGAAACGAGCCACGTCGACTGCGTAGCCCGATTCGTGAGAATCGGGAGCATCGGGCTCGGTGAGGTTTCGGGACGGAAGCCGGCTGGAAAGCCGGCCCTCCCGGGGCAAGGGGCGGCCGGCGTCAGGTTTTCCGCAGCGTGGCCACGCACTCGAGGTGGCGGGTCTGGGGGAAGAGGTCGAAGGGCTGCACGTCGGTTAGCGCGTAGCCGGCGGCGGTGAAGGCGCGCAGGTCGCGCATCTGGGTCGCGGGATCGCACGAGACGTAAACCACGGCGCGCGGTCCGTATCCAAAAAGTTGTGACAAGAACGACTCGTCGCAGCCTTTGCGCGGCGGGTCGATGACCACGACGGTGTCGGCGGCGGGAAACTCCAGTCCGGCGAAAATGGCGGAGGCGTCGCCGGCCTGGAATGCGACTTTATCGGCGAGGCCGTTGGCGGCGGCGTTGCGGCGGGCGAAGGCGATGCTGCTTTCACTGATTTCGATGCCGGATACGCGTTCGAAGGCGGGCGCGCAGGAGAGGGCGAAGAGGCCGCTGCCGCAGTAGGCGTCCACCAGGAAACGCGCGCCGGTGGCGGCGGCCTGGCGGCGGGCGTAGCCAGTGAAGGCGGGCAGGATGAAGGGGTTGTTTTGGAAAAAATCGCGCGCGAGGAATTCCAGTTTCACGGGGGCGTCGCCGGGCGCGGCATCGTCGCGGGCGACGGTCTCGGTGATGACGGTGTCGTAGTCGGTGGTGACCACGCCGGAGGCCTCACGCAGGAGGAGGGTGCCGCCGCGTTTGTAGTCTCCGGCGGCGGCCTTGGCGCGGACGGTGGTGCGCAGCTCGGCGAGGCGGGTGTTGATGGCGTCGGTGGCGATGGGGCAGCGCTCGACATCTAGCACGTCGAAGCGCGTGCCTTGGCGGAGGAAGCCGATGGGCAGGGTGGCGGCGTCCTCGGGGGAGCGCGGCGGGTGAAAATGCGGGGTGATCTTGGAACGGTAGCCCCACTGCACGGGCGAGGGGATGACGGCGTTGACCGGAAAATCGAGGTCGGCCATGTGGCGCAGGTGCTCGACGGTTTGCTGGCGTTTCCAGCGGAGCTGGGCGGCGTAGTCGAGGTGCTGATACTGGCAACCGCCGCAACGGCCGAAGAGGGGGCAGCGCGGATCGACGCGGTCGGGCGAGGGGGTGAGGATCTCGACGAGGTCGGCCTCGGAGTAGTTCTTGTGGTTGCGATAAACGCGGGCGCGCACGCGTTCGCCGGGGAGGGTGAAGGGGACCATGACGACCCACTTCGACGCGGGATCGGCCGGGTGTGGCACGCGCGCGAGGCCGAGGCCGAGGTGCGTGAGCGTGGCGATCTCCAGCTCGAACTCGGCGTGATAGGGGAAGGGTTGGTCGTTGAATGGTTTTTTGCGGCCCACCGGAAGACAGAGTAGGACGGAGGGGCCGCCTGCAAGAAGACGCCACCCGCGCAATAATTCGCGCGGCGACGGGTGTAGTGCGAAGTGATGTGAGTTCACTGGGAGCGCCGGCTTCCAGCCGGCTTTCGGAGCGAACAGCCGGCAGGATGCCGGCGCTCCCG
>CAZOGV010000160.1:0-6340 GCA_964579225.1 uncultured Akkermansia sp. | reverse complement strand
GAATCCCGCTTCTCACGAAGCGGGCTACATGCCAAAACTTTCGCGACGATTAATATGAAACAGAGATGGATTGAATTTTTCTGACCCCATTTTTCTGACAAAAATCAGTTCAACAGAGCAGAGCCAAACCAAGCCGCCCACGTGGCATGGGCGTCTCGCCACTGTGTCGGAGAGCAACAGGCTGAATTCCGCGAAGCAGGACCACTCCACGGGTTCAGCCACGCGGGATGCCACCCCCGCGGGAGGCGAGCCAGGCGACATCACTTGGTGCCCCCCGTTCCCCCCCGCCTCCCTTTGGGGTTTGCCCGGTTGGGATTTGGGATTTCGCTCCGCGCCGTGCCCGAACTCGCCGAAGTCGAATACGTCCGCCGCCGCAACGGCCCGCCTCACGACCACGATGCAGCGAATCGAAAAAATGATCCGCGGCACCCGCATACCTCCCATTGGCTTACGATCCTTTTGTCGTGAATCATATTCATGTCATCAACGGGGTCTTGACGCAGGGTGTAAGGTATCAGCTCTCGTCTGGCTCGGTGTATGGCCCTAGAACCATTACGACCATGAATCTCCATTTTCGAGAAGCCAAGACCACCCAAGCAGCCGCCCGCTTGCTCACTCTGCGCGGCGGCGAGATGAACTACATGAAGCTCATCAAGCTCCTCTACATCGTGGAACGCGAAGCCCTTCTTCGCTGGGGCCGTCCCGTCACCGCTGATCGCTGCGTTTCGCTGCGTCACGGCCCTGTTCTCAGCCAGACACTCAATCTCATCAACGAAGGCCCGGCACCCCACGCCGAGTCCGTCTGGGTGCGCCACATCTCCCAACCAGCAGACTACGCAGTTCGCCTCCTTACGCCGACCGACTACGAGGAACTCTCCGCCGCGGAACTCGCCCTCATCGACGAAGTCTTCGCCCGTCACGGCAAAATGAACCGCTGGGACTTGGTCGAATACGTCCACACTTTCCCCGAGTGGCAAGATCCCGATGGCAGCGCCCTCCCCATCTCATACCGCGACATCCTCAAAGCCGGCGGCAAGACCGAGGCCGAAATCGCCGCCGTGCTCGAAGATATCGAGGAACTGGTCTGCGCCGAATCGGTTTTTCCCGCCGCCTAGCCCATGCTCCAGGCCGGTCAGACCATCCTGTTGCCCAAACCCGGTTCGGACATTGCCCACCTATGGGTCGTGCTCACCGCCCCCGATGTCACCGGCACCGTGGTCTTGGTCAATTTCACGACCCAACGCGCCCACTCCGACCCCACCTTGATCCTCCAACCAGGCGATCATCGATTCATTAAGCATCCAACTGCGGTTCACTACGCCGACGCCCTCACCTGACACCAGCGTCAGCCGTTGAGCGTGCCGTCGCTTCCGGCCTCTATCCAAAACACGATCCGTGTTCCTCCACGCTATTGGCGCGTCTTGTCTCCGGTGCACACGCATCGCCCTTCACGCCCGAGAAAATCAAACGCTACTTACGCGGTGTTTGATGCCCTGAGACGCGGGCCAAACAAAACTTGCACCTGCTTGGCGGCCCCGGCGGTTTCGACGATCTTTTCGAGTCATGAACCACGAACTCCACCTCTCCCACGACCTCGGCACCTACCTCGCCGAAGGCGCGCGCGCGGCCGAGTATCGGCTGCGAAACATCGAACCGGTTTTCGATGTTTATGAAACCTTCGTGCTAAACTTCGAAGGCGTGCGCGGCGTAAACACTTCCTTCGCCAACGCCCTCATCGTTCCTCTCTTCGCGCAGCACGGCATGGCGGCCCGCCAGAAACTCCGCTTCCGCCACTCAACGCCGTCGTGCGTCTGATGCTGGAAAGCGCCCTCACCCTCGGCCAGCAAGCCGCCCAAGATAACGGCATCCCCGCCTGATCCCCGCCTCCCTTTGGGATTTGCCAGTTTGAGATTTGGGATTTCCTGAAAGGCGTGCCTGAACTCGCCGAAGTCGAATACATCCGCCGCCGCTGGAACCCGGGCCTCGGCCACGCCGTCGCCACCGTGCGCCTCCATCCGCGCGCCGGCGTTTTCAAGACCACCGATCCCGCCCTGCTCGCCTGCCATCTGCCCGGCGCGCGGCTCGATTCCTCCCAGGCCGCCGCCAAGCAGATGCTCTTCCGCCTCACCGCCTCCGACCGCGCCCGCACGCAACTCTGGCTCGGTATCCATTTAGGCATGACAGGTGAACTCACCGTCCGCCCCCACGGTCTGCCCGACGAGAAACGCGACCACCTCATCCTCGACCAACCCGCCGCCAAACAATCGCTCGTCTTCTCCGACTTCCGCATGTTCGGCCGCATCCAGTTTCACACCGGCCCCGACGCCCCCGCCTGGTGGACCGAGATCGCCCCCGCCGTCACCTCGCCCGCGTTCACCCTCGCCGCCGTATCCGAATTCCTCATACGCCGCGCCCGCGCCCCGCTCAAGGCCGTGCTGCTCATGCAAGAACGCTTCCCCGGCATCGGCAACTGGATGGCCGACGAAATTCTCTGGCGCGCCGCCCTGCACCCCGCCCGCCGCTGCGGCGACCTCTCGCCCGCCGAAATAAAAAAACTCCACGCCGAGACCGTCTGGGTCGCCCGCGAGGCCCTGCGTCTCATCGGCGCGGCCGACGCCGCCCAATGGCCCGATCCGCCCAAGAGCTGGCTTTTCCAACACCGCTGGGAGGACGGCGGCAAATGCCCGCGCACCAAGGTCGCCCTCGAACGCGCCACTATCGGCGGCCGCACCACCTGCTGGTCCCCCGCCCGCCAAAAGCTCGCCTAGCCCCCTCCCCGGCCACGTGTAACCCAATAGGTTACACGGTGAAATCCATCGCTTACCATCAATAACTTATCGATCCGTGTAACCCATTGGGTTACACGTTGGCTTGCGCCGCATGCGTGCAGTGGCGGGCAATCGGGCAGCGGTTCCCGGCGGATGGCCATTGCTCAGGCGGCGACTTGTGCGCCACGGTTTCCGGCTCCGAGCATGCTACTCTCCGCCAACTCCCGCCTCCTCTTCATCGGCGATTCCATTACCGACGCCGGCCGCGAACCCGCGGGCAAACCCGCCCCGTGGGGCTCCCCCGGCCTCGGTCGCGGCTATGTTTCGCTCATCGAATCCTGGTTGCTCGCCACCCGCCCGGAAGCCCGCATCCGCGTGCTCAACCGCGGCACCTCCGGCCACACTGTGCGCGACCTCGCCGCCCGCTGGCAGACCGATGTCATCGACCTCAAACCCGACACCGTCTCGGTCATGATCGGCGTCAACGATGTCTGGCGCCAGTTCGACACCCCCCTCCGCACCGAGACCCATGTATTGCCCGACGAATACGAACGCACGCTCGACGACCTCGCCAGCCGCACCCTCGCCACGCTCGCCGCGCCCTCGCGCCTCATCCTCGCCACGCCCTTTTTCTTTGAGCCCCACCGCGCCGATCCCATGCGCGCCCGCATGGACGCTTACGGCGCCATCGTCCGCCGCCTCGCCGCCCGCCACGGCGCGACCTTCGTGGACACTCAGGCCGCCATCGACGCCGTGCTCGCCCACGTCCACCCCATGAGCCTCGCCTGGGATCGCATTCACCCCCAGCCCGCCGGCCACATGATCCTCGCCCGCGCCTTCCTCCGCGCACTCGGCGTGCTTTGAAAACACTTTTCCGCGCATGGAAATCGGCTGGTTGGTTCTCGAACTCCTCATCGGCATCGCCGACGCCCTCTTTACCGGGGCCGACGTCGTTGCCTGGTTCAGGGGCCGCGACAACCGCCGCGAACGTCGCGAGGCCAGGCGCGCCGGCCTGCCCCCGCCCCCACGCGACCGTTGGAACCGGCGCGTGATCGTTTTCTCCATCGTTGCCGTGGCGCTGACCACGTTCTTGCTCGTGCGCTTCACGCGTTAACCCGCGCCCGCCAATGACCGCCCCCGCCAAAAAACTCCGCCTCGACGAACTCCTCGTCGCCCGCGGCCTCGCCCCGACCCGCGCCAAGGCCAAAGCCTACGTCATGGCCGGCCTCGTGCGCTCCGGCACCGAACGCCTCGACAAACCCGGCAAGGAATACCCCGCCGACTTCCCCGTCGCCCTCGCCGAAACCTCGCGCTTCGTCTCCCGCGGCGGCGAAAAACTCCAGGGCTGGCTCGACGCCTTCCCGCTCGATCTGCGCGGCGCGCACATCCTCGACGTCGGCGCGTCCACCGGCGGCTTCACCGACTGCGCCCTACAGGCCGGCGCCGCCTCCGCCACCTGCCTCGATGTAGGGCGCGCGCAACTACACGGCCGCCTGCTCGCCGATCCGCGCGTCACCAACCTCGAACAAGTCAACGCCCGCCACCTCGACCCCGCCGCCCTGCCGCGCCCGCTCTACGACGCAGTCGTGATGGACCTCTCCTTCATCTCGCTGCGCCACATCCTCCCGCCCGTCTGGCCCGCGCTCCGCCCCGGCGGCACGCTCGTCGCCCTCGTCAAACCCCAGTTCGAAGCCGGCAAGGCCGAGGTGGACAAAGGCCAGGGCGTCATCCGCGACCCCGCCGTGCAACAACGCGTGCTCGACGACATCCGCGACTTCGCCCTCGCCACCCTCCCCGGCGCCGCCCTCGTCGGCGTCATGGACAGCCCCATCACCGGCACCGACGGCAACCGCGAGTTCCTCCTCGGCCTGGTGAAATCCACGTGACGACCCGCCGCCCCACCCCCTTCCGGACCATTGGTCATTGGACATTGGTCATTGGTCATTTCATCGTATGACGATGCCTCCCATCCGCCGCCTCGCCTTCGTCGTCAACGAGCAGAAACCCGGCGCGCGCGAACTCGCCGAAGACCTCGTCGCGCTCGCCGCAGCCGCCGGCGTCGCCACCCGCGTCACCCACGCCTTCCCCCTGCCCGCCTCCCACCTCGCCGACGTGGACGCCTGCTGCGTCATCGGCGGCGACGGCACCCTCCTCGGCGCCGCGCCCGCCGCCGCCGAGGCCGGCATTCCGCTCATCGGCGTGAACCGCGGCAGCCTCGGCTTCCTCACCCCGTTCTCCGCCGAGGAGGTCCGCGACTGCCTGCCCACCCTGCTTTCCGGCGACTTCGTCACCGCCGAACGCGCCCTGCTCTCCTGCCGCGTCGGCGACGCCGCGCCCGTGGCCGCGCTCAACGACATCCTCATCAAGGACGCCTCCAACTCGCGCCTCGTTCGCCTCGAGGTTTTCGCCGACGACGAACTCGTGACCGACTACCTGTGCGACGGCCTCGTCTTCAGCACCCCCACCGGCTCCACCGCCTACAACCTCTCCGCCGGCGGCCCGCTCATCCACCCCTCCGCCGAGGTCTTGGTGATGACGCCCATCTGCCCACACACCCTGAGCAACCGCTCCATCATTTTCCGCGCCGGCGTGAAACTCCGCGTGCAAAACCTCTCCGACCACGCCACCGGCCTCATCGTCGCCGCCGACGGCCGCGTGCTGCCCGCGCCCGCCGCCGCCGCGCCCATCGAGATCGAGCTCGCGCCGCGCCGCCTGCGCCTCATCCAGCGCCGCGACCACAGCCACTTCGCCGTCGTCCGCGCCAAGCTCAAATGGAGCGGCGGCGCCGCGCAGGACAAACGCTGACCCCCGCCGCCGCGCCCTGCGCCGCGCCCGCCCGTGCGCTGAAATTCCTGGGAGCGCCGGCATTCCACCGCCCGCCGCGTTCACAAGGAGCGGCGACACTCCTGTCGCCGAAGCCCTGCGCCCTGAAAGGCCAATCCCAGAAGCCGGCTGAATGCGCCTTCGGCGCACAAGAGCCGGCGCTCCCAGGGCCGACCCCGCCCTACACCCAAACCGCGCCCGCCCCTTTGCCACCTCTCCGCGCCCGCCCACCCTTACGCGCATGAGCACGCCCGCCTCCGACGCCGCCTCAGCCGACCGACACCCCATCCTGCGCCGTCGCCTGCGCCACGGCCTTGGCGCGTTCTTCATCGTCGCGGGAGTCGCCCACTTCGTCGCGCCGCATCTCTACGATCCGATGATGCCCGACTGGCTGCCCGCCGCGTCGCACCGGCCCTTGATCTACCTCTCGGGCCTGGCCGAGCTGGCAGGCGGTATTGGAGTTTTCACTACACACTTCCGCCGCGCCGCCGCTTGGGGGCTGATCGCGCTGCTCATCGCGATCTTCCCCGCCAACCTGCACGTCGCGCTCAACCCCGCCGCGGGCGAGGCCTTCGGCCCTTCACAAACCGTGCTCTGGCTCCGCCTACCCTTTCAGGCCGCCTTCATCGCGTGGGTCTGGTGGACCTGCCTAGCGACGCCACGACGGGGCGGCATTCCATAAACAAGAAACCGACCTTAGTTCTACTTTGTTACTTTATTCCCGGCTAAAATCTGCCGATGTCGGTGTC
>CAZOGV010000159.1:4460-6438 GCA_964579225.1 uncultured Akkermansia sp. | reverse complement strand
TTCCCTCGGGATATGACGTCTCGTTTAACTGCCATGGGTTTCTCTATGCTGGTTCTGGGTATTGGATGCAAAGCAATCAGCTATCGGATGCATTTATGGCGGCAGAAGGTTACACGAAGGTATCATCAGGGGGGAGCGTTGCTACTTTTGGCGGTTTCGCGCACTCAGCAAAGGTGACTGGAACTTCTACGTTTGACAATAAAATGGGGTCGCTTGCTGGTATTGTGAGTAAAAGCGAAAGTGATCTTGTTGGCATATATGGTGCAATTCAACGTTGGGAATGATAAAATGAAAACAAATATATATTTACTGTTGATGTCGATGGGATTAATCGCCGTGGCAAAAGCCGCTGTGGAGTATGAGATTACCATCCGTGATGGCCGGGTGGATTTTATGGCCACCAATCAAGGTTCTGTCGCACATAAGGTCGACAATTCGATTTATTACTTTGCGATACCATACGGCATGACCGTGCAGTTTCGCCAAACGGAAGCGGACTCGCAGGCTGATATATTATTTACCTCGGTGCCGTCTGCTGCTAACAGTTCGCTTCTTCCTTCAGAGGGTGACTTTTCATATACTCTTGGCGCTGGTCAGGTGCTTACGAAGTCTATACTATTGGAACAAATAATTAAAGAAAGCCTTTCGGACATTGGGCAAAGAATGTCGTTTGCGCCAGAAGAAGCTCGTGGGCGTTTCAAATTACTCATGGACGAGTTGCCCCGCGGGCGAGTGCAATGTAGGGTTTTGGTCAATGTAAAATCGCTGGAGGTCAATGAATCTCCTGATACTTTAGCATCGGAGTGGATCACGCTGCCCATTGATCGGGAAAACTAAAGTGGGGAAAGTAGACCAAGCTCAAGACATCGTATCTTATCGTTAAACTAAGGGAAATTTCGGCGGTGCTAATATAGATACTTAGCCGCAAGTTGCCTGAGATTCGGTTGCGCGACTTTGGTCATCGAAACAATCCGAAGGGGGTTCGCCGTTCCGTGAGCATACCACTCCGCAGGTCCGCCTGTGGAGCGTTTTTGCTTATTTCAGGCAATGGATGGCTTATCCAAGGCTGATGCTTTTTATTATGATTTCTCTTCGCTCCCTATCAACGATCACTTTCGGGCTTATTACTTCCGCGTGGTCTATTGCCGCACCCAATTGGACGATGAACCCCGCCGCGCTTGGCAACGTCGACCTTCAAGGTCGGCTTGTTCTCGCGCTGCCCATGGGACCGGCGGCGGGGAGTGCGCCGGAGTTTGGCCTGCAGCTCCAACTGGTCCACACGGTTTCGGAGGTAAAGCTGAAGACCAGCGAACGGGATGCGCGGGTGGATCTTTTGCGCAAGGCGGCGCAGATGCCCGCCATCGACCGGCCCAAGGCCGCACCGGCGCGAGCCGGTGCGCCGCCGCCTGCCGATCCGCAGGTGGCCATGTATCGTTCGGCGTGGGTCATTCCGCAGCTCACCAGCTTCTTGTATCCGGCGAATCGCGACCGGCTGGTTTGGCGGCCGCCGGGCGGTGGGGAAATCATTTTTACCCGTGAGGAAATGGACGCGAAGCGATACACGCCCGAGGGTTGGTTTTGCGCCGAGGTTTCCCCCGGTGTCTATCGTCTGAGCGACCGCGAGGGCTGGGCTTGGGTATATAAAGATGGTCTGCCTTCCACCCTGACCGCACCGAGCGGGCGGTTTTTTGATTTTACCCACGAAAACGGGCTGCTCACCCGCATCGTGCAGCGGCTGAGCACGGCCGAACCCGGCACCAACCAAGACGTGCTTCGCGTCACCTACGATGCCCGCCGCCGTCCCGTGCGGGTGCTCGCCGGCATTTTGGAGCACCGTTTTACCTATGACGCCCAGACCGGTCACCTAACCGCGTGGCACTCCACCGGTCTCGGTCAGGCGCTCAACGCCGCCGCCGTGCGCCAGGCGGTCAACGAGGCGCGCCCCGAGACCGACCCGGCGCTGAATCTCGATGTCGAT
>CAZOGV010000159.1:0-4450 GCA_964579225.1 uncultured Akkermansia sp. | reverse complement strand
TACGCCGGTGGTCGAGGGGCGAGCCATGGGAGCGGTGCGCTTCGCCTATCCGGCCGATGTGCTGGAGGCGCTGCGCCTGCCCAACGGCAAGGTGCAGCGTTTTAAATGGGACTTGCCCAAGGGCAAACTCCTCGCCGATGGCGATGCCACCTACGCGCATTCCGGTTCCGAAAATGAGGGCTACACGCTGTCCCGCACCGACAAGGCCGGTCGCACAACCACGCTGGCCCAGAATCCGCGTCGGGCCGAACTCTTGATCACCCAGCCCGACGGCACCCGTGAGGTCACCGCCTACCAGCGCCGCGCCGCCGGGCGCGGGCAGTTGCGCGAGCGCCGCGACCAAGCCGGTCAGGTGCTCGCCCGCATCGACTATAACACTCGTCACCTGCCCGTGCGCCTGCGCTCGCTCGGCGAGCCCGAGATTCGCCATATTTACGACGAGCAGGACCGCTTGATCGAGGTCTGGCGCGCGCCCGGTGCGCCGCTCGACGAGGCCTCGGCATCCGCGACCGCCACCGAGTCCGCCGCGCCGCGCGGGCAACGTATCCGCCACCTCGCTTATGCCGGGGCCTCGCGCCAGCCGGCGGTGGTAACGGATACGCTCGGGCGCACCACGAAGTTTTTCTACGACGAGCGCGCCCAACTCGTGGCCACCGAGGCGCCGGACGGCGGAGTGATGCGTTTTAAATACGACACCTGGGGCCGCCTCGTGGAGCGCGAGCTGCCGGGCGGCACGAATCGCGAGTTCACCCGCTACGACGCGCAGGGGCGGGTGGTGGAGGTCATCCAGCCCGATGGGCGCAAGCGCACCTATGTTTATGAACAAGGCGGTCGTCTGGGCCAGCGCATCGAGGACGGCGTGGTGTTTTCCCACCGTTACGACGCCTCCGGACGTCCCTCCGAAGTCTGGCGGAACCAAAGGCCGTGGTGGAAGTGGACCTATGGCGCCGCCAGCCCGACCCTTTATCCGGCCAAAGCCGCGCCCAAGGGCTGGACGCCCATCCCGAATCCGGGCGAGTTGCAGACCGTGGCCTTTACCGATGAGCGCGGCGGCACGACCACGCGCTACTACGATGCCGACGGTCGTCTCATGCTGGTGAGCAATCCTCTCGGCGAGCAGACCTCCTATCGTTATAACGCGGTGGGCGAGCCCATCGGCTGGGTGGACGGGCGCGGGCATGCGCTGATGTTGGAGCGGGACAAGGCCGGGCGCATCGTGCGGCAGGCCAACGCGCTCGGCCAAGTGCTCACCTGGAAATACGATTCGGCCGGCCGCTTGAGCGAGCGGGCGAACGGCGTGCAGGTGGCGCGCTACCGTTTCGACGCCGCCGGTCGTCTGGAGTCCATCGACTACGGGGCCGGGCAAAAAGTGGACTACCTGCGCGACGAGTTCGGCCGCTTGGTGAGCGCCACGACGGCGGAGGTAAACACCCGCTACGCCTACGATGCGCTGGATCGCGTCGTCCGCGTCGAGCAACGCCCGCGCAACGCCGAGGCTTCGGGTCTGGCCTACACCTATGGGCCCGGCGGCCAGAAGCGTGACGTCACGCTGCTGCGCCCAGGCATGGTCGCCGACCTTGTGCCCGCCGGCACCACGACCACGGTGCACGACCTGCTCGGGCGGGTGGCGCACATCGAGGTGGATGGCAAACGCGAGGCGACCCACACCTACGACGCCAAGACGATGCGCCTCGCGGCCAAAACGGTGGGCAACGGCATGCAGTATCGCTACCACTATGATGATCTTGGCCGCATGACCGAACTGCTGGTGCGCGGCGTGGACGAGCGTCCGAGGCAGCGGCTGAGCTACGATTGGGACGCGTTTGGCCTGCTCAACAAGCGCGTGCTGGAGCGCTTTGGCCCCGGCAACGTGGTGCTCGCCTCGATGGGCGCTCGTGCCCCCGCCGCAGGCGCCGCCAGTGGCGACGCGGGTGGCGGAGCTGAAGCCGACGTCACCGAAGCCGGCGCGACCGAGCTGCCCCTTCCTCCGGTGGCGGCTCGGGTGGAGATTCTTTACTCCTACGACGCGTTGGGTCGCTTGGTCGGCGCCTTTTCGCCGCAGGATGCGCGGCAAAACCGCAAATACGCCTACGATGCGGCGGGCAACTTGATCGAGAACCGTTCGCCCGACACCTGGCTGACCATGGAATACGACGCCGCGAACCAGCTCGTGGTGCGCCGCGAGCGAGGGGAGGACCCGGTCGAGGCGCCACGCTCGGAAACCCGCTTCGCCTATGACCCGGCGGGACGCATGTTGAGCGAGCAGATCGACGGTCGCGTCGAGCGCAGCTTTACCTATGGTTATCTCGACAAGGTGATGCGGGTGGACCGCCCCGAGGGTCGAGCCGCGCACTATGCTTACGACGCCACCGGCATGCTGGTGCGCAAGGCTACCGAACCCGGGGCGGCCATGCCCGGGGTGGGGCTGCAACAGGAGACTTGGGTTTGGGATGGCTTGGCCCTCGTGCAGCGCGGCGACGACTACTTCGTGAACGAACCGCACTTGGCGGGCGGCCAAACGTTGATGAGCCGCAGCCTGAATCCGGAGCCGACCGCCGCGCCGGCGCCGAACCCGTGAGCCAGGCCACGAGGCACCGACTCCGCTTTTTCCAGCCATGAACCATAATCCTATCCTTAAAATGAGCCGATGCGCTCGTTTAGTATTCGCCGCGTTGCTGACCTGCGTGGTCGGCGATGTATCATTCGTCGCCGCCGAGGGCACGCGCTACTACGTTAATGATCATCTAGCCACGACCGTCGTCATCGCCGACGCCGCCGGCGAAATCGCAGCCTTGGAGGCTGATGCCTTCGGCTCGCCGCTTGCGGGCGGTGCGAATGCGGGTCGCTTCACCGGCAAGCCCTACGACGAGGATTTGGGGGCGTATGTTTTCCCCTTCCGCAATTACCGCGCGGACGAGGCGCGCTGGATGTCAGCTGATCCGAGTGGGTTTCCGGACGGAGTGAATGGACGAATATACGCCCCGGCCCCATTAACTGGGGTCGATCCGTTGGGTCTTGCGTCAAAAGTCACACTCAGCACTTTCGTGGCAGAAGGTAGCTATGGCGGTCTAAGTTTTATTAATAAAAATACCAGTGCATTGCTGGAAGTAGGTGATCCGATTTCTTTTTCGAGAGGGGTGGTGGACTTCAATTTGAGTTCAAGCCATAACCAAACCGGATGGATTGTGCAAAAAGTCGATTTTAATTATAGTTATAAAGCTTCGGCAACCGCCGCCACTACAAACTGGACCATTAGTTACTGGGAGGCTTGGGGAGTTAGTGTGCTACCGTGGGGAGAGGTTGTAATATCTTCGTATGGTCGCGATACCTTCGAAACGCAGGACTTTAGCGGGACTTATTCCGGAACCGCCACTATTACAGGCTTGGCATACTTTAAGCCCTACTCGAGCGATTTGGAGAATAATCCGGATACATGGTCAACGACAGCAATAGAACAAAGCGGCGGTCTTTCCGCTGTGTTGGCGGGTTCCGCTCCTGGATGGCTTTCATCTGCAAACGGGATTACGCACAAGCTATCCTTGGAGTGGAAGGAGTAATATGAAATATTCAACTTACTTGATAATTGCGTCCTGTCTTTTTATCAATACGGCATGCGCATCGCAAATAAAATCTGGATCAAGCACATTATCCGCAGTGGCCACGACTAAAGACGCCATGGTTGAGGCCATACTTCAAGCTCCTCAGTGGGAGTATCGCGCATTTGAAGCTGGAGGAGATAAAATTCTGTTAAAAGTGCTGTTGAATTTGGGGGAGTTTAATAACGAGGATTTGCGCGAAATTGTGGCACGGCTTATGAGTTCTTCCGGAGGGGGGCCGACTCGAGATCAATGGTTTAAAGTATATGTGATCAATCGCCTTGTGTTCGATATACCTGCGGACGCCACTTGGCGTGATATTAAAGGCGCTCCTGGAGGATTTGGGCTGCCTCCGGGTATCGAGAGCGCTACATGGCCAGTGCTGTTTCGCGGTGATAACAAGGTCGCGATCTCTTCCCGGTCTGCCGGGTATTCGGGGCCTGACTATCAAGGATTGAAAGAATATGATTATCTCGCGTCTAGATATGGACGGCGAGATCTTTCCAAATTAGTAATTTGTGACGATGTTTCACCTAGAGTGAATGATTGGCTTCTTTGATGCTTGAGTTTTGCTTTCCAATGATGGCGTTGAGATACGTTTCCGATGAGGATAAGTATTATTTCTTTGGTTTTCCCCCGTCACCATGCACCGAGCAAAACGGAAAAATAAAATGACTCGGGTGTCATGCGAATTGTCTTCGGTTTTGGTTTCGCGACAATTCTTATTTTTATTGTTGGCCCTGATTTCAATTTGGGCGGTTGCACCAGCGGTCGCGACAGCCGAGGCCTTACATATTGAAAAGCGTCTTATTCACGCGCGCGATCCGCTGCCGAAGAATCCCTGCTTTCGGCCT
>CAZOGV010000158.1:0-6549 GCA_964579225.1 uncultured Akkermansia sp. | reverse complement strand
GTTGGACGATGATTTTCCGGTCACGCGGCCAGGCGCGGATGAAGCGCTCCATCCAGGCTCCGGCGTTGTCGTAAACCATGCTGCCAAAGGTGAGCACGGGGACTTTGCCGCCAGGCGCGTCGGCGGTGAAGGCGCGCACCTCGGCGTCTAGTTCGTCGTCGGCGGGCGATTGCCAGCGTAGGTAGCCGACATAGCGGAAACGCTCGTCGATCTCGGCCCCGGACACGCGAAAGAGATTTTCCGGCACGGTGACGAGCACGCGCTCGGCGGGCTTGGAGAAAAAGTTGCGCACCTTGGGCAGGCGGGCGCGGCGCAGGGCGTCGGCGATGGAAGCATTGATGGTGCGATCGACGACGGCGTTGGCGGTTTTCCAGAGCCAGCGATTCCAGGCGCGGCGGGCGGCGCGGCCGAGCCAGCGCGGGGCGGGGAAATGCTCGGGCGGGAAGTCGGGCGAGGGGATGACGTGGGGGGCGAAGGCGAGGGTGGCGAAGGGCACGCCGTGGCGGTCGGCGATGCCCTTGTTCATCGGGAAGAGGTAGCTGGAGACGAGCAGGTCGGTCTCGGGCATGATGGCGTCCATGCGCGCGATCATGTCGGGGATGTAGGCCTTGGCTCCGACATAGATTTCGCGGAGCTGGTGGACGGGGTTTCGGATTTTGTTGAGGCGGCCCATCCAGTAGGCGAGGTCGGCCTGTTCCCAGTCGGGACAGAGGGCGTAGAACTCGACTCCGGCGGCTTCGATCTCCTCGCGGTAGTTCGGGATGGTGGCGAATTTCACCGCGTGGCCGCGACTTTGCAGGGCGACGGCGAGGGCGATGACAGGGTAGATGTCGCCGGTGGAGCCGTGGGAGGTGAGGACGATGCGCATGAGTCTGATTGCCGGGTGTCCTGCCAAGAAAAGAGTCGGCGGGCGAGCGCGGTAGAGTCACGTTCACGTGACGCGGAGGAGCGGGCTAGGTGAAGGCGGAGACATGAGAAAGGCCCGCCGGTGAGGGCGGGCCTTGGGAAGAGACGGAGCGCGGGCGGCACGCCTGCGGCCACATTTTTATATGGCGTGGATGGCGGATTTGCTGACGGCCATGCCGGCTTCTTTGACCGCTTCGCTCATCGTGGGGTGGGCGTGGATGGTGCGCGCGAGGTCTTCGGCGCTGCCGCCGTATTCCATGTGGGTGACGATCTCGCTGATGAGCTCGCCGGCGTTTTTGCCGAGGATCTGGGCGCCGAGAATTTTGTCGGTCTTGGCGTCGGCGATGATTTTCACAAAACCGTCGCCGGCGTCGTTCGCGAGGGCGCGGGCGTTGGCGGCGAAGTTGAATTTGCCGACTTTCACGTCGAGGCCCTTGGCCTTGGCCGCATCCTCGCCGAGGCCGACGGTGGCGACTTCCGGGTCGGTGTAGATAATGGCGGGCATGAGGTCCCAGTTCACATGGCCGTGTTTGCCGGCGATCCATTCGGCGACGGCGACGCCGTCTTCCTCGGCTTTGTGGGCGAGCATGGGGCCGTCGATGACGTCGCCGATGGCCCAGACGCCGGCGGTGGAGGTGCGGAGGTGGGAATCGACTTTGATGCGCTTTTTGTCGGTGAGTTCGATGCCGGCGGCGGCGAGGTCGAGACCGTCGGCGTAGGGACGGCGGCCGACCGCGACGAGGACCTTTTCGGCGGCGACTTCGACGACTTTGCCGTCGCGCTCGGCGGTGAGGATTTTCTTTTTCGCGTCGTAGCCGGTGACCTTGGCGTTCACCTCGATTTTGAGGCCCTGTTTTTGCAGGATGCGGGTGTAGGCGCGCACGACGTCGTCATCGCTGGTGGCGGCGATTTTGGGGAGGAACTCGACCACGGTGACTTCGGCGCCGAGGCGGGCCCAGACCGAGCCGAGTTCGAGGCCGATGGCACCGCCGCCGACGACGGCGAGGGTCTTGGGCACGGCGGGCAGGGTGAGGGCTTCGGTGCTGGAAAGGATGGTCTCGCCGTCGAATTTAAGGAAAGGCAGCTCGACGGGTGCGGAGCCGGTGGCGATGACGATGTTTTTGGCGGTGAGACGTTGCTCGTTTGAAGGCGCGGACGACACAGAGGTCGTCCCTCCAGAGACGGAGATTTCGGTGGCGGAGATGAACTTTGCCTCGCCGGTGATGACGGTGACCTTGCGGGCCTTGGCGAGGGCGGCGACGCCGCCGGTGAGCTTTTGAACGATGCCGTCCTTCTTCTTGAGCATGGCGGCGACGTCGAGGGAGACGCCGTCGATTTTGATGCCGTGCTCGGCGGCGTGGCCCTTGGCGAAGGCGAAGTGCTCGGAAGAGGCGAGCAGGGCCTTGGACGGGATGCAGCCGACGTTGAGACAGGTGCCACCGAGGGTGGGGCGTTTCTCGACGAGGGCGACCTTGAGGCCGAGCTGGGCGGCGCGGAAGGCGCAGACGTAGCCGCCGGGGCCGGCGCCGATGACGATGAGATCGAAAGATGGGGAGGCGGACATGGGAAAAAGTGAGGCACATAAGAGGGCGCGTGCCAACGATGGCGAGCCCGGTTGCGAATTTGTTAGGACGGAGGACCAATCGCTTTTCGTGGTTTCCGTTTCGGCGCGGTTGCCGGCTTCCAGCCGGCTTTCGGAGCGAACAGCCGGCAGGATGCCGGCGCTCCCGGTGACGGAGCTCGCGCGGCGGATGTCGCTGCGGTTTCGGGTGGCCTCTTTTTGCGACTTTTGCGCCTTCTTGCGGCCATGCCTTTCATCGAAACCATCACCAGCCTCCAAAATCCGCGCGTAAAGCAGCTCGTGAAGCTGCGTGATCGCCGTCCACGCGACGAGGCGGGGGTGTTTTTGGTCGAGGGCTACCGGCAGATCGTGCGCGCGCTGGACAAGGGCATCGCGCTCACGGAGCTCTACCTATGCCCCGAGTGGTATCCGGGCGACCAGGGCAACGAGCCCGCGCTCATCGCCCGCGCGCAGGAGGCGGGGGCGCAGGTGTTCCAGTTGACGAAGGACGCCTTCGCCAAGGTGGCGTATCGCGAGCGTCCGGATGGGTTGCTGGCGGTCGCGCCGCAGTGGCGGCGGTCGCTGGCGGATTTGGAGACCTTGCTTGAGAAGAAATATAACAATACTCGGCCTGACCCCTTTCTGTTGGTAGCCTGACCCCTTTCTGTTGGTAGTGGAGGCGATCGAGAAGCCGGGCAACCTGGGCACGATTTTGCGCAGCGCGGACGCGGCGGGAGTGGATGCCTTGATCGTGTGCGATCCGGTGACGGATTTGTTTAACCCCAACGTGGTGCGCGCCTCGACCGGCGTGGTGTTTTCCGTGCCGGTGATCATCGCCGATAGCGCGCAGGTGCGGCCGTGGCTGGCGGAGCGGGGCATTCGTTCGGTGGCGACCACGCCCTCGGCGACCGACCTCTACACCGACACCGATCTGCGCGGGCCGCTGGCCATCGTGATGGGCAGCGAACAATACGGCCTGAGCGATTACTGGCTGCGCGAGGCGGACGCCCGCGTGCTCATCCCTATGGCGGGCCAGGCGGATTCGCTGAACGTGGCGATGGCGACGATCATCACGCTGTTCGAGGCGGTCAGGCAGCGCGGGGGGAGGGCGGGGTGAAAACGCGTGAGGGTAAGTCTATTTGGCGGCGGCATTGGCGTATGCCGGTGTGGTTGGAGCTACTCACGGCGGCGGCATGCGTGGTCTTGGTGCTGGCGATTATCTTGCCGACTGTGGGGTCGATGAGATCAACTCCTCGGAAGTCGGTGGATGCATCGAACCTACGTCAGATTTACATGGCGTCACTGGTTTACGCCAACGACCACAAGGACAGGCTGTCCAATGCGAAGGATGTCTGGGACTACGCTGAAATTTTGGCGAAGGAGGGGCTTTTGAACGACTCGAATTTTTGGGTTTCCGCCGAAGATCCGGCCAATCGCGAATTGCGGAGAAAACTGACCACGGTATTAACCAAGGACGGCAGCGAGTTGGAGCCGATGTTTAGGAAAATTAAGCCGTCTTGGGCGGTGGCTATTGGCGAAATACAAATTGGTAGAGTCCCTTCAACCATCCCCATCGCGTGGACGCGTGGTCTGCAGCCCGACGGGAAATGGGCACCTCACTCACCTTACGGTTCATCGGGAGGGCACATTGTTTTTCTGGGAGGCTATGTTCGGAGCTTCCGTGACCTAAACGCGGATGGCGGGCAGTTGGTGCGATACGATGGGACGGGGAAGACGGGCAATATCCTGGAAGCATTGCCGCCTGATGTGCGCATTGGCGAATACGTGCCGACGGAACAGGAACAGCGCGAGTGGCCAGAGATGATTCGGCGTCATCTGAAGCAGCAGCAGAGAGAGCGCCTGTTTCAGATGTGGGTTCCTGTGGCGCTGATTTCAGGCTCGGTTGGTCTGTGCGTCGTGTTGGCGCAGCGCAGGAAATGGTGGGCGTTGTTGGCCGTGTTCGGAGTTTTGGTGCTTCTCGTCGCCTGCGCGCCGATGTGCTGAGCGTGGTTATTACCGCTTAATTCTTGTCGTCGCACTCGTCCGCTTTGTCGGCG
Organism: uncultured Akkermansia sp.; assembly: GCA_964579225.1. Taxonomy (GTDB): domain Bacteria; phylum Verrucomicrobiota; class Verrucomicrobiia; order Opitutales; family Opitutaceae; genus IMCC26134_A. The sequence goes on along the minus strand of CAZOGV010000158.1, from coordinate 2,025 downwards.
CAACAGGCGCCGCGTTCGGCGTAGCAATCGACGCAGAGTGTTTCTTCGGCGAAGCGGGTTGCTTCGGGGGCGCCGCAGGTGTCGCAGACGGCATCGGCAGCAGGATGCTGCCGCCACTCTGGGCTCACTCGCCGACGGAGTCGTCGTCTAGGAAGATCCATTTATCGACCTCGAACTTTTGGCGGTGCAGGGACTCGGCGTATTCGGGTTTCATTACGAGGCTGCCGGGACTGTTCATCACCATCTGGATTTTTTCGTTGGGGATGTGGTGCTTCAACAATGTGAAAGCGGCGTCGTAGTCGCGGCTGTCGTATTCGATGCCGAGCTTGCGGTAGGCCTCGTCGCTGCTGAGGGCCTGGTTGCTCTCGGTCATCATGCGGTCGGCGGCGTGGGCGCCGAAACCGGCGCCGCGGCCGTCGTTGTAAACGAGGAGCATCGCACCGGCGCCGTAGGTGACGATGTGCTTCACCGACTCCTTCATCTTGTCGCGGTTGGTGAGCTGGCGCAGGGGGAAACGGTTGAACAAGGACTCGGAATGCAGGCGCACGACCGGGATGTCGTGGTGGCGTGGGTGGCCGTGGGTGAGCACGACAAAATCCTGCGAGGTCACGATGTCGTAGTAAACGTGCACGCGGAACCAGTAGGGCGTGGTGATAAGGTCGAAGATGGGGTCGTCCGGCTGCTGTTTGCGGTGGGCGGCGAGGGCGTCGGGGTTGATGCGCACGAAGACGCGGTGGTCGCGGATGACGCGGTAGGCGAGGATGAGGGGCGCGGGGCCGGCCATGTAGCGCTCGAGCGCGCCGCTGGTGTTGAGCGCGGTGAATTCGGTTTCGGTGAGGAGGATGTCGTTATCCACCGGCTTCATGGGGAGGAAGTAGCTGGCAGAGTAGATGAAGCGTTTGGCGGCGGCGAGGGCGTGGGGCTTAAAGGGCACGACGGGCTCGGGCGGGAGGGCGCGTTTGATATCGGTCTCGGTGGGGCGTTTGAGGATGTGGCCGCCGGCGGCCTTGCTGGTGAGGTAGGCGAGGTTGTAGGGCGAGGGTTCGAATTCGAGCGCCTCGGTGCCGGCGACGACGAGGCCCTGGTTGCGCAGGGAGTCCACCTTGTCGGGATTGTTGGTGAGGACGATCCACGATGCTTTGATGCCAAGCAGGTAGCAGATGTGGGAGATGTTCTCGTAGTTGCGGTGGTCTTTTTGCAGGCCCATCGCGGCGTAGGCGGCGAAGGTGGAAACCTGGTCGAGCGAGGCTTGCACGAGCATGCGGTCGCGGGCTTTGCCGACGTAGCCGACGCCGCGGCCTTCCTGGAGAAGGTAGAAGAGCACGCCGTTGCCTTTTTCGGAGATGACTTTGAAGGCGCCTTCGAGCTGTTGCACGCAGTCGCAATCGCAGCCGCGCAGGGTCTCGGAGGTGACGCAGCTGGAGTGCAGGCGGGTGTAGAGGGTCTGGGCGGTGGAGATGTCGCCGTGGGCGAGGGCGATGATGTAGTGCTTGTCGATCAGGTCCTGGAAAACGTAGGCGCGGAAGAGGCCGTAGCGGGTGTCGAGCAGGCAGTTGGCGATGTAGATGGTGGTGCCGTAGCAGGGGCGTTCGTGGAGGGCGTTGGGGCGGAGGACGGCGCCGGAGGCGTGTTGGAGGTCGCGCACGAGCTGGGCGAATTCGGGCGGGACGGCGCTGGTGGGATCGAAGGTGGCGGCGGACATGGAGGAGGGAGGAGGTTAAACCACGGAGGGCAAGGAGCGCACGGAGGAAGCGAACGGAGTGAACGGAGCGGAAGGGATAAATCGCGAAGGGTGCGAAGGGACGCGAAGAAAAGAGGCGGTGCGGATCAGTGGCCGGCGTGGAAGGGGAAGATTTTGAAGAAGGAGAAAAAGAAGACGGCGGCGATGATGTAGCCGACCAAGGTAAAGCTTTTGGGTTTGCCGGTGAAGAGGGCGAGCAGGGCGGCGCTGATGAGGCCGAAGCCGATGCCCTCGGCGATGCTGAAGGTGAGGGGGATGCCGATGATGGTGAGGGCGGCGGGCAC
>CAZOGV010000157.1:348-6574 GCA_964579225.1 uncultured Akkermansia sp. | reverse complement strand
CGGCGGAACCATCACCCACCCACTTTATCTTTTAACGATCACCGGGACGCTTCCGGATTGGACGTAGCTCGCCTCGTGAGAGGCGGGACAAAAGGGTGTGGCGCTTGCAAGAATCCCGCTTCTCACGAAGCGGGCTACATGCCAAAACTTTCGCGACGATTAATAGGTTTTCGCCAGTAGCTCCCGCGTCCAGCGCCGGTGCGGGCCCGACATCAGCACGGTCTCCAACTCGTCCACCGGCACCCAGACCAAGCCGTCCGGCAGACCGCCCCCCACCCCGCCCGCGCTCCCTCGGCCGATCCGCGTCTCCGGCAACGCATGAATCGGCTCGGTGAACGCGAAGCGCGTGATGCCGCGCTTCTTCGTCGCGAGCAGCCGCCCCGCCGCCGCCAACTCGGCCGCCGCCAGCCCGAAATGTTCCGCCGAGGGCAACTCGTGTTGCCCCGCCAACCGTCGAGCGTCGCTCGCCGTGCGATGCAACAACAGCGCCCCGTCGCTCGCTCGCCGACACCATGCGCGCACCACCGTGCGCGCCTCGATCACCTTCGCCGCCAATTGCGGATAAGCCTCCGGATCGCCCGCCCGCGCCCCCGCGCAAAAAACCCGCACCGGACACACCGTGCAAAGCGGGTTGTGCCGCATGCACACCGTTGCCCCGAGCTCCATCATGGCCTGGTTGTGATCGCCCGGCTCGGCGTGGTTGAGCACCGCGTCGGCCAGGGGCGTGAGCGCCTTGCCCGCCGTCGTCGTGTCGCGCCAGGCAGTGCCATCCGCCGTCAGCCGCGCGAGGATGCGCACCACGTTGCCATCCACCACCGCCGCCAGCGCGCCAAACGAAATACTCGTGATCGCCGCCGAGGTGTAGGGCCCGATGCCCGGCAACTCACGCCACTCCGCCGGCGTGCGCGGGATCTCCGGCAGGGCCGTCAACGCGCGCGCGAGTTTGTGCAGATTGCGCGCCCGCGTGTAGTAGCCGAGCCCTTCCCAGAGTTTCACCACCTCCGCCTCCGACGCCGCCGCCAAGGCCTCGAAATCCGGCAAGGCCTCCAGCCAGCGCGCGAAATACGGCAGCATCGTTTTCACCTGCGTCTGTTGCAGCATGAACTCGCTCACCACCGTCTTGTAGAGCGACGGCTCCTCGCGCCACGGCAGGCGACGCCTCTGCTCGCGATACCAGCCGAGCAGCGCGTCCTGAAAACCAGAGACGTTTTCCAACAAGAGGGATGAAGCCACGAGGCCCACGACAGCACACGAAACCGCTCTCCGCGAAAGCACCGTTTGTTTTTTCGTGATCTTTCGTGTCGTTTCGTGGGCAATCCCTCCGATGCCGAAGAAGAAACCCGCCGCCGATCCCGACGCGCCCAAGAAACTCGCCAGCTACACGATCAAGCTCACCGACGAGCAATTGACCAAGCTCGGCACCCTCCTCTCCGCGCGCGGCTGGGAGCGCTTCGACGTCGCCTACGCCCGCTTCGCCTTCCGCAACGACGCCACCAAGGTCAACGTCACCGGCTACGAGAGCAAAAAACTCGTCGTCGCCGGCAAGGGCACCGAAGACTTCGTCACCATGATCCTCGAACCCGAGGTCACCGGCGCCGCCAAGCTCGGCTACGACGAGGTCCTGCACCCCGACTGGTTCGAGGCCCACGCCGGCCTCGACGAATCCGGCAAGGGCGACTTCTTCGGCCCCCTCATCGCCGCCACCGTCATCGCCGACAAACCCATGATCGACGCCTGGCGCAAAGCCGGCGCGCAGGACTCCAAAAAAATGGCCGAGTCCAAAATCCTCGAACTCGACCAGCTCATCCGCGCCACGCCCGGCGTAGTGGCGAAGGTGATACACTGCCGCGACATGCGCCAATACAACCAGCTCATGGGCACCCGTTTTCGCAGCCAAAACCAGATCCTCGCCTTCCAGCACGCCCGCGCCCTGCAGGAGGCCTTGAAGGAGAAATCCACGCCCTGGGGCCTCCTCGACCAGTTCACCGAGACGCCCCTCGTGCAACGCGAACTCGTGAAGCTCGGCGTCGAGGGTTTCGACCTGCGCATGCGCACCAAGGCCGAGGAAGACCCGGTCGTCGCCGCCGCCTCCATCGTCGCCCGCGCCGAGTTCGTGCGCCAGATGAACGCCCTCTCCAAACGCTTCGGCGAAAAACTCCAGAAAGGCGCGAGCGCCGCCGTGAAAACCCAGGCCCACGAGATCATCCGCCGCCTCGGCGCCGACGCCCTGCGCGATTTCGCCAAGCTCCACTTCCGCACCGCCTACGAGGTCGTGAGCGAAGCCGGCAAACTCGACGAACTCCCGCTCAAGCCGCCCCCGCCCAAGCAGGCGTGGGGCGGCGGTGGCGCGGCTTGACCCTCCCCCGGCCCAAACCCACCTTTAGCCCATGCCCACCACAACGAAACGCAGTCCGAGGCGTAGCACCGCCGCGAAAGCCGCCCGTGTCGCGCCGGTTCGTTCCACCGCACGGCAAAAACTCATCGCCCGACTACGCCGCGAATATACCCCCGAGGTCTGCGCGGAAACCCTGCGCATCAACGCCGAATTCGCCGCCATCGCCCGGCAGTGAGACTCGAGTTATTCTCCTCCAAACGGGGCAACCCGGAGCCCAATTTGGTCGCCATTCAAGCCACCGATCTGGACATGCTCCCCACTGTGCTGGCCTGCCCTTTGCTCGCGGACGGAAACCCCACGTTTTTTCGGCCCGCTATTCAACTGAACGGCGGGCGGCGCGTCGTCTGTGTTGACCTCGTCCGCCCGATTCATCGACGTGCCATCACTTCCGCCGGCACGCTTGGCGAGTCGGACTCCCGCAACGTCATGCAACTATTTTCCGCGCTCCTCGCTCGCTGACGCCCGCCCATGGCCGCCAAACGTCGCCAACTCCGCGCCTTCGACTTAAAGCACCTCGACCCCAACCCCGAACTCATCGGGGTGGACGAGGCCGGGCGCGGCGCGTTCGCCGGCCCCGTGGTCGCCGCCGCCGTCTTGGTGACGCGTCCCTTTCTCGAAAGCCGTTGGGCCGCCACCAACGCCTCCCGCATCAACGACTCCAAACAGCTCTCCCTCGCCGAGCGCGACGCCCTCTACCTCGACTTCGAGGCCCTCGCCGCCGAGGGCCGCATCCACGCCCAGTTCGGCATCGCCGACGTCGCCGAGATCGAGCGCGAAAACATCCTCGGCGCCACCAAGCTCGCCATGCGCCGCGCCCTCGAGGCCATCTACCCGCCCTCCGCCTTCGCCGAGCCACCGCGTGAACCCGACCTGTTCTCCACCGCCGAGGATATCGCCGCCTACCGCCCGCCCGCCCAGGCCCGCATCCTCGTGGACGGTCTCGCGCTCAAAAGCTTCCCCTACCCCCACACCGCCATCGTGCAAGGCGACACCCGCTCCCTCTGCATCGCCATGGCCTCCATCGTCGCCAAGGTCACCCGCGACCGCCTCATGACCGAGCTCGACGCCGTCCACCCCGGCTACGGCTTCACCAACCATAAGGGCTACGGCACCGAAGAGCACCGCGACGCCATCCTCCGCCTCGGCCGTTGCCCCCAGCACCGCGAGACCTTCCTGCGCAAGCTCATGGCCACCCGCATCGACCCCGCCCAGCTCGGCCTGCTCGACGACGCTCCCACCAATACCTGATTTTAACCGCGGATTACGCAGATGAACGCGGATAAAACCCAACCACCACAGCCCGCTCACTCCTCTTCCTCATCTTTGGACTGCGGCGGCTTGACGCCGCTCTCCGACGGCTAGGCTCGACTCGCCGCTCCGCCGACTTCCCCTCATCCCTTTCGTATTTAGAAATTCCGTCGCCCTGCTTTTCCCATCCGCGCCCATCCGCGTAATCCGCGGTTAAAAAAACTCCGTCCTCCGATCCCCGTGTCCGCCAAAAAACCCAGTTCCATCGAGCGCATGCTGGAGCGTCTGGACACCCTCGACGCCTCCACCCTCGCCTCGCTCGCCCAGCGCATCGGCCGCGAGCGCGGGCTCTTTGAACGCGTCTTCAACGTGCTCCAGGAAGGCGTGCTCGTGGTCGATACCGACGGCGACATCGCCTACGCCAACTCCGCCGCCCGCCGCCTCATCGGCCTGCGCCCCGACGACGCCGCCCCGCCCACCCTCTGGCGTCTCGTGCCCGGCCTCCGCCCCATCCTCGCCCAAGCGCTCGAAGACGCCGTCGGCCTCACCCGCGAGATCGAGCTCAGCTACCCCGAGCCGCGCGCCGTGCGCCTCTACCTCGTGCCCTTCGAGGCCCCCGCCCCGCTGCACGGCCTCGGCCCCGTGGCGGAATCGCGCCGCTTCGCCGTCGTGCTCACCGACGTCACCCGCGACAAGCTCGACACCGACCAGCGCATCGAGAGCGAACGCGTCGCCTCCATCGTGCTCCTCGCCGCCGGCGTCGCCCACGAACTCGGCAACCCGCTCAACTCGCTCACCATCCACCTCCAGGTCGTGGAGCGAAAACTCCGCAAACTGCGCGGTATCGAAAAAAAGGATACAGACAGCCTCGCCGACTCCCTGCGCATCTGCCAGGAGGAGGTCGCCCGGCTCGACGGCATCATCTCCAATTTCCTCCAGGCCATCCGCCCCCGCGCGCCCGACCTCGCCGACCTCCGCCTCGCCGACGTGCTCGCCGAAGTGCTCGCCTTTCAGGAGCGCGAACTCTCCGACCGCGGCGTGAAGGTCGAGGTCGAGTCCGTGCGCGAGATCCCCGAGGTCAGCGCCGACCGCGACCAGATGAAACAGGTGTTTTTTAACCTCATCAAAAACGCCGCCGAAGCCATGCGCCCCGGCGGACGCCTGCGCATCCGGGTGCGGGCCGACGAGGAGAACGTGTTGCTCGCCTTCACCGACTCCGGCACCGGCATCAAGCCGGAGGATCTCGCGCGCCTCTTCGAACCCTACCACACCACCAAGCCGGGCGGCCACGGCCTCGGCATGCTCGTCGTGCAACGCATCATGCGCGCCCACGGCGGCCAGATCGCGGTCGAGAGCAACCCCGGCCACGGCACCACCGTGACGCTTCAGTTCCCCCTGAAACACCGCCGCGTCCGCCTCCTGGAGTAGCGCAGGCGTGACACAGGCACTTGTGCGCTGAAGGCGCATTCCTGCCTGTGACTCAGTGTGGCATCCGCCCCAAACTCCATCCCTTTAGCCGCCTGACTTAACTTTGCCTTGTGTCCAGAAAACCGGTGCCGACACAGTCCCGCCTCTCACGAGGCGGGCCACGTCCAATCGCGGTTTTCGGGTTCAAGCCGCGTCCCGCGCTCGGCGTTCGACATTCGCGGACGACCGGGCGTCATTCCTGCGCATGTCCGCCCACGCGCTTCCGCCCTGCCCTCATTTGCCCGCGCTCCCGCCGGGCTTGAGCCACCGCCACCTTTCGCGTCACGGCGACGCGCGCGACGGGGCCTTTTACCTGAGCTGCCTCGAATACGGTCACGACCTCTGGCAACGCGGCCTCGCCGCGCGCGCCGTGCTTTGCCTCGACCGCGCCATGGGGGCCGACGTGCATGGCGTCGAACCCGAGCTTGCCGCCTGGCCCATGCCCTACGCCGCCATGGCGTGGTTTTTGACCCACACCCCGCCCGACATCTTCATCGGCAACCCGCGCGTGCATTTTCAGCACTACGCCGACCGCATGAACGAGCCGCGCCGCGCCCAACGCACCACCCGCGCCTGGGCCTGCTGGGCGCTGACCCGTCGTCTGCGCCCCGAATGGCCCGCCGACCCCAGGCACCAAGTTGTCGAGCCCTCCGTGGATGCCATCGCCACCATGCTTGATGTGCATGGTTTGCCGGGGGAAACCCGCCTCTGGCGCGAGGTCTTGAGCGCCTGCGCGCCCAGTCATTTTTCGCCAAAATGAAAGGGCGGGGAAAAAAGGTTCCAAAACACTCTTGACCGAAGTGGAGCGGATTCTACGGTCCGCACCTCTTCCCCATCACGGGGTGGTAGCTCAGCTGGTTAGAGCGTCTGCCTGTCACGCAGAAGGTCGCGGGTTCGAGTCCCGTCCATCCCGCCATTTTTGGCCACCCCGGTCCCCTTGAGGATCGGGGTTCTTTTTTGTATGCGTTACTCGCTCGCGGGATGGCCGGGCCTCGAGCCGCGACCCCGCCGCTTCGCGGCTCCACGCGGGTGTCATACCAAGCCCGCGCAGCGGGCTTAGACGAGTCCCGTCCATCCCGCCATTTTTGGCCACCCCGGTCCCCTTGAGGATCGGGG
>CAZOGV010000157.1:0-248 GCA_964579225.1 uncultured Akkermansia sp. | reverse complement strand
TCGAGCCGCGACCCCGCCGCTTCGCGGCTCCACGCGGGTGTCATACCAAGCCCGCTGCGCGGGCTTAGACGAGTCCCGTCCATCCCGCCATTTTGGCAACCCCGGTCCTCTCAAGGATCGGGGTTCTTTTTTGCATACGCTGCTCACTCCCGGAATGGCCGGGCCTCGAGCCGCGACCCCGCCGCTTCGCGGCTACACGCGGGTGTCATTCCAAGCCCGCTTCGCGGGCTTAGACGAGTCCCGTCCAT
>CAZOGV010000156.1:2963-6582 GCA_964579225.1 uncultured Akkermansia sp. | reverse complement strand
CGGAAGAAACCTTGATCCGTGCCGTTCGCATTCCCACCACCACAAACAAACCATCCGCCGCACGCAATCCTTTTCAGCCTGTCCCTTATTTTACTCTTCGCAACCGGGACCCATCCGCAACCGCGCAATCCTGCCCATGCATTTCAGAGGGTGTCTGGTATCTGACTGATACCGCCAAACGGGCGGACAGACGCCCCCGGCCGCCGCGCCACCTCAACGATCCGCGCGCGCCTCGGCCTCGTTCATGACGTCAGCGTTCTCGGCGTGCTCGTCCACGATCACCGCCGCCACCAGATCCGCGCCCACGTTCGTCGTCGTGCGCGCCATGTCCAGCAAGCGGTCCACGCCCAGCACCAGGCCTATGCCTTCCGGCGGTATGCCGAAGGTCGCGCACAGACCCGCGATCAAGGGCAGCGATCCGCCCGGGATTCCCGCCACCGCCACCGCGCTCAACACCGCGAGCAACAACAGCGTCAACTGCTCCACCACGCTCAACTCCACCCCGAACACCTGCGCCACGAACAACACCACGCAGCCCTCGAACAAGGCCGTGCCGCTCATGTTCATCGTCGCACCCAGCGGCAGCACGAAGCCCGCCGTGCCCGGCGAAACCTTCAACGTGTCGCGCGCCACCGTCATCGAGGCCGCCAGCGTCGCCGCGCTCGAACTCGTCGAGAACGCCGTGATCAACACCGCCCGCGTCGCTTTGAAAAACGCCAACGGCTTCCACCGCTTCGAAAACACCTTCAACAACACGCTCATCGTGCCGAACAAATGCAGCGCCAACACGCCCAGCGTGCCGACCACGAACACCGACAGCGCCACCACGAACTCCAGCCCGATGCGCACCACCACGCTGTAAATCATCGCCGGCACCGCGTAGGGCGCCAGCCGTAGTGCAAAACCCACTACGCCCGTCATCAGCTCCGTGATGGTCTCGAACCCCGCCTGCGCCCGCGCCCTCGACTCCGGCCCCAGTCGCGTTGCCGCCGCGCCCACCAGCAGCGCGAACAAAATCAACGGTAGCACCTCGCCGATACCCCCGCGCGTAAAACCCGACACCGTGCCCAGCAAATTACGCGGCATGAACATATCCACCACCGTCATCAGCGTGAATCCCTTGTTCCCCTCCGAGGTCGCCACATGCCGCGCCGCGTCGGTCTCATAGACCGCCATCATTTTCGCCTGCGCCTCCTCGCTGATGTAGTCGCCCGGCTGCAGCGCGTTCATCATCAGCAGACCCAGCGCCACGCCCACCGTCATGTTGATCGCGAACAACCCGAAAGTTCGCCCCGCCAGCGGCCCCAGCCGCGAAAGATCCCCCAACTGCGCCATGCCGCCCGCGAGCGACGCGAACACCAGCGGCACCACCACGAAAAACAGCAGCCGCAAAAACACCTGCCCCAGCGGATCGAACACCGCCACCGAGACCTGCTGCATGGTTTCCAAAACCACCGGCACGTAATGCCCGACCGCAAGAGTGATCAGGCCGGCGACCAGACCGGCCGCCAACCCGACAAGGATACGGTTCGCCAACTTCGCGGATGTATCAGCCATACCCTACCACAAGGCGTGAGGCGCGAGCCGCAACCCTTCTCTCGCCTTTATCTGCATCCGCTCACTGCGCCGGCACCAACCGCACCACGCGGCCAGGATTTTCCAGGCCCACATAAACATATCCATCCGGCCCCACCTGCACCGTGCGCACGCGTCCCAACCCGCGGAAAAGCACCTCCTGCTCCACCACGCGCGCACCGTCCAGCTTCACGCGCCGCAACTCCTCCTGCCGCAAAGCGCCGACCAGCAGATCACCCTTCCAGCCGGGAAACTTGTCGCCCGCGTAGAGATCCAACCCGCACACCGCGATAGACGGCGTCCAGTGAATCACCGGTGGCTCCAACCCATCGCGCTCCGTCTCGGGCGTGATCGGCGTGCCGTTGTAATTGATCCCGTGGGTCACCACCGGCCAGCCGTAGTTCAGCCCGCGCTTCACCAAGTTCAACTCATCGCCACCGCGCGGCCCGTGTTCGGTTGACCACATCTCAAACCCGTCGCCGCTCGTGCCCGGCCGTGCCACCAACCCCTGCGGATTCCGCTGCCCGTAACTCCAGATCGTCGGCAACGCCCCCGGCGCGTTTGCGAACGGATTGTCCACCGGCACGCGCCCGTCGTCGTGGATGCGATGCACCTTCCCATTGGGCCGCCCCAAATCCTGCGCCTGAGCCTGCGCGCCCCGATCGCCGATGGCGAAAAACAAATAGCCCTCCGCAAACACCAGCCGCGTGCCGAAGTGCACCCCCGAACCACGATACAATTCGCGCGGCGCGCGATAGATCTCCTCCTCATCCACCCAGTGTCCGTCGCGAATGCGACCGCGCACGATCGCCGTCATCGCGTCGCCCGAACCCGACTCGCGCGGATCGCTGAATGCCAGATAAACCCAGCCGTTTTGCGCGTAGTCCGGATGCGCCTGCACCACCAACAAGCCGCCCTGCCCGCTCGCCCAAACCTCCGGTGTGCCCGAGATCGGCTCCGCATCCAGCTTCCCGCCCCGCACCCGCCGCAAGGTGCCGCGCTTCTCCGCCACCAACAGCCCCTCGCTCCCCGGCAAGAACTCGATCGCCCACGGAATCTCCAGCTTCTCCACCACCATTTCCATCCGGAAATTCGCCGCCTTCGAACGCACCACCTCGGCACCGTTTATCGCCGGCCGAGCCGGCCGCTCGCCCGCCTCCCGCGCCCGCACCGCCTGCTCTTGAATATAAACCGACAACGCCCGCACCCGCGGCGCATCCAGCACCGCGCCGAAACCCGGCATGCCCGCCACGGGCGCACCCTCCGAAATGATCTTAGCCAACGCCTCGCCATGGTCGCCGCCGCCCTCGCGCCAGGCCCCCTCCAACAAGCTTCCGCCGGCCCCGCCACCCAGTTTATCGCCGTGGCAAGTCGCGCAAAACTGTGCGTAGAGCTTGCCCGCATCGCGCGTGAGTTCCTGCCCCCCCAGCCAAGCCGGCACGGACACCAACGCGCACAAAATGGTCAGGGCAAAATGAAGTCGCATGCCACCAGAGAGACATGCGCGCGCTTGCTCCGCAACCCGACGCACGCCTGATTTTCCATATCATGCCCTCCAAACCCATTCCCGGATCCACCGGCGAGGTGCTCACCTGCCTGCCCTCCCCCTACCTCCCCCATCCGGCCACCGGGCTGCTCTACCTGCCGCGCTTCCTCGCCAAGTGCCGCTACGTCAAAACCCATGGTGCCTTGCCCCAAAGCTACGCGAAAAATTACAAACGCGGCCTCGACCGCTTCCTCTGCATGCACCTCGGCATCGACCCCGCCGCCGTGGAAAAAATCGTTCACGACGCCCCCGATCGCGACGACCTCCAAATCGAGGCGGGCCTGCGCGCCCTCCTCCCCGCCGACGTCCGCGCCATCAAGTGGAACCGCGAACTCGTGCAAAAAGGCATGAGCGAGGAAGGCCGCAAATTCCTCGCCGAGGCCCTGACCGCCATGGGCTGCGCCGACCGCGTCGGCCAAATAACCAGCGTCCCCGACCTCATCGATTTCGACGAAGGCCGCATCGAATAGTCCTCCGATCTCGTTCTCGTTCTCGTTC
>CAZOGV010000156.1:0-2863 GCA_964579225.1 uncultured Akkermansia sp. | reverse complement strand
CTCGTTCTCGTTCTCGTTCTCGTTCGCATACTCGTTCTCATACTCGTTCTCGTTCTCCTCCGCCTCCCCCACGATTTTCATGCCTGACATTGGTCATTCGTCATTGGTCATTGGTCATTCCGGCGCCCCGCGCCGGCCCCATCTCCTCGGCCTCACCCGCCCCGAGCTGGTCGCGCTCGCCGCCGAGTGGGGCTTTGCCCGCGTGCACGTCGCCTCGCTCTGGAACGAGCTCTACCTCAAAGGCCGCCGCACCCCGGCCGAGTTTCACCCCCACGACCAGATGTCGGCGCGCTTCCTCGACCGCGTGTTCGGCGAGTGCGACCTCGATTTCCCCGCCACCGCCAAGGAAACGCACTCCTCCGACGGCTTCACCCGCAAATACCTGCTCGGCCTGCGCGACGCCCACCGCATCGAGACCGTGCTCATGCGCTACAGCGGCCGCACCACCGCCTGCGTGAGCTCCCAGGTCGGCTGCGCCATGGGCTGCGTCTTCTGCGCCACCGGCCAGATGGGCTACACCCGCCACCTCACCGCCGCCGAGATCGTCGCCCAAGCCCTCCACGTGGACCGCGTCCTCCGCCAAACCTCCGAGTCGGACCCGCAAGTCGGCGGCGCCGCCCCCGCCCTCGCCGACCCCGCCCACCCCTCGCCGCACCACCGCCACGAACGCCTGCGCAACATCGTCTTCATGGGCATGGGCGAACCCCTCCACAACTATGACGAGGTCATGCGCGCCATCGACATCCTGCGCGACGAAGCCGGCCTCGCCCTCGGCGCGCAGAAAATCTGCGTCTCCACCGTCGGCGTCGTCCCCGGAATCCGCCGTCTCACCGCCGAACGCCGCCGCGTCCACCTCGCCGTTTCCCTCCACGGTGCCACCCAGGAAGAACGCGCCACCCTCGTGCCCGCCGCGCGCAAGTGGAAACTCGACGAACTCATCGACGCCTGCCGCGAATACACGAGCACCCTCGATCGCCGCATCTTCTTTGAGTGGACCCTCATCGAGGGCAAAAACGACGGCGCCGAACAAGCCCGCGCCGTCGGCGAACTACTCAAAGGCATCCCCGCCCAGGTGAACCTAATACCCTTGAATCCAACTTTTGGATACGACGGCCAGCCCACCCAGCCCGTCGGCGCCCGCGTCTTCCAGGACGTGCTCGCGACCTACGGCATCCCCTGCACCGTGCGCCAGCGCCGCGGCATCGACATTGCTGCCGGCTGCGGCCAGCTCGCCATCGCCGAGTAAAAAGCGGCCTGGGCGTCCCGCCCATGATTCCGCTTCTTCGACCGAAAAAACCCGGATCTACCGCCACCCAAACTCCGCAAAGCACGCGCCCGGCAACAACCGGCTCCGCGCGCCCGGGCCGGAATGAAACATTTCCCCGCCGAGGCTGTCTCTCAGGAAGAAAGGCACCCCATGAAACTACCCGCGCTCCTCACCATCCTCGCCCTGGGCTGCCTCGCCGCCCTCGGCCTCCGCGCCGCCGATCCCGCCGATCCCGCCACCGGCCCCGCCCCGCTCACCAGCACGCAGATCGACGAACTCCTCGCGCCCGTCGCCCTCTACCCCGATCCGCTCGTCGCCATCATTCTCCCCGCCTCAACCTTCCCAGCCGACATCGTGCTCGCCGCGCGTTACCTCAACGCAAAACGCGACGCCGACGCCATCGACGACCAGCCCTGGGACGACAGCGTCAAATCCCTCGCCCGCTACCCCGACCTCGTAAAATGGATGGACGAAAATCTGGAGTGGACCCAGCAGCTCGGTGCCGCCTTCACCCTCCAACCCGCCGCCGTGCTCACCGGCACCCAACGCCTCCGCGCCTCTGCTATCGCCGCCGGCAACCTCAAAACCACCCCCGAACAAACCGTGATCGTGGAAAAAGAGGTCGTCCGCATCGTGCCCGCCCAACGCGAAGTCATCTACGTCCCGGTTTACGACCCCTACTGGGTCTATCGCCCCTGGCCCTCGCACACTTACCATCACCCTCGCCCGGTCATCACCTTCAGCAGCGGCTACCGCACCGGCTTCTGGCTATCCTATCACTTCAATTGGGGCTCCTCCGCCATCGTCATCGTCAACCACCCCTACCGCCCCGTCGTTTGGCACAACTATCCCGCCTGGCATTACCCGAGCCACACCGTCGTGCACCATCACCACGCCTGGCATCCCTCGCCCGTGGTCGTTCACAAAATTCGCCGCGACTACCACCACCGCCCCCTCGTCAACGTCGTGCAACCCACCGTCAACGTCCACGTGCAGCGCAACATCACTCGCAACGTAAACCGCGACGTCACCATCCATCGCGAACGAGAGATCAACCGCGAGCGCACCGTCTCCCGCGAACGAGAGGTCGCCGTCAACCGCGAGCGCAATGTGAATCGCCCCGCCGGCGTAAACACCTCCGCGCCCACCACCGCGCCCCTTCGCGAAGTCACCGCCCGCACCTCCGATGACTTCCGCAGCCAAACCCGCCCGGAGACCGTAAACCGCTCGGTCGTCGCCCGCCCCACGACCAACGCCCCCGCCCCGACCCATCGAGACCTCGCCAGCGCGCGTCTCGAGCGCCTCGAACGCCCGAATCGCGCCGAACAAACACCCCGGACCGAAAACACCGCCCCCGCGCAGCGCCCCGTCGTCACGACCCAGCGCCCCGCGCCAACCCGCCCCGCGCCCCAAATCTCGCGCGACTCCGACCGCACCCGCGAACCGCGCCAACTCGCGGCCCCGATCACGCGTCAGGCCCCGACCGCGCAAACCCCCGCCGCCCCCGCCCCCCGCATGCGCCCCGCGCCATCCCCTGAAGTGACCCACACCCCGCGCCCCGCCCCTGTTGCCCCGGCCCCCGCCGTCGCACCCGTC
>CAZOGV010000155.1:0-6702 GCA_964579225.1 uncultured Akkermansia sp. | reverse complement strand
TTGCCGGCCAGGGTCTGGCGGGCACGTTGCTCGCGTGGGCGCTGGAGCGGGCGGGGCGGGAGTTTTTGATCTATGATCCGGGGCACGCGGAGGCGGCTTCGCGGGTGGGCGCGGGGTTGGTGAATCCGGTGACGGGTGAGCGTTGGGCGCACGCGCCGGGCTGGGCGGAGAAGTCGGCGGCGGCGCACGAGGTGTATCGCGAGATTGAGCGGGCGTGGGGTGTTTCGCTGCTAACCGAGCTGCGGGTGCGGCGGGAATGGCGAAGCGAGGCGGAGGGCGAATTGGTGCGCGCAAAGGTGTTGCGCGGCGACCTCGCGCCGTGGGTGGGGGCGGAGGGGTTGGAGTCGGGCGCGGCGTGGATAGAGGGCGCGTGGCGGGTGGATTTGCCGGCCTTGATCGCGGCGGGGCGGGAGCGGTGGCGCGGGCGGGGGAAATTGCGCGAGGCGCGGTTGGAGCCGGGTGCGGCGGGCGGGCCGGTGGTATGGTGTATCGGCGCGGCGGATACGCAGGTGCCGGGGTTGCGCGCGGTGGGCGGGGAGACGCTGGAGATCGAGGCGCGGCTGGAGCCGGGCGTGGTGCGGCACGACGGCGTGTGGGTGCTGCCTGTCGGCGAGGGACGGGTTTGGGCGGGGGCGAGTTTTGTGCGCGACGAGGCGGAGCGGGAGGCGCGGAGGGAGCTGTTGCGCGCGAGTGTGCGGCGGCAGTTGGCGGACGTGGCGTGGCGCGAGACGGCGGTGCTGGCGGGCCGGCGCATGACCTCGCCGGATCGCGAGCCGAGGAGCGGTTGGCTGCCGGGGCGCGAAGGGCGCGAGGGGGTTTTTAACGGTCTCGGTTCGAAGGGCGCGCTGCTCGCGCCGGCGTTGGCGGCGGAATGGGTGGAGCGGCTCGGGCGCGGGGTCGGGGGCGGTTGAGCCCGGGTGGGGTCAGGCGAGGGCGGTTTCCGGCGTCTCGACCCGGGGGCCTAAGTCGGAGACGGCTTGCTGGCTGAGGCGGCGGAAGGTGCGCATGGCCAGCGTGGGCATGGTCCAGTTGGCGCAGACGAAGGCCCAGGTGCGGGTGAGTCGCAGGCCGTCTATGGGACGGGTGACGAGCAGGGGGGAGGGCGCGACGTGGCGCACGACCCAGTCAGGCAGGAGCGCGACGCCTTGTCCGAGTTTGACCATCTCGCAAATGGCCGTGGCGCCGCCGACGGCGATGACTTCGCGAAACTCGATGCCTTTGCGGCTCATCTGCTGCTGGAGGGTGCGAATGGTGTGACTGTCGTGGCGCGAAACCAGCAGCGTCTTCATGGCGAGGTTGCGCAAGGGGACCACCTCAAGGGGCGCGAGCGGATTGCGGGCGTTCATGACGAGGCGGGGCTCGTCGTCGAAAAGTTTGTGGTAGGTGAATTCGGGTCCGTCCTCAGGGGGTTCGACCATGATGGCGGCGTCCACCTCGCGGTCGCGCAGGAGCTGGAGGCTGGAATCGCGTTCGGCCGCGCGGATGCTGAGGTCGGCGCGCGGGAAGCATTCGTTGAATTCGCGCACCACGTCGGGGATGACGCAGCTGAGGAAATTGAAACCGACGGCGACGCGCAGGTTGATGCGGCCGTCGGGGTTTTCACCGATGAGCTGGGTGCGTATGTTGTTCATCCGCGCGACCAGCGGGATGGCTTTGCGGTAGAGGAATTCGCCGCGCTCGGTGAGCACGAGGCCTTTGCCGGAGCGGTGGAAAAGTTGAACGCCGAGGTTGGATTCCAGGCTGGTGATGGCGTGGCTGACGGCGGAGTTGGTGAGGCAGAGCTCGGGCGCGGCGGCCTTGAGGCTGCCCTTCTGGGCCAGGCAGAGGAAGATCTGCAGTTTGCGACTGTCGATGGGGTCATTCAAGGCGAGTGCTCTCCATGGTGGTATGGCAGCTACTAGCACTTTGGGCGCCAGTCCCGCGTCGTCATCCAGCCGACTGGCGGTTACTCGCAACCATGCCATCCCATTTAAATCTCGGCCACATCGGTCTCTTGGATTCGGCTCCGCTTCTGGTCGCGCAGAAGTCGGGGTTTTTCGCGGACGAGGGCTTGTCCGTCACGCTCTCCTGCGAATTGGGGCTGGCGAGTATTTGCGGCAAGCTCGCCGACGAACGCCTGGACGGCGCGTGCGTGCCGGCGCCCTTGCCGGTGTTGCTTTCGCTGGGTTCCGGGCTGGCGCGGGTGCCGATGCGGGTCGTGGCGACGACGAGCTGGCAGGGCACCGGCGTGGTGCTCGCGGGGGCGCGCGGGCCGGGCCGGGCGGTCGCGGCGGTCGCGCGGATAGGGGTGGTGGCGCCGGGGACGTCGGCCCGTTTCATCTTGCTCAAGCTTTCCCAGGCCTCCGCTTCGCCCTTGGTCGGCGAGGTTACGCAGGTGCCGATCGCGGCGAGCCAGATGATCGATTTTTTCCAGGAGGGGATGGTGGACGGTATTTGCGCGGGCGATCCGTTGCCGGCCCTGGCGTGCGCGTTGCCGGGGGCGGAGCGCGTCGCCGACAGCGGGGATTTGTTTCCCGGGCATCTAGGCGGCGTGCTCGCCTTGCGGGCCGAGCGTCTGGAGCTTCAGCCCGGACTCGGGCCGGCGGTGGAGCGGGCGATTATCCGGGCGCGAGAAGTCTGCGCCGACCCCGCTCGGACGGAGGAGATCTGGCGCATGGTTTTGGCCCAGGCTCCCTACGCGGATCTGACGAAAGAAGCGCGGGCCTCGGTGCTGGCCGCCGCGGCGTCGGGCATGTCTTGCCATGCGGGCACCCGTTTTGCGCCGCCGGAAAATTCCGCGGGCGGCGCCTCGGCCGCCGAGGTGTTTTTGGAGAACGCCTGCCGCGGGGCGGCCGCGGCGTCGGTTCGTCCGCCGGATATCAAGGCGGAGATCGCCTGGGTGTATGCCCGGGCGGGCCGGGTCGAGTTAGTCACCAAAAAGTGAATACACGGCGTGGCCGGCGCGGGCCGGTCCGGGGCGGGGCGCTTCCGGGTCGTCGGGCACGGGGCCGCCGAGCGCGCGGTGCAGCGCGATGCGCTGGCTGGCGAGGCGCCGGCGTTCGCGCACCAGGCGTTGCTCCACGGCGTAGAGCTGCTGGGTGGCGGAGAGGACGGGCAGATAGTCGGTGAGTCCGCTGTCGTAGCGGCTGCGCGCTTGGCGGATGGTGGCTTCGAGCAGGCCGCGACGGCGGGCGAGGCTTTCGAGGAGTTCGCGTTGGCGGACCTCGTTTTTCACCAGGGCCTCCACTTGCCAGACGGAACGGAGATAGGCCTGGGAGAAGCTGGCGAGGCGTTCGCGATAAACGGATTTGGTCCGTTTCCATTCTGCGCGACGCGAGCCCCAGTCGAGCAGGGGCTGCACGAGTTCGGCGCCGATGGCGAGGGTGGTGCCGGCGGGGCCGCCAGCATCCACGCGCACGGCGTCGGCGGAAAGCGTGAGGCGGGGCAGGCGTTCGGCGAGGGCGCGGGCGGTGTCCGCGTCGGCGGCCACGAGGCCGGCCTGGGCGGCGCGCAAATCCGGGCGGCGCAACAGGAGTTGTTCCGCGTTTTCCAAGCGGGGCAGGGGAGCGATGTCGGGCAGTCGCGCGCCTTCTCCTGCCGAGGCGGGGAAGGCGTCGGAGGGAAGGGTGCTGAGCAGAGCGCCAAGCAGGCTTTGCAAATCTTCCAGCGCGGCTCGGGCCACCGGGATCTGGCCCTCGAGTTCGGTCAGCTGCGCCTGTTGTTGCAGCACGTCGAGCTGGGAAATGAGGCCTTCCCGGTAGCGTTGGTCGATGATGCTGAGCAGCTCGTTCGCGGTTCGCATCTGGTCGTCGAGGAGGGAGAGGAGGAGGCGTTGTTCCACGATGCCGACATGGATTTCGGCGATGTCCGCGCTCAGGCGCAGACGAAAATCCTGCGCCTCATGCCAACGCGCCCAGGCCTCGGCTCCGCGCGCGGCGCGCAGGCCGCTCAGGCGACCGAACGCGTCCACATCCCAGTCCGCGCCCACGGCGGCCCGGCGCGAGGTGCCGCGCTTGGCGCGGTCGCTGGCGTAGATTTCACGTCCCAGATCCAGGTCGAGATCGACCGAGGGCCCGAGCACCGCTCCCGATCGGCGGTGCAGGGCCAAGGCCTGCGCTACGCGTTCGCGGGTGACGGTGACGTCGAGGTTCTCCGCCAGCGCGCGGCGGATGAGCGCGTCGAGCGCGGGGTCGTTCCACTCGCTCCACCAGGGGGCGCGCGCGTCGCTCGCCCCGGCGCGTTCGCCCATCGGGAAGGCGGCGCCGCCTCTGATGGGCGCGGGCGAGAGATCGACGCGATGGGGGGTGCAGCCCGAAAGCAGAAACAGGGCGAGCAAGGGCGGAAGCGAAAGGCGGACGACGCGCACTCGGCGGTGGCGCGGTGTATGGTTGAGTGGCATGGAGGGAGAAAGGCGCGATCAGCAGCCATTGAGCCGCCCGGGCCCGTGTCCGTCGGGTTGAGGAAAACGCAATCCTCCGCGTGCCTGATTGAATAAAACTGGAGTAGGCGAGCCTGGCACGCCGTCACCCGGCTGGGGCACAACGCGTGCTAAACGAAGTTCATGCGGACGTCGTTTTTTCGCCGCTCCGCAATCTCTCCTGAAATCGAAAATCCATCCACCATGCGTTCCTTCTCAATTCGGGCCGTCCGACCCGGCCGCCACGCCGGCCGATTCGCTCTCCTTTTCCTTCTCGGCCTAAGCCTCTCTCCCGCGCCCGCGCTTTTCGCCGCCGGCTCCGTGTCCACCGCTCGAGATATCTACAAGGAATACATTGAGCTGCGCAAATTGATCGGCGAGGAAAGCGCCGCTTGGTCCAGCCAGAAGATCACGCTCGCCGACATGGTAGCGGTGCTCAAATCCGAGCAGGACCAGCTCACCGCCGCCATTGAAAACCTGAAGGGCTCAGCCACCAGCGCCGACCAGAAGCGCGCTGAGCTTAACGCCCAGCTGGAGACCGGCCGCGCCACCAGCCTCGCCTTCAACGACACCATCGCCGCGCTCGAAACCGAGATCAAGGCCCTCGCCGTCCGTCTGCCCGAGCCGCTCTCCACCGAGCTGCGTCCGCTCTTCGCCCGTCTGCCGGAAAATCCCGCCAACACCCGCCTGAGCTACTCGCAACGTCTCCAGTCCGTCATCGGCATCCTTGCCCAGACCGACAAGTTCAACTCCGACCTCAAATACGTCAGCGCGGTGCAGACCGTCGGCGGCGAGAGCATCGAGGTGCAGACTATCTACTTCGGCCTGGGTGCCGCGATTTTCTCCGATGTCACCGGCAAGTTTTCCGGCCACGGCCGCCCGGGCGCGGATGGTTGGAAATGGACCCAGGCGTCCGCCACCGAGGCCCCGGTCATCGCCCAGGCCGTGGACATCTACCTGAGCCGCCGCGCTCCCGCCTTCGTTTCCATCCCCCTCCAGATCGATTGATCCCTTCAGCCTTTATACGACGCGCCATGATCACTTCCACTTTCTCCCGTCTCTTCCGCTGCCTGTCGCTTGCGCTGGCCCTCGCCGTGCCGTTGGCCGCGCAGGATTTTGCCGCCGACGCCCGCGCCAAACTCGAGTCGTCCACCGCCGAGCTCTCCGCGGTTCGCGCCCGCATCTCCACCGAGCGCGTGCCGCTCGCCACCGAGCTGCGCGAACTGGAAAACAAGGTCCTAGAGCTGCGCCGTGAGCGCGATCGCATGCAGCGTCTGGTGGACAACCAGTCCGTCGATCTCACCACACTCGCCGCCCAGGTGAAGGCTTACGACGACGAGGCCGCCTACGCCGCCAACCTGCTCAACGACTACCTCAATCGCGCCAACGCTTCCCTCGCCGTCGGCGAGATAAACCGCTTCGGCCCCGTCATCCTCGAGGCCATGAACCGCGCCGACACGCCCGGTCTGCCCGTGCGCGAAAAGCTGGATATCCAGCTCGCCGGCGTGCGCGCCGCCTTTGATCGCACTGTGGGCAACGTCGGCGGCGTGCGTTTCCCCGCCGAGGCGGTCCTGCCCGGCGGTCGCGTGGCTAAGGGCGAATACGCCCAGATCGGTCCGCTCGGCTACTTCGCCGCCGAGGGTGCCCAGGCCGGCGTGCTGGTTCGCGGTTCTAGCGATATGCCCGCGTTGATCGTCTTCGACCCCAAGGCCGTGCCCGCCATCCAGTCCTTCATCAAGACCGGCTCCGGCGCCCTGCCCGTCGATCCCACCCTCGGCCGCGCCCTCGCCATCGCCACCGCTAACGAGACCCTGCTCGAGCACTTCAACAAGGGCGGCCTGTGGATGTATCCCATCGCCTTCTTCGGTCTGCTTGCCGTCATCATCACCGGTTTCAAGCTGCTCGACATCGCCTCCATCAAGCCCCTGCCCGAGAGCACGCTGAAAGAGGTCCTCGGCCTCGTTCGCCAAGACAAGATCCCCGAGGCCCTTCACTCGGTCGGCCAGATCGACGGACCTGCTGCCGCCATGCTCAAGACCGGTCTGCAAAACGTGCACCTCTCCAAGGAGCTGATGGAGGAGTTTCTCTTCGAGACCTTGCTCTCGGTTAAGCCCAAGCTCGAGCGCGGCGTCACCTTCATCACCCTCGCCGCTTCGGTTGCTCCTCTGCTCGGTCTGCTCGGCACCGTCACCGGCATGATCGAGACGTTCAAGCTGCTCACGCTCTTCGGCACCGGCGACGCCAAGAGCCTCTCGTCCGGCATCTCGCAGGCGCTAATCACCACCGAGTTCGGCCTCGTGGCCGCC
>CAZOGV010000154.1:0-6712 GCA_964579225.1 uncultured Akkermansia sp. | reverse complement strand
CGTTCTTGAAATCGACGAACATGCCCTGGGCGGTCTCGGGGCGGAGGTAGGCGACGGACGAGGCGTCGGTCATGGCGCCGACGTTCGTCTGGAACATCATGTTGAAGGCGCGGGGCGGGGTGAGGTCGGGGTTGCCGGTGGCGGGCGAGGGAATCTTGACGACCTCTTCGGGGGTGGCCTCGGTGAAGTCCTTGGCGACGACGGGGGCGAGGGTGCCGGTGATGGCTTTTTTGCGTTTGAAGAGTTCGGCGGCGGCCTGGAGATCCTCGGTAGTTTTCTCGTTTTCGAGGGCGGAGACGTAGCCGTGGGTGGTGCCGTCGATGACGACGGGGGCCCAGAAGAGCTGGTCGGCGCGGTAGCGGTTTTTGGAGACTTTGCAGTCCACGAGGGGGTCGGAGAAGCCGGCGACGTGACCGGAGGCTTCCCAGACTTTCGGGTGCATGATGATGGAGGTCTCGATGCCGACGACGTCGTCGCGGCGGCGGACCATGTCGGCCCACCAGCAGTCGCGGATGTTTTTCTTCAGCTCGACGCCGAGGGGGCCGTAGTCGAAGAACCCGTTGAGGCCGCCGTAGATTTCGGAGGACGGGAAAACGAAGCCGCGGCGCTTGGCGAGCGACACGATGGCTTCCATGAGGTTGGCGGGTTCGACGGCGGGCGTGGACATAAGCGCGAAGGTGTAGCGGGCCGAAGCGCGCGGGGTCAATGGCGGCGGAGGAAGGAACGACAGAGGAAGGCGCTACATCCGCCCGAGCGCCAGCCAGCCATAGGCGAGCGCGTAGATGGCGCACTGGGCGTGCAGCAGGGCGAAGCCGACCCGCCGCCACGGCTCCGTGACCTCGGGCCACGCGTTCAGCCACGGCAGCACGACCAGTCGCCCACCCCACCAAAGGGCGGTGCCGGCCGCGAGCAGGCGGCCCGCCACGCTTCCCTCCAGCAATACGGGGGCGTGCGCGAGGCTGACGTATCCAAAAAACAACAACACCGCGCCCACCGCCGCGTTTTGCGCGATGGCGAAGCGCCGGTGCACGGGCGAGAGGCGCGCGAGCCCGCCCTCCCAATCGCGCGGCACCGGCGTGAAACACGCGGCGATGAGCGTCGTGAAATGCAACGCGCCCGCGAGGCGCAGCCCGAGTAGCCAGTGTTCGTCGTTCATTGTGAAACGGACCGGGATCAAGAATGGGCCGTTGTTTCCAAATCTCAAGGCAACGGCTCGACACGCACGCGATAAAAACGGCGCGGCCCCTCGGGCTCGTCGGGACCGGGACCGACAACCATGACAGGAGGCGTGCCGGGGAGCACGGAGAGCGGCGCGGAGAAAACGGGGTCGCTGAATTGCTCGGGCGCAAGGCGGCGGCCCAGCCATTCGGAGGCGGCCCAGCCATTCGGAATAAATGTAGCCGGGGGCGAAATCCGACGCGAAATCCGGCAAGAGGGTGATTTTCACCACGTCATAGGCGTTGGGCGACGTGGCGTCCCACGCGAGGTTTACGTCACCGCCGAGGATAGCCCCGGAATGAACAAAGGCGAAGGCGTCGGTGTAGGGATAGAGCGCGGCGGCGTAGGTGTTGTAAAAGGGCTGCGAGGGCTGGAGGTAGTCGAAGTAGTCGTCGTAAACGGACTCGACGGAGTTGGCGCGGAGGGCGTCGCGCTCGCCCAGGCCGCCGGCGTCGCCACCCCGCGCCCGCCCACCCTTACGCGCATGAGCACGCCCAACTCCGACGCCGCCTCAGCAGACCGTCACCCGATCCTGCGCCGTCGCCTGCGCCACGGCCTTGGCGCGTTTTTCATCGTCGCGGGAGTCGCCCATTTCGTCGCGCCGCATCTCTACGATCCCATGATGCCGGACTGGCTGCCCGCCGCCTCGCACCGCCCGCTCATCTACTTCACCGGCCTGGCCGAGCTGGCAGGCGGTATTGGAGTTTCCACTACACACTTCCGCCGCGCCGCCGCTTGGGGGCTGATCGCGCTGCTCATCGCGATCTTCCCCGCCAACCTGCACGTCGCGCTAAACCCAAGCGCCGGTGTCGACTTGCGGCCCCTCGCAAACCGTGCTTTGGCTCCGCCTCCCCTTCCAGGTAGGGGCTCACAGTGCCCGAATCCGATGTAGCGGAAGCGCGGAGCGCTTTCGTGCGGAGGGTTTGCCGGCCACGAAATGACTCCGTCATTCCGCTACGTTTAAAGTCACAGGAAACATCGGCTAGCGCCGCATGGTGCCTTCGTTCCGAACGTAGCGGAAACGCGGAGCGGTTTCGTTCGGATAATGCGCTAAATCCCGAAATGGCTCCGCCATTCCGCTACACTCTACCCACCCACTGAAAACAGCGAGGAACCGGAAATTCGTATCGAACAGCATCAGAGGTCGCGGGAAGCGTGCGCACTCTCGATAACATCCCAGTCGGCACCTGCGCCAAAATCCTTGAGTTTCAGCACGTCGGCAACGGTGCCTTTGGAGGCAGGGAGCGCACGCCGCTTTATGCCGTAAGCGGCGACTTTGGCCGGCGCGCGAGCTGCAGTCTTGCGGACGGGCTTTTTCTTGGCGGCTACGGTGGGCATGGCCCCAACCGTGGCGGGGGCGGCACGCGGGCGCAAGACCCAGAGGGTGACGAGGCCGAAGAAGGCGATGCCCGAGATCGGTCGTGCCGATGCCTCAAAGGAGTCGTTCCGTTACATCGTTACATTTTGGGTTTTTCCGCACCTCAGTCGGCCTACTCGGGGCCAGGTTCGGCGGTCAGAAACGGGGGCTTGGTTCGGAGCGGAGGGGCAAAACAAGACAGGGAGGGAATCGAGCTCCCTGTGAATAGCCCGCCGCGCAAGGGCGCACTTCGTGTGCGGGCAGGCTTATACCAATCACTCAAAGCTTTTGGACTTATGGTAGAGCGGGACCGCTGGGACCGCTGAGAACGATGCTTAGGAATCGCAACCGAACCGGCGCGCCCAGCGGTCACGCCCCACCTTCAAACAAAAGTCCAGAAGCAACGGGGATTTGGTATTAAACATTCGCCGCGCCGTTCGGCTTGCGCGGACGTGGGCAAGCGACGCCCTGCTACTTAGGCGACGGTGGCGTAAAGGGCGCCCTTGCGGACTTGGAGGAGGTAGTGCTTGCCGACTTCGAAGCCGTATTTGTCCTGCAGCTCGGCCTTCACCTTTTCGAACTCTTCCTTCTTGGACTCGTCGGAGCCGATCGCGAGAGCGCGCTGGCGGAGGTTCTGGAGCTCTTCGTAGGCCTCGGCGGTGTGGAACTCGGCGACCAGGGTGGCCTTGGCTTCGTCTTCGATCGGCTTGCCGTTTTCGTCCACCGACTTGAGCAGCAGGGCGGACTGGATCGGGGAGAGCAGGTAGTTGTGCTGCACCGAGTAGCCGTAGTTCTTGGTCATGAACTCCATGTTGGAGGTCAGGCGGGCATCGATCTGCTGGATCTGGGTCTCGATGGCCTCGGCCTCGGTGGCGGGCGCGGTCTTGGGCAGGGCGGCCAGTTTCTTGCGAAGCTCGCCGAGGGCTCGGCGCTGCTGGCCGACGATCTGGAGGTTCTGGATGAACTGGGTGTTGGTCGGCGCGCCTTCGATGATGGCGACCAGCTGGTAGGCCTGGTTGTTGCGGACGATGCGTTGCGGAGTGCCGTGGCTGAGGATCTTGGTCATTGAATTCGGATTCAGGAAATGTGGGTGGGAACGATTTCGTTATCAGAAGCGCATACCGCCGCTGATGTGAAAAGAGGTGGCGGTATCCGAGTCGGAATCCATGGCGATTTTCACGCCGGCTCCAACCGAAAGGCTCTTGGTGAGAGCGTAGTTGGCGCCGATGCCAGCGGTGAGGGTGGTGTCGCCAAAGCCGGGCGAGACCACGGTGAAGGGCGTGCCGCCGGAGGCGAGGCGCGCGGTGATGTCGGTGTCGTCGTCGCCGAACTCATGGGAAACGCCGAGCTGGCCGGTGAAGGCGAAGCGGTCGGTGACCATGATGTAGCCGCGCGCGCCGAGTTCACCGCGCAGGCTGGTGTGCTCGATGGAATCCACGGCGAGGGAGTCGGCCGGGCCGGTTTCGGCGAAGGCATCGCTCTCGGCGCGCATGTAGTTGAACTCCACATACGGCGAGAAGCCGCGGCGGGCCTCCTTGACCATGTCGTAGGACAGGCCGAGGGAGAAGCCGAGGGCGTCAATGCCGACGCCGTTGGCCCGCGCGTCGGGGCCGACGAGCGAGGTGCGGCGGGAATCGGACTCGTAGTCGCCGAGGGTGAGGGCGGCGTTGAGTTTCCAGCGTTCGCCGAGGGCGGTCTCGGCGAAGACGCCGAGGACGACGCCGTCGATGTCGGCTTTGCGGTGGGTGGACTTGATGTCGCCGGAATCGAAGGCGGCGAAGACGCCGACGGAGGAGGTCTCGCCGAAGTGCAGGCGGCCGCCGAGGAGGCCGCCGGAGCCGGAGAGGTCGTAGTCGGCGGCGTTGACGGAGCTGGAGGTGCCGGCGTTGTGCGCGGAGTAGGCGGTGAAGATGGAGAAGCTTCCGACCTCGGCGACGGGGAGGGCGGCGAGGGCGACATCGGCGTGGTGGCGGGTGGCGCGGATGGCGTAGGCGGGTTCGCCGGCGTAGCTTTCGGGGGAGATCTGGTTGAGGTCGTTGCCGGCGCCGAGGGGCGTGGTGAGGAGGGCGCGGATGGCGGCGCCGGAGACGGCGGCGGCGCCGACCTCGGAGTTGAACTGCACGCCGTTGTCGCGCACCGGGCCGCCGGTGTTGTCGGCGGCGAAGGCATCGGTCTGGAGGGCGCCGACGATGGCCTGGCTGTTGGCGTCGAGGCCGGGGAGCGTGGTGAGATCGACGCGGCCGGAGGGACCGGTGCCGTCGAGGCCGGTGCCGATGAGGGTGCCGTCGGCGAGGTCGAGCACGAGGCCGGTGGTGAAGTCGGTATCCACGAAGGCGAACATCTGGTCGGCGAGGTCGCCGACGATGATGCGGAAGGTGTCGCCGAGGGCGGGCTCGGAGAAGCCGAAGGTGTTGTCGCGGCGGATGGAGAGCGTGGCGGTGTCGTCGGAGGTGTCGCCGGGCGTGCCGTTGTCGAGGATGATGGCGCCGGCGACCTGGACCTGGTCGTGGCCGTTGGGGGCGCCCGCGCCGCCGAGGCCGGCGATCTCGGCCTCGAACACGCCGTTGTGTATCCAATCTCCCCCTACAACGGTGATGCCGGGGCTGGCACCGGGGGCGAGGGTGGCGCCGAGGTCGATGACGAGGTCGCCGCCGATGTTGGCGCCGACGCCGCGGAGGGTGCCGCCGGTCTGGACGGTGAAGACGCCGGCGCCGGTGGAGCCGTTGAGGATGACGGTGCCGTTGGCGGTGACGTCGCCGTCGCCGAGGTTGGCGTTGATGAGGGTGCCGTCGCCGAGGTCGTAGCTGGCGGCGGAGAGGGTGCCGGTGCCGTCGAGGGTGCCGCCGGTGGAGACGTAGGTGGCGACGGTCTGGGTGTTGGCGCCGAGGTCGAGGAGGCCGGCGTTGGCGAGGGTGGCGGTGTCGAGCAGGCGATCGGAGCCGAGGAGGGTGAGTGCGCCGTCGGCGGCGATGTCCACGGAGGCGGTCTGGAGGGTGCCGGAGAGGCCGAGGTTGCCGCCGGCGAGGATGTTGGTGGGGCCGGTGTAGGTGTTGTCGCCGGCGAGTTCGAGCGTGCCGGTGCCGTCGCCGCCGACGGAGAGGGAGGCGAAGTTGGAGAGGACGCCGGAGATGACGAGTTCGGCGGAATCGGTGGTGTTGATCGTGAGGTTGCCGGTGCCGTCGAGGCCGCCGGTGAAGGTGCTGGAGAAGTCCTGGTTGATGACGAGGTCGAGCGCGCCGAAGACGACGGTGCCGCCGCCGACGCCGCCTTCGCCGAGGCCGGCGATGGTCAGGGAGGCGGTATCTTCGGCGAGGAAGAAGACGGAGCCGGAGTTGACGACGAGGGAGGGCAGGATCTTGGCGTCGCCGCCGCCGAGGAGGTCGAGGAGGAGGTTGGCGGCGCCGTCCTTGATGACGCGGGCGTCGGCGTTGTTGAGCAGGTTGGAGAGGCGGATGGCGGTGTCGGCCTCGGTGAAGATGGTGCCGTCGCCGTCGGCGAAGTCGAAGAGGGTGTTGCGGAAGTCGGCGTAGGTGCCGTCGCCGCCGGTGACGATCTGGCCGCCAGCGGGGGCGATGGCGACCTGGGTGGCGGTGGAGGCGATGCGGAGGACGCCGGTGTTGGATTCGCCGAAGACGACGGTGGAGCCGCCGAGGCGGGCCTCGAGGCCGATGCGGACGGTGCCTTCCTCGATGAGGAGGTCGCCGGTGCTCTGGTTGCCGACGAGGCCGGCGAGGTCGAGGGTGCCGGCTCCGGTTTTGGCGATGTCGCCGATGTTGGAGAGGTGGAAGAGGAAGTTGCTGCCGGTAAGAACGATGTTCGCGTCTTCGGCGGCGTGGAAGGTGAGGCGGGGGACGGCGGCGGTGGCGTCGCCGACAATATAGACGGAGCGGAGGATGTCGCCGGTGATGTTGAGGGTGCCGGCGGTGGCGCTGATGATGGTGTCGGGTTGGCCGCCGACGATGCCGAGCTGGCCGGTGAGGGTGTTGACGCCGGAGAGGTTGTTGATCGCGCCCAGGCCGTTGAAGCCGGCGCCGGAGATGCGGATACTTTCGGGGAGGATGATGTCGCCGGCGATCTGGAGGGTGCCGCCGGGGTTTACGTTGGTGCGGCCGTTGGCACCGGCGACGCCGAGGGCGT
>CAZOGV010000153.1:0-6724 GCA_964579225.1 uncultured Akkermansia sp. | reverse complement strand
CTTAAATGCCACCGCGAACCAGACGGCGAGGAAGATGAGGGCGAAACTCACGGCGTAGTTCCACGTGAGGCGCTCTTTTAACACCAGCCAAGCGAAACCCACGAAGACGACCAACGTGATGGCCTCTTGAATCACCTTGAGCTGGTAGCCGGAAAACCCCTGCGCGTGACCGATGCGGTTGGCCGGGATCATGAGGCTGTATTCGAAGAAGGCGATGAGCCAGGACACCACGATCACGGTGAGCAGCGCCTTCCCTTCGAGGAACTTCCACTTCAGGTGGCCATACCACGCGAGGGTCATGAACACGTTGGACGCGAACAAAAGGAGGATGGTTTTCATATGCGCCGCAGGGAACGCGTCGCCACTCCGGCGATTTGCACCCTTCGGGTCAATTCCCGCCGCGCGCCGGCCGGCGGGCGTGTTTTTTGCTACGCATGCGAAAAATTTTCCTTTCACGCGCCCGCCCGCGTTCCCTACCTTGCGACTTTTCGCGTCCTGAATTCGGTGTCTGCCATGAATATCAAAGCTTATCTCAAACCCTCCTGCGGCTGGTCTAACGGCGTG
This sequence comes from uncultured Akkermansia sp., assembly GCA_964579225.1. Taxonomy (GTDB): domain Bacteria; phylum Verrucomicrobiota; class Verrucomicrobiia; order Opitutales; family Opitutaceae; genus IMCC26134_A. Next base: position 6,160 of record CAZOGV010000153.1, on the reverse strand, counting down.
CGAGCCATCATGCGCAAGCACGGCCTCGCCTTCGAGGACATCGACATCATCAACAACCGCGACAACTACGCCGAGATGGTCGCCAAGTCCGGCCAGCCCCTCTCCCCCTGCGTCGAGATCGACGGCGTCATGCTCGCCGACATCTCCGGCGAAGAGGTCGAAAACTACCTGCTCGCCAACGATCTGATAAAACCCGTGGACAAACCCGCCGATGCTCCGACCAATTCGGCCTGCACCGACGAGGAACACGCCAAGATGGCCGCCAAAACCATCCGCTTCTTCTAAGTCTCCGCGAGTCCACTCCCACCCGACTTTGGGCCGGCTCTCGCGACACTCGCGCAGCCGGCCTTTTTTTGCCCTTCGCCATTCACCCCGTTCACACCCGGTCTCCAGACGGCCCGCCGCCTCCTCCTTCAACTTAATCTTCCGACTTAACCTTTCCGCCATGTCGTCCTCGCCCGCCATCATCCCGTCCCCCCTCTACTCGCCCGACCAGGAGCATGATGCCTGCGGCGTCGGCTTCATCGCCAAGATGAACGGCGAGCGCTCCTACGACGTGCTCAACCGCGCCCTCACCGCGCTCAAGGCCCTCGCCCACCGCGGCGCCATCGACGCCGACGCCGTCACCGGCGACGGCGCCGGCGTGCTCACCCAGCTCCCGGTCGAGTTCTTCAAAGACCACCTCGAGTCCATCAAGAAGCCTCTCTTCAAGGACGCCGACCTCGGTGTCGGCATGATTTTCCTGCCTAAGTCCGACGACTACGCCGCCGCCCACGCCAAGAAAATCGTCGAGTCCGCCGTCAAGGCCGAAGGCCTCGCCTTCCTCGGCTGGCGCGAAGTCCCCACCGACGCCTCCTGCCTCGGCCGCAAGGCCATCGAGACCCAGCCCGCCATCGTTCAGGCCCTCGTCGCTCGCAAAGACGACACCTCCGACGACGAATTCGAGCGCAAGCTGTTCCTCGCCCAGAACTCCTCCGAAAAGCAGGTCCTCGAGGCCAAGATCCAAGGCTTCTACATCTGCTCCTTCAGCAGCCGCACCATCGTTTACAAGGGCCTGCTCACCCCGGCCCAGCTCAAGAAATACTTCCCCGACCTCAAGTCCCCGAAGTTCACCACCGCCTTCGCGATCTTCCACCAGCGTTACTCCACCAACACGTTTCCCACGTGGCACCTGGCGCATCCGTTCCGCATGATCGCGCACAACGGCGAGATCAACACCATCCGCGGCAACCGCAACCTCATGCGCGCCCGCGAAAATTCCCCCGCCCACGGCGTCTGGGGCGATCGCTTCTCGGACCTCAAGCCCCTCGTGCAGCCCTCCGGCTCCGACTCCGCCTCCTTCGACAACGCCCTCCAGCTCCTCACCCTCGGCGGCCGCAGCCCCCTGCACGCCGCCATGATGATGATGCCCCCGGCCTGGGAAAAAGATAAGACCCTTTCGCCCGAGACCCGCGCCTTCTACCGCTACCACGCCGCCGTCATCGAGCCGTGGGACGGCCCCGCCGCCATCCTCTTCACCGACGGCAAGGTCCTCGGTGCCACCCTCGACCGCAACGGCCTCCGCCCCGCGCGCTACAAGATCTTCGACGACGGCTACGTCATCCTCGGCTCCGAAGCCGGCCTCGTGCACGACTTCCCCGGCAAGGTCATCGAGTCCGGTCGCCTCGGCCCCGGCCGCATGATCGCCGTTGATTTCGCCAACAACAAATTCCTCCGCGACGACGAGGTGAAGGCCGCCTTTGCCACCTCGCCCCACTACCGCACTTGGTGCGACGGCCACCTCACCAACCTCCACCAGCTCGCCGGCGCCGTCACCACCACGCCCGCCGCTCCCGACGTCGCCGCCCAGCTCGCCTACGGTTACGAAACCGACGAGGTCGAGCTCGTGCTCGCCCCCCTCGCCGAAGGCCTCGAGCCCACCGGCTCCATGGGCGAAGACACCCCGCTCGCCGTCCTCTCCCGCCGCCCGCGCCTGCTTTATCAGTATTTCAAGCAACTCTTCGCCCAGGTCACCAACCCGCCCATCGACTCCGTGCGCGAAAAAGCGGTCATGTCGCTCAACATGCTCCTCGGCGGCCGCCTCGGCCTCTTCGAAGAGCTCCCCGAGAGCACCGGCCTGGTCGAGATCGACTCGCCCATCCTCTTCGACCACGAGGTCGCCGCCCTCTCCTCCGTGCCCGCGCTGAAGGACCGCGTCGTCACCCTCTCCGCCCTCTTCCCGACCACCTCCGCTGACGCTCTCGAACCGGCGGTCAAAGCCCTCGCTGCCGCCGCCGAAAAGGCCGTCAACGATGGCGCGAAGATCGTCATCATCTCCGACCAAGGCGTCACTGCCCAGCAGGCCAGCATCCCCATGCTGCTCGCCGTCGGCGCCGTGCACCAACAGCTCGTGCGCGCCGGCCTCCGCCTCGCCTGCGACCTCATCGCCCAGACCGGCGAGGCCCGCGAGGTCCACCAGATCGCCACCCTGCTCGGCTTCGGCGTCAACGCGGTCAACCCGACCCTCGCCCTCGCCACCATCGCCGACCTCGCCGCCAACGGCAAAACCGCCAAGCCGGTCGAGCCCGCCAAGGCCCTGACCAACTACCGCGACGCCATCGACGCCGGTCTCTACAAGATCATGGCCAAGATGGGCATCAGCACCCTCGCCTCCTACCGTGGCGGCCAGATGTTCGAAGCCCTCGGCGTCTCCCACAAAGTCATCTCCGAGTGCTTCACCGGCACCGCCTCCCCCATCGGCGGAGTCGATTACGAGCAGATCGCCGCCGAGGCCCTCGCCCGCCACGCCCGCGCCTTCCCGGCCCCCGCCGCTTCCTCCGACGTAGGCTTGAACGTGAGTTCAAGTTCCGACGCCCCCGCCCCGCTCGCCCTCGCCCCTGAAGGCTACTACCGCGTCAACAAGCGCGGCGAAGGAGAATACCACGCCTGGAGCCCAAAGCTCGTCGCCTCGATGAACAAGTTCAACAAGGCCGGCGACTTCCCCGCCTACCAAGACTGGAAGACCCAGGGCGACGAACACACGCCCGTCGCGCTCAAGGACCTGCTCAAGATCCGCTTCGATTCCGCCAAGCCCGTCGCCATCGACGAGGTCGAGGGCATCGAGGACATCCGCCGCCGCTTCACCACCGCCGGCATGTCCCTCGGCGCGCTCTCGCCCGAGATGCACGAAGCCCTCGCCATCGCCATGAACCGCATCGGCGGCAAGTCGAACAGCGGCGAAGGCGGCGAAGACCCGGATCGTTTCAACGTCCGCGAAAACGGCGACAACGCCAACTCCGCCATCAAGCAGGTCGCCTCCGGCCGCTTCGGCGTCACCGCCGCCTACCTCTCTTCCGCCAAGGAAATCGAGATCAAGATGGCCCAGGGCGCCAAGCCCGGCGAAGGCGGCCAGCTGCCCGGCCCGAAGATCACCCCGCTCATCGCCAAGCTCCGTTACTCCGTCCCCGGCGTCACCCTCATCTCCCCGCCCCCGCACCACGACATCTACTCCATCGAGGATTTGGCCCAGCTGATCTTCGACCTGAAGGAGGTCAACCCGCGCGCCAAGGTCTGCGTGAAGCTCGTTTCGTCCTCCGGCGTCGGCACCGTCGCCGCCGGCGTGGCCAAGGCCTACGCCGACGTCGTGCTCGTCTCCGGTCATGACGGCGGCACCGGCGCGTCCCCGCTCGCCTCGATCAAGAACGCCGGCTCCGCCTGGGAAATCGGCGTCGCCGAGGCCCACCAAGTTCTCATGATGAACGGCCTCCGCGGCCGCGTCGTCCTCCGCACCGACGGCGGCATGAAGACCGGCCGCGACATCGTCATCGCCGCCCTGCTCGGCGCCGAGGAGTTCAACTTCGGCACCGCAGCCCTCATCGCCGGCGGCTGCGCCATGTTCCGCGTGTGTCACTTGAACACCTGCCCCGTCGGCGTCGCCACCCAGCGCGAGGACCTGCGCGCCAAATTCCGCGGCAAGCCGGAGAACATCATCAACTTCTTCAACGCCGTCGCCGAGGATGTCCGCCACTACCTCGCCAAGCTCGGCGCGCGCACCCTCAACGACATCATCGGTCGCGTGGACCTGCTCGAGCAGATCGACGATCCCGCCAACCCGAAGAGCAAGTTGCTCAACCTCGCCGGCCTGCTCCACAACCCCGACCCTTCGGGCGAAATGGACCGCTACCACACCCGCGAGCGCAACGAGCGTTTCGGCAACGAAGGCTCGCTCGACGAGTCCACCGTGCAGGATGCCCGCGACGTGTTGCTCAAGATGTCCAAGAGCCTCGTTCGCCGCTACAAGATCACCAACGTCAACCGCGACATCGGCACCATGCTCTCCGGCCAGATCGCGCTGCTCAACGGCGACGAAGGCCTGCCCTCCGGGACCATCGACCTGTCCTTCACCGGCAGCGCTGGCCAGTCGTTCGGCACCTTCCTGGTCAACGGCGTGCGCCTCACCCTCCAAGGCGAGGCCAACGATTACGTCGGCAAGGGCATCAACGGCGGCGAGATTATCATCCGTCCCAAGGCCACCGAGACCTTCGTCTGGAAAGACCAGTCCATCATCGGCAACACCTGTCTCTACGGCGCCACCGGCGGCCACCTCTTCGCGGCCGGCCGCGCGGGTGAACGCTTCGGCGTGCGCAACTCGGGTGCGACCGCGGTGGTCGAGGGCGTGGGCGACCACGGCTGCGAATACATGACCGGCGGCATCGTCGTCATCCTTGGTCCCACCGGAGTGAACTTCGGTGCCGGCATGAGCGGCGGCGTGGCCTTCGTGTATGACGAAACGGATACGTTCGCGAAGAAGATCAACCCCGCCATGATCGGCATCGAGCGCCTCGAAGCCGGCGCCGAGGCCGACAGCCTGCGCGACTTGATCGCCTTGCACGCCCGCCTGACCGGCAGCCCCCACGCCAAGGCCCTCGTGGACAACTGGAGCGCGAGCCTGGCGAAGTTCCAAAAAGTGGTGCCCTTCCCGCCCACCCCGGATTTCCCGAAGACGATCTACCGCCACGACCCGGCGAAGATCACCTTGGCCGCCGTCTAAAGTAGCGCAGGCGTCCCGCCTGCCATCGTCTCCAAAGCCTCAAAAAGCCCCGGCCTCCGCCGGGGCTTTTTTGTGTCACAACCCAGCGTCCCAAAAAACGCCGCCAGCCGCTTGTCGGTCTTCGCCTGCACCGGCCCGGCCTGCGTTCCACTTCGCCGTGTCGGTTCCTCGATTTTGGGGCCTCGATTTCCTCCGCCCTTGCCCCGTGTTTGCCCCGTGTTCACTTTCCGGCCACACATGCCGCTGGCCGCCGAAATCGCTCCCCCCAGAAGACGCCAGGAGGAACTTTGACAGTTCCTCACCCCGTCGCCGGTGGCCGATTTCATGGCGTCCCTCTTCAGCCCGCTCCCGCCCACCGTGCGCCTGCTCGACGCCGGGGCCGGAGCCGGCGCGCTCACCGCCGCCTTTGTGTCCCGTTGCTGCAAGCACCCGAACGGCGTTCGCGCCATCGAAGCGACGCTCTACGAAACCGCCGCCTCCCCCCGTCGAGACGGTTGCCAGCGAGCGACGAGCCCGCAACGTCCACATCATGAGCACGACCACCGTTGAACAGATCGAGGCCGAAATCCTCCGCCTGCCACGCAAAGCCCGCCAGCAGGTCGCCGAGCGCCTAAACGCCCAGCTTTGGCCAACCAGCTTCGCCCCGGCGGTCGAGGAAGCTTGGGCCGACACCGTGAAAAGCCGCTTGGACGATTTGGATAGCGGTCGCGTGCAAGGCGTGCCCGCCGCGCAAGTCTTCGCCCGCGCCCGCCGTGTGCTCGCCCGCCGGTGAAGAAACCCGCGATATTCCACCCCGAGGCCGAGGCGGAATTTTTGGCCGCCATTGAATTTTATGCCGAGAAATCAGGCGGGCTCGGTGAACGGTTTTATCAGGAAATCCGTCGCTTGGTCGCCGAGATCGAAGCCGCGCCCCGGCGACATGGCCCATGGCGTCATGGCACCCGCCGCCATCGCGCTCGCCGTTTCCCTTACGCGGTGATCTTCGCCGAGCGCCCCGACCGCCTGCAACTGGTCGCCGTCGCGCATGTGAAGCGTCACCCCGATTACTGGCGAAAGCGCCTGACGTGAGGATAAATACCACAGCCGTCCCATAGAGTGAGCGCAAGGGGGTGCAGAGCGCGTTTTCCCGAG
>CAZOGV010000152.1:0-6731 GCA_964579225.1 uncultured Akkermansia sp. | reverse complement strand
GTGATCTAACTCGTGCGCGCATGAGCGGGCGCGCGCGGACGGGAAACACTCCTGACGCCGGGGGGGGCGCGGCGGGTTGCGGCGAATGTTTCGCCGACGGGGGATTTTTTTTTGGCGGCGCGTCGAGCCGCGCCGTCGAGAGCGGCCGCGCCCTTCGGAGCCTTGGCGGAGTAGGGCGTCAAGCCGCCGCAGTCCAAAGGATCAAGCCTTGGCGTGGGCTTCGCGGAGGGCGGCGACGATGAGGGGCGGCACGAAGTGGGAGACGTCGCCGCCGAGCTTGGCGACCTGTTTTACGAGGTTCGAGCTGGTGTAGCTGTAGGTCTCGCGCGGCATGACGAAGATGGTTTCGAGGGTGGGCTCGAGGTGGCGGTTCATGAGCGCCATGTTGAACTCGAATTCGAAGTCGGAGAGCGCGCGGATGCCGCGGATGACGGCGATGGCGTTTTGTTTGCGGGCGAAATCGACGAGCAGGCCGTCGAAGGGAACGGCCTGCACGTTGGGCAAGTGGGCGGTTACGGCGCGCACGAGTTCGACGCGGCGTTCCTGGCTGAAGAGGGGGCCTTTGCCGGGGTTGGCGGCGACGCTGACGGTGACCTTGTCGAAGAGACGCGCGGCGCGCTCCAACACGTCGAGGTGACCGAAGGTGATGGGGTCGAAGGTGCCGGGGTAGAGACAGTGGCGCATGGTGGGGCGCGGCGGAGCCGCAAGGTTAAGATGAAAGGTTAAGTTGAAGGTGGCGGGGGCTTCAACCTTTGATGAGTTCTTCGGCGTGCTGGCGGGCGCTCTTGGCGTTGCGGTCGCCGAGCATGCGGGCAAGTTCGTCGATGCGCTCGGTTTTTTTGCCGTGTATTGGTTTTATGGTTACAACGGCGCGCTCGCCGGACTGGTCCTTCTCGACGACGAGGTGGCGGTCGCCGAGGCCGGCGACCTGCGGGAGATGGGTGATACAGAGCACCTGGTGGCCGCGGGCGATCTCGGCCATCTGCTCGCCGACGACGCGACCGATCTCGCCGCCGACGTTGGCGTCCACCTCGTCGAAGACGAGGACGGGCACGCCGTCGAGGTCGGCGAGCACGGTCTTGAGCGCGAGCATCACGCGGGCGAGCTCGCCGCTGGAGGCGATGCGGGAGAGCGGGAGCGGGGCTTCGCCGACGTTGGGCGAGAAGAGGAACTCGACGCCGCAGTCGCCCTGCGGGCCGAGTTCGGCGAGGGCGACGAGGCGGACGAGGAACTCGGCTTTTTTGAAGCCGAGGCGGGCGATGCTTTTGGCGCCGACCTTGGCGAGTTCGGCGGAGGCTTTTTCGCGGCGGGCGCGGAGGGCGCGGGCGGCGGCGGAGGCGGCGCGGTGGGCGTCGGAGATTTGTTTGTCGAGGCGGGCGAGCGCGCCTTCGAGGTCGCCCTGGATCTCGATGCGGCGGCGGAGTTCTTCGCGGGCCTCGGCGACGGCGGCGACATCGGGGCCGTGGCGGCGTTTGGCGTCGAGCCATGCGGTCATGTTTTGCGTGAGTTGCTCGGCCTGCTCGGGGTCGAAGTTGAACTGGCCGCCGAGGGTGCGGACCTCGTCGGCGAGGTCGTTGAGCTCGATGCTGGCGGCGTGGAGGCGCTCGGCGAGGGGGCGGCTGGCGGGGTCGAGTTGTTCGAGTTGGTGGGCCTCGCGGAGGAGCGCGCCAAGGCGGGAGGTGACGCCGTCGTCGCCGGCGAGACCGTTTTCGAGCGCGCCGCAGAGTTGGGTGAGTTCCTGGGCGCGGTTGAGGCGGGAGAAATCGCGTTCGAGGGTGGCGATGGAGTCGTCGGTGAGATCGAGCGCGTCGAGCTTGGCGAGCTGGGTCTCGATGAAGGCGAGTTGGTCGGGGGCGAGGCGGGTCTCGTGGGTGAGGCGTTCGCGTTCGGCGACGAGATCGCGCCAGGCGCGGTAGGCGGCGTGGTAGGCGGCGAGTTCTTTTTCGTTGCGGGCAAAGAGGTCGAGGAGTTCGAGCTGGCAGGACTCCTTGAGGAGGCGGCGGGGTTCGCTGGGGCCGTGAAAATCGATCCAGGCTTCGCCGAGGCGCTGGAGGGCGGAGAGGGTGGCGAGGCCGCCGTTGACGCTTATGCGCGGGGCTTTTTCGCGGGGGAGGCTGCGTTTGAGAACGAGGAGGCCGTCCTCGGTGGGAGGGAGATCGAGCTCGGCGAGGAGGGTGTCGAGGCGCGCGGGTTTTTCGAAGTAGAGGGCGGCCTCGACTTCGCAGGCGGGCGCGCCTTGGCGGATGATGGTTTTGTCGGCGCGTTCGCCGGCGAGCAGGCCGAGAGCGCCGAGGAGGATGCTTTTGCCGGCGCCGGTCTCGCCGGTGACGACGGTGAAACCGGATTCGAAATCGAGGGCGACTTCTTCGAGGAGGGCGAGGTTGCGGATGCGCAGGGTCTGGAGCATGGAGCGAGGGAGCGAGTCACGCGGGGCGGGCGGGGCGGGGCAAGCGCGGAGAGAAGACCACGGGCAGGATGCCCGTGCCACGCCGGAGGCGGTCTTTGGGCGGAAAGATTTCGTGAGATTTGTTCTTGCCGAGTTTGGGCGGGGTTGTCCTTACTCCGCCTCCCGTTTTTCCCCGGACCCTTAGCTCAGTTGGTTAGAGCGTTTCCTTGACATGGAAGAGGTCACTGGTTCGAGTCCAGTAGGGTCCACCATTTTTAAGCCGCTGAATTTCAGCGGCTTTTGTGTTTTTTGGTGCATTCTGGCGAGTGGGTGGCAAGGTAGGGAATGGATGATTCACGAGCGGACGAAGTGCGGCGGGTGTTGGGCGAACGGTTTGGATTTGAGGGGTTTCGCGCGGGGCAGGCGGAGGTGATCGGGCATCTGCTGGCGGGGCGGTCGGCCTTGGCGGTGTTTCCGACCGGGAGCGGGAAGAGTCTGTGTTATCAGTTGCCCGCGCTGTTGCTGGAGGGGCTGACGGTGGTGGTGTCGCCGCTGATCGCGTTGATGAAGGATCAGACGGACTTTTTGCAGGCGCGGGGAATCGCGGCGGCGCGGCTGGATTCGAGTGTGTCGCGAGAGACGTTTGAGGCGATCCAGGATGCGTTGCGCGCGCGGACGCTGAAGTTGTTGTATGTCGCTCCGGAGCGGTTTTCGAACGAGCGGTTTTTGGCGAAGTTGAAGACGCTGAAAATCGATCTGCTGGTGATCGACGAGGCGCATTGTATCTCGGAATGGGGGCACAATTTTCGGCCGGATTATCTGAAGCTGGCGGGGTTTGCGCGGGAGCTCGGGGTGGGGCGGGTGTTGGGTTTGACGGCGACGGCGACGCCGGAGGTGGCGAAGGACATTTGCCGGGCGTTCGAGATCGAGCCGGCGGCTCATGTGCACACGGGGTTTTATCGGCCGAATCTTTATTTGCGCGCGACGGCGTGTGCGCCGGGCGAGCGCTTGGGGGTGTTGTTGGCGAGGTTGCGCGAGAGGCCGCGCGGGCCGTCGATAGTCTATGTGACCTTGCAGAAGACGGCGGAGGAGGTGGCGGAGGCGCTGGCGGCGGAGGGGTATCCGGCGGAGGCCTACCACGCGGGCATGGAGTCGGAGGCGCGCGAGGCGGTGCAGAACCGTTTCATGGCGGGCGAGGACACGGTGGCGGTGGCGACGATCGCGTTCGGCATGGGCATCGACAAGGCGAACATCCGCGCGGTGTATCACTACAATCTGCCGAAGAGCATCGAGAACTACGCGCAGGAAATCGGTCGCGCGGGGCGGGATGGCGCGGCGTCGTATTGTGAGATTCTCGCGTCGGGGGAGGATCTGACGGTGTTGGAGAATTTCACTTACGGCGACACGCCGACGCGGGAGGCGTTGCGGGATTTATTGAAGGGCTTGTTGGCGGGGAAGGAGGCGGGGGAGCGTTTTGATATTTCGACCTACGAGTTGTCGGGGAAACACGACATCCGGCAGTTGGTGGTTTCGACGGCGCTGACGTATTTGGAGCTGGGCGGATTGATCGAGGCGACGGGACCGTTTTACACGACGTATCAGTGGAAGTTTCGGCGCGAGCCGGAGACGGTGCTGGGGCGTTTCGACGCGGATCGGCAGGCGTTTTTGCGCGGGCTCTTTGGCTTGGCGAAAGTGGGGCGGGTATGGCACTCGGTGGTGTTGGACGAGGCGGCGCAGGCGCTGGGCGGGGAGCGCGAGCGGATCGTGAAGGCGCTCACGTTTTTGGAGGAGAAGGGCGATCTGGAATTGCAGGTCGCGGGCGTGCGGCAGGGGTATCGGGTGGCGCGGGCACCGGAGGATTTGAAGGCGGTGTGGAGCGAGCTGTGCGAGCGCTTCGCGACGCGGGAGAAGAGTGATCTAAAGCGGAGCGCGGCGGTGGCGGAATTGCTCGGCGGCGAGGGGTGCCTGGTGCGGCGGCTGTTGGCGTATTTCGGCGAGGATCTGGGGCGCGATTGCGGGCACTGCGGGCGTTGTGACGGCGAGGCGGCGGTGAGTTTGGAGCGCGGAGCGGGCGAGGCGGGTGGGGCGGGCTATGAGGTGCCGGTTGAGGCCTTGGCGGAGTTGCGCGCGCGGTATCCGGAGGCCTTGGGGGTGGGGCGGCAGGTGACACGGTTTTTGTGCGGGATCGCGTCGCCTGGGTTGTCGAAGGCGAAGCTGACGCGGCATGCGCTATTCGGCTCGGCGGCGCGGGTGCCGTTCGCGCAGGTGGCGGCGGCGGTGAAGGCGGCGGGGTGAGGGGCGCGCGGGGGATTAGGCTTCGGATTTTAAGGCCGTCACCAAATGACGCGCACAAGGCCTGAGTCGGTGATGTTGTCGGGCGCTGAAAAGGGGGCGGGCCGTTAATGGTAACGGCGGGACCTGTCCATGTAGTTGATGGCAATGACGCCTTTGACACGGCCCAAGTGTTTGACGTTTTCCGTGACGATGGGGAGGCCGTAGAGTCGGCAGGTGGCTGCAATGATGGAATCGGCCGCGCCGATGCCTTTGCCGGTGGAACGTAGCTCGCGCATGACGGTGACGGCTTCGGCCAATACCGTTTTATCCAAGGGTAAAACGGTGAAGAGTTCGAGGTGGCGAGCAGCTTCCGCGTCGGATGAAAAACCGCCAAGGAACTCGATCTCAACCAAGCGGGGAATGTAGCCCACGCCGTCATCTTCGCGCTTCATCCACGCCAAGGCTTCGGCGCGGGTGAATCCTTTTTTGCGGCCCTGGACGGCAACGAGGAAATTGGCGTCGTAAATCACCGGTCTGAACGGCAGGCGATAACCCGCTCGACGGCCTCCGCGTCGAAATCGGCCGAGGGCGGGGGGAGCCGGTCGGCAATTTCAGAGGCTTTTAGACCGGGCGGCGGGGTGAGGCGAGCGCGGGGCGCGGCAGAGCGGCGGGCGCGGGTGGCCTTGCGGGCGGGCTTTTTCTTGGCGGCGACGGTTGGCATGGGAGGAACGGTGGAGGCAGGGCGCGTGCGTGGCAAGAATGCGGGGAGCGGTTTGCGCGAGCGGGGTGAAAGTCGCAGGGGCTCTTAACGGCGGATTATGTAATCAGTTCAGCGCCGGGGATTCCGGTGTCGAGGGTGGCGAGCTTGGCTCCGTGGCGGGTGGCGAGGGCGAGGAGGTGGCCGTCGGTGGTGTCTTTTGCGCGTTTCACGTAGGCGGGCATCGACGCCGCGCCGAGGTCGTCGGGTAAGAAGGCTATACGGCCGCGCGCCGAGGCGAGCATGAGAGCGAGGGCGGTTTGCGCGCTCGCCAGATCGGAAAAGTAACCGGCAACCGTGCCAATGCGCACAAAGGCCAGTTCGGTGATGGGTGTGGTGTAGAATCTCCCCGCTCCGGTGTGCGCGGAATAAAAGGCCAAGGTCTTCGCGTGATGCGGGTGTCCGGCGTAACCGAGCGCAAGAAGGGCGTCGGAATCGAAAAGGTATTTCATGCGTCGGCCAAGGCGCGCACTTCGGCCGTGCTAAGGACGCGAACGCCGGGTCTTGCTTTGGCGACGATCAGCCCGGTTTGCGGATCCTTCTGCATGAACGAAGGAATGCGGAGGGTGGCGGGGCGTTTAGAGGTGGCCTTGCGGGCGGGCTTTTTCTTGGCGGCGACGGTTGGCATGGGGGGGACGGTGGCCGGTTGTGGTTGGGGGTGCAAGAACGCGACAAAGGCGGGGTGGTCAGGCCGGGAGGGTGACGAGTTGAGGGCCGGTGTGGGTGGTGGTGAAGACGAGGTGGGTGGTGATGGCGGTCTCGGGGAGGCCGACGAGGCGGGCGAGGGCTTCGCGATAAGTCGCGAGCTGGGGGCGGTGGCGGGCGGTGGCGGCGGCGAGCGACTCGGGGGTGGCGATGCGGTCGGTTTTGAAGTCGATGATCTCGGCGCGGAGGAGGTGGCCGGCGGGGTCGCGGTGGAGGTGGACGCGGTCGAATTGGCCGCTGATCCAACGCTCGCCTAAGACGAGTTCGAAGGGGGTCTCGCGCCAGAGGTCGCAGGGGGAGGAGGGTTTGGTGAAGAGCGTGCGGACGGCGGGGGTGGCGAGGAGGGCGCGTATGGTGGCGGTGATGTCGGTGGGCTGGTCGCGGAGGTCGATGGCGGACGCGGGATTCGGCGAGGTGGTGTCGAGCCAGGCGAGGCGTTGTAATGTTTTATGGATACGCGAGCCGAAGTCGGCGCGGTCGGCTTCGGCGCGGAAGAGGGCGCGGGCGGGGAGGCGGGTGCCGGAGTGGCCGGAGGGTCGCAGGGCGCGGGGCTCGGAGCGGGTCGCTCGGGAGGCGGAGGGCTTTTCGGGGGCCGAACTGGAGCAGGTC
>CAZOGV010000151.1:0-7005 GCA_964579225.1 uncultured Akkermansia sp. | reverse complement strand
CGGCGGGGGCGGATGCCGGCTGAATGCTCCCCGGCGCACAAGAGCCGGCGCTCCCGGGGCGCGGCCCGCTTAGCTCATCTTCGGGAAGACGGGCTTGTTGGCCTGGACTTGCTTGATGAGGTTTTGCGCGTTGTCGGGCTGCTCGGCGTCGAAGAAGCCGGTGAGCTGGCGAAGGCGCGTGGGGTGGCGCATCTTGCGCAGGGCCTTGGCCTCGATCTGGCGGATGCGCTCGCGGGTGACCTTGAACTGCTTGCCGACCTCTTCGAGGGTGCGGCTGTAGCCGTCCACCAAACCGAAGCGGAGTTTGAGCACGCGTTGTTCGCGCTCGGTGAGGGAGTCGAGAACATCGACGATCTTTTCGCGGAGGAGCGAGTAGGCCGTCATGTCGTAGGGGTTCTCGGCGGACTTGTCTTCGATGAAATCGCCGAAGCTGGTGTCGTCGCCGTCGCCGACGGGCGACTGGAGGGAGATGGGCTGCTGGGCCATCTTCATGATTTGCTGCACGCGCTCGACGGGCAGGCCCATCTCGTCGGCGACTTCCTCGGGGCTCGGCTCGTGGCCGAATTCTTGGAGGAGCTGCTTCTGGACCTGCATCACTTTGTTGAGCGTCTCGATCATGTGGACCGGGATGCGGATGGTGCGGGCCTGGTCGGCGATGGAGCGGGTGATGGCCTGGCGAATCCACCAGGTGGCGTAGGTGGAGAACTTGTAGCCGCGGCGATACTCGAATTTTTCCACGGCCTTCATGAGGCCCATGTTGCCCTCCTGGATGAGGTCGAGGAAGGAGAGGCCGCGGTTGGTGTATTTCTTCGCGATGGAGATCACGAGGCGAAGGTTGGCCTCGACCATCTCGGTCTTGGCCTGGTGGGCCTCGCGGATGTGGACGTTGGTCTGGCGGACGACTTCAACGAAGCGCTTGGGCTCGATGCGCCACTCGCTCTCGATTTGCTTAAGGCGGGCACCGATCGCCTTGGAGTCGATGGCGGCGTCTTTTTTGGTCTTGGGGTGCTTGGAGCGTTCGAGCTGGGCGAGCAGGGCCTCGATCTCGCTGAGGGTGGGCTGGAGGGTTTCGAGCCACTCCTCGTAAACCTTCAGCTTGAAGAAATACTTGGAGAAGTTGGTGCGGAGGGTGGCCTCGCGCTTGGCGTGTTTGGCGAGGATCTTTTTCCGGTCGGCGTCGTTCCTGGCCTTCTGGTATTCTTCCCAGGAGTCGGCGACAGACTTCTCGTTCTTGGTCGTAAGCTCGACGTATTTGGGCAGGTTTTTGAAGTAGGCATCGCGGCTCTCGATCTTCTTGTCGATGACGATGCGGTCGAAGCGCTCGGAGCGGTCGATGAGCTTCGCGCCGAGGCCGGCGATGTATTTGCCGATGATGGCGGCCTCGAAGAGAACCCCTTGCGCCTTCAGTTCGGCGGTCTCGATGCGTTTGGAGATTTCGACCTCTTGCTCGCGGGTGAGCAGGGGAACCTGGCCCATCTGCTTGAGATACATGCGGACGGGGTCGTCCAGGATGTCGTTCTGCGAGGTGCGGGTTTCTTCTTCCTCTTCCTTGACCTGGCGGGCCTTGAAGTCCTCGACCTGCTCGGGCTCGAGAATCTCGATCTCGAGGTTCTGGAGAATGGAGAGGACGTTATCAATTTCATCCTGGTTTTCGACGGAGTCGGGGAGGGCCTCGTTGATGTCGTCGAAGGTGAGGTAGCCCTGCTCCTTGGAGAGGCGGATGAGGGCGCGGATCTTGTCGTTGATGCCTCCAGGGGGGAGGTTGTCCACGGGGTTGTCGGACGAGCCGCCGTCGGCGTTTCGGGTGTGTTCGATGGCGGACTCGACGGCGTCGGAGTGGGCGGAGACGGAGGCTGACTTGGCTTTGCGCGGCATGGTTGGGAGTTCGGACGAGGGCGGAAAAGGAGGCGGGCGTAGAGAGGCGAAAAACGAGCAGGCTATCAGGCGACGGCGGCGAGCGCAAGGGGGGAGCGCAGGCGACGTTGGAGCTCGGAGCGTTCTTTTAGCAATGCGGTGGCGTCAATCGTGTTGTCGGCGCCTGCGTTGGCGAGTTGCAGGTCGATTTCACGCATGCGGGGGGCGATGGCGCGGGCCCGGAGGCGGGTGAGGCCTTCGAGGGCGACCTTGCCGGGGTCATCGATGAGGGGGGCTTCGAAAAGGAGAGAAGAGATGAGGGCGCGCTCGGCGGCGGTCTCGAGCAGGCTGTCAAGGTGGTCGCGGCCGGGCCACTGGCCTTCGGAGAATTCGGCGAGGAAGCGGTTGAGCAAAGCGCCGGAGAGGATGCGGTCGTTGATCCAATCGTGCGGGCAGGCGGCTGCGAGCGGCGCGCCGACGGCTTCGAAGTGGAGCACGAGGAGGAGGAGGTCGCGCTCGGGGGCGGAGGGATCGTCGGTGGGCTCGGCGGAGTCTGATGGCGGAGGCGGAGCAAGCTGTTGCGAAGCGGGACCGGCGGCGGAACGGCCGCCGCCGGAGAGGAATGCGGCGAAGTCAGACTCAAAAATATGAGGCGATATGCCGTAGGCTCCTATCGCGGGCGCAATTTCGGCGAGGAATTTTGAACGCAGTAATCCGGACTCGGCGGCGGCGATGACGCCGTAAATTTCGCGCACGGCGGTTTGGGTTTTCTCGGCGGTGGCGTTGCGCGCGTCCGGCAAAATGTAGCGGCTCATGAACTGCATGCCGCCGAAGGAGCCGGCCTTCACCTCGTCGTAGCCGGCGAGACCTTTTTCCAGGAACAGCAAATCGGGATCGACCTTGCCCGCGCCGTCGAGGGTGAGGAAGCGCACCTCGATGCCGGTTTTGAGCGCGAGGGGGAGGAGGCGCAGAGCGGCTTTTTGGCCGGCGCCGTCGCTGTCGAAAAAGCATTCGAGCTCGGTGTGGTAGCGGCGCAGCAGGATGAGTTGGCCCTCGGTGATCGAGGTGCCTTGCGGGGCGATGGCGGTTTTGAGTCCGACCGACCAGCAGCGCAGCGCGTCGAGCTGGCCCTCGACCATGACGAAGGGTTTGCCCTCGCCGGCGTGGGCGCGGGCGCGGTCGAGGTTGAAGAGCAGGTTGCCCTTGGTGAAAATGGGCGTCTCGGGCGAGTTGACGTATTTGGCCTCGTGCGCGGGATCGTCCTCGGGGGTGAGCTTGGTCTGGCGCGCGGTGAAGGCGACGACGCGGCCCTGGTGGTCGCGGATCGGGATCATGAGCCGGCCGCGGAAGCGTGGGCGCAGCGAATGCAACGTGAGCGCCTGATCTTCGTAGATGAAAAACAAGCCGCATTGGCGGATGGCCGCCTCGGAGAATTTCTTGCGCATCACCGCCGCGCCGAGTCCGCCGCCGGTGGCGTCGGCGAGACCGATTTTGAATTCGTCGGCGAGCTCGGCGGTGAAGCGGCGATCCTTCACCCAGTAGTCGCGCATCCAAGCAGCGGCTTCGCCCGGGCCTTTCAACGCTTGGTGAAAATGCTCGGTCGCGAACTCGTGCAGATCGAACAACTCTTGCCGCAGCGAACGCTCCTCGCGCGAGGGTCCGCCGCCGCCCTCCTCGTATTCGAGCGGCACGTTGAAACGTTGCGCGAGCGTCTCGACGGATTCGGTGAAGTTGAGCCCCTCGGTCTCCTGCACGAAGGTGAAAATGTCGCCCGCCTTGCCGCAGCCGAAGCACTTGTAGAAACCTTTGTCGGCGTCGAAGTGGAAGCTCGGCGATTTCTCCTGGTGAAAGGGGCAGAGGGCCTTGAAACGGTTGCCTCCGGCGCGTCGCGGTGTGGCTACACGGGAAACCACGTCAACGATGCTGATGCGCAACTTGAGGTCCTGTTTGCAGCTTTCTTTGAGGCGCGGCATCTCGGGCGAGGTTGCACTTTCGGCCCGGGGGATGCTCTGTCAAGGGTCGCGCCTATCCGTATGCTCAATCGTCTTTCGATTTCCTTGTTTATGCTCCTGCTTGGTGCCGTCGCCTTGCGCGCCGGCAACCTGTGGGAAGTTGCCCTGCCGCCGCTCCCCGCCGGGGCCACGCCCGCGATGTCGAGCCCGGATCGTTATGCAGGCGCGGTGGAGGCCTTGATCCGCGAATTCGAGACGAAGGCGGGCCGCAAACTTACCCCCGGCGAAAAGGGCAAGGTCGGTTTAAAACTCTACGCGGAGTCCGGCCCCGGTCTCGCCACGCCCCAGCCGCTGGTGCGCGCGGTGGTGGAGGCGCTCATGCGGCGCGGCTACAAGCGCGAAGACATTTTCCTCGTCGGCCTCAACCAGTTGCGCCTACGCCTCACCGGTTACCTGCCCGCCGATCCGCGCCTCGCGCCGCCCTTCGCGGGGCACCCGTTTTTCGTGCTGGAGTCGGGGCGTTATTACGACCCGATCTGGTTTTACGACAGCCCGCTGCCCTCGCGCTTCGATCCCATTTTGTCGGGCCGTCAGGATCGCGCGCCGGACTTCGATTTGGATCGCCTCGGCGTCGCCAATCCAGACGCGACCATCGACCTCGACGCCGACCGCAAGAGCTTCCTTGCCACGCCCTTGTTTCTGGAGGCGGATTTTTGGATTAACCTGCCCGTTTACACCGACCACGAGGCGCTCGGCGTGAACGGTGCGCTGGTCAACGCCACGCTCTGGAACGCGTCCAACACCTCGCGTTTTTTCCGCAGCACGCGCAGCGCCCCGGCCGCCGTCGCCGAGATGGCCGCGATCCCCGAGTTGCGCCAGACTTGGGCCTTCACGCTCGCGAGTCTCGAGCAGTGGCAATTCGTGGGCGGCCCCGCCTTCAACTCGCTCTACACCCGCGGCGAGCCGCGCCTCTGGCTCGGCACCGATCCGGTGCTCATGGATTCGCTGATGTTGACCCGCATCAACCAGGCCCGCCGCGAGGCCGGTTTTGAGCCCATCAGCTCAGCGATCCGAACCCTCGAATTCGCCGAGACGCTGGAGATCGGCAAACGCCGCGGCGCCGAGCCGGTGCGGATCGAGCCGGTCGCGCCCGGGAGCGCCGGCTTTTAGTCGGCATCCGTCCTTCGTGCCCGCATCTCGAACCTGCCGACTGGAAAGTCGGCGTTCCCGGGGCTTCACCCGTAAAAAATCACCCGTAAAAAACACCCTTGCCGCCTGCCGCTTGCGCCTGTGCCTTAACGCCCTTCTCGATCTTCCCGCATGACGACCGCCGCCGATTTCGCACCTGTTCTTATCCAGCTCATCCTGGCCGCCGGCCTTGCCGTCATGATCGTCGGCGTGAGCCATCTGCTCGGTCAGCGCGCGCGCAAGAAGACCGCCATCACCGACACCGCCTACGAGTGCGGCGTGAAGGCCGAGGGCATCGTCCACACCCGCTTTTCGGTGAAGTTCTACATCACCGCGATGCTCTTCATCCTTTTCGACATCGAGATCGTTTTCCTGATTCCGTGGGCCTTCATCTACCGCGATTTTCTGGCCAACAACATCTCGATCCTCGCCCCCATCGGCTTCTTCTTCGGCGTGCTGGTCCTCGGTCTCTTCTATGAGATCAAAAAGGGCGCGCTGGAGTGGGAGAAATAAACCCCCCTCGCGGCCCAGGTGGCCGTCGTCAGCAGTCAGAGTGAGTTCAAACCCCTTAGCTTCCGCCTAGCCCGCCGCTCCTCCCATGCGCCTCGAACGTCATCTCGCCCGCAATCGTTTCATCGACCTGCGCGCGACTGATTTGAAAGGCGCGCTCAACGAGCTGCTCGACAACGCCTCTGCGTGTTTCCCCGACCTCCGGCGCGAGGTCCTGCTTCGCGGTCTCATGCAGCGCGAGAGCACGATGACCACCTACTTGGGCAACGGCGTCGCGCTCCCTCACGTGCGGGTGAAAATGCCCCGCCGCTACGTGGTCGTCGTCGGCCGCAGCCGCGAGGGCATCATCCACGAAGGCACCCTCGAAGGCGAACGCGCCCACCTCATCATTCTCCTCCTCGCCGACGAACGCGCCCGCGATTACCTGCAGGTCCTCGCCACCATCGCGCGCCTCGTGAAGGAGCCCGAGCTGGTCGCCAGTTTGGTCGCCGCGCCCACCCTTGGCGACATGCATGATCGCATGGTCGCGGGCGTGAGCGGCATCCTCGCGCGGCCCATCCAGGCCCAGCAAAATCGCATCAACCGCCTCATGATCCGCGAGGCCGACCGCGTCGCGCGCGGTGCCGGTTGCCGCGCCATCATGGTCTTCGGCGACACCTTCGTCGGCGGTATCGAGCCCGGCGCGTGGTTTCCCAAGGCCAAGACGATTCTAGTCACGCGAAACCATGTGGAACTCGACGACGAGTCCGACACCGACCGCGCCGTCGAAGTCATCCAGGTGCGCTCCTTTTCCGCGCATCGCATGGCTCAGCTGCGCAGCGCGATGTTCGTGGCCCTGACGCGCGGCATCATTTCATTTAACGACCGCATCTGCTGCGTTGGCGGTCTCGCCGGCAGCAACCAGTTCGACACCGTCGTCATCGTGGACGTGGAGCGCGAGTTCCAGACCCTGCTCGGCGGCCAGGCCGACCTGCTGCCCGACGACGTGAAGCCCGAGGTGCTCGAGCGCGTCATCGGCATCGCGATGGAACTCGGCGTCGAGGGTCGCGAGGGCAAGCCCGTCGGCTGCATTTTTGTGGTCGGCGACACCGCCCGCGTGGAACGCCTGACCAAGCCGCTGGTTTTGAATCCATTTTATGGATACAAGGAGGAGGACCGCAACATCCTCAATCCCTTCATGGACGAGACCATCAAGGAGTTTTCCTCCATCGACGGCGCGTTCGTGATTCATGGAGACGGCGTCATCGCCTCGGCTGGCAGCCTGTTGCAGGCGGCCGATAGCAATTACCTGTTGCCCAGCGGGCTCGGCAGCCGCCACGCGGCGGCGGCGGCGGTGAGCGTGGCGACGGATTGCGTGAGCATCGTGGTCTCGTCGAGCACGGGCCAGGTGACGCTCTTCCGTCGCGGCGTCATGCTCCCGCTCACCGAGCGCAAGCTCACGCCCGGCGCGGGTTGATTTTGTGTAGGGCGGGGTCGCCGCACCCCGCCGCGTTGCGTGGGG
>CAZOGV010000150.1:0-7066 GCA_964579225.1 uncultured Akkermansia sp. | reverse complement strand
GCGACCAGATGTCCTTGATCAGGGGCGAGGCGTAGCGCTCGGCGAGGACGTTGGGGATCGGGGAAGAGGCGGTGGACGACATGGAAGCGTCGAACCCCAACGCCTCGGAAGCTCCACGCCAACGCGGAAATCAAGCACACGCCCGCATGGGTGTAACACAAAGTGATGTCAAAGGAGCGGCGGCGCCCTCGCTGACATCAATTCCTGTCATCCGCGTCCCTTCGCCCGAGTCACATTGCGACTCGGCAGTTCCGGGCAGTTCGTGGTTAAATCCCACTGCGAATCTCATCATGAAGCCCCTTTTCTTCGCCTTGGCCGTCCTCGTTTTCGTCAACCACCTCGTTGCGCTTCCGACCCCGCCTCACGCCAAACTGCGCCTGCAACTGCCCGCCTCGGCCATGATCGGCGAAGAGATTGCGGCAGCTCTCATCATTGAAAACACCGGCGACACGCCCTTTGCCATCACCCGCGGCGGCGACTATCGAAGCACCGGCTACCCTCAACGCATGAAGGTGCGTGTTCAGGATGAAAACCACAACGACCTGCCCAAGCTCCCGCCGGAAGCCTACGGCTGGGGTGGCGGTGGGTTGGTGGGAACAATCAACATCGCACCCGGCAAGACCGCTGAAGTCGCCTTCCCGCTGGAGTGCTACGTCAGTTTCAAAACAACCGGCCTCTACCACGTCACCGCCAGCCACGATCTGGGATGGAAGACCGAAGCGGGCCAACCCCTTCCCTTCGCCCAAGCATCGTTAACCATCACCGAACCGGCGGAGGCTCAGGCCACCGCTCATGTCGAAAAACTCTTCGCCTCCCGACCGCCGGCACCGAGCGACTCCACCTTGGTTTTCGGCTACAACCTCCGGTTCGAAAAACAGCTCAGCGTTCTCCGCCATCCGGCCTACTTGCCCGTGCTCACCACTCGCGCCCAAGCCGGTTCGACGTCGGCCGTCGCGGGGATCGGTCACATCGCCACACTCGAAGCCACCTCCACGCTCATTCAACTCCTCGAACACACATCGACGGAAGTCGTCATCGCCGCGAGCCAGCAACTCCTTCGCCGTCTTCCGTCGTTTGAAGACCCGACCAAGTCCGCATTGCACGGCTGGGCTTGGTCTCGTCACCAAATCGATCCGCTGCTGCCCGCCACATGGAATCCACGCTTTCAGGACGACATCATGGAAGCGGCGGTGAAGCTGATTGCCCATGCCGAGACTGACGCGATCACCGCGGCCGCGAGAATAATCACAGCTCGCGGCGGCCCCGAACAAGCGCCCGCCGTGCTCGGCGCCCTGCAAAAGGCGTTGGATGTTTATCATGCTCCGCGCACGGGTTCGAACGCCAACACCTTGGACGCACCCAAACCGCAGCAGACGCTCATTCACACCTTGGCATCCCTACGGGCAAGAGGTTGGCGCACCCAACCGGGCGATGCCGCGCAAACCCTCGCCTGGTATTATCAGCTCGCCGACGCGTCCATCCCGCGTCCCGAAGATCCGTCTTGGCAAAGCCGGGTGCAGGCCGGCATCGAAAACGGTCCCGCCGCCTCGCGCATCGCCGCACTCTTGGCGGTTCCGCAAACGATGCCACAGGCCTTTGAAGGACCCGTGCTTCGTGCGCTCGCCGATCCAGACTGGGGCGTGATGCGGGTTGCCTGTGAAGTGGCCGGAAAATCTGAACTCCCCGTTTTTGCACCAAGATTGGTCCAAATCGTGGAAACGGCTCAGGAAGGATTTCTTCATCGCTCCGCAGTGCAGGGCGCGATCGCGTGCGGTGCGCGACTTGAGCTCTGGCACGCGTTGGCCAACACCCTCCAGGACGATTCCCGACTCACGGAATCATTGGGCACTCTGATCACATCCACCATCGATCTGCCAAAATCCAATGGCAGCAACGGTCGCCTCAGCCAAAAGGCGCTCAGCCTTTCCGAGCGGGAAGCCATACGGGACGCATGGCACACGTTTTTGGACGGACATCGGATAACGCTGTCGGAGGGAAAGCGAATAAAGCTAACAGACGCCGGGACGATCGCCGAGCTTACCGGCATGAACTTCCGCCCAAACGCTCCTGCCATTCAGATCCATTTTCCGGATGGCACCCGCTGGCCTGCGCGACAGACGCCTTGAAATGACGGAAAACTCCACGGCTGTTTCAGATCGCCCTCGGGCAAGGGTGCCCCGGTGGAAATTGCCCCGGTGGAAATTGTCTGATCTTTACAAAACCTCCTCACTTCTAAATATGTGACTAGGTTTTGTATGAATGTTGATACGGTTTCCGCCCTGAGAACTGTTTTCCGTGATGCCACGGTTAAGCGGTCTCGTGACCTCGAAGCCGCAGGAATCAGTCGGGTGACGCTGGCTGGCGCCCTGAGGGTCGGCGAGGTGGAGCGCATTGGCCGGGGGCTGTATCGGCTGCCCGAAAGCCCCGTCGGTGAAAAACACTCGCTGGTGATGGCGGCCAAGCGCGTGCCGCGCGGGGTGGTCTGCCTGCTGAGCGCTCTGCGCTTCCATGATCTGACCACGCAAAACCCGCATGAAGTGTGGCTGGCCCTGCCCCGCCACGGTTGGAGGCCGGCCCAGGCTAAGGATGCACAATCCCTGCGGCTGGTGTGGCTGTCGCCCGCCGCATTTGCATTCGGGGTCGAAACGCACGACGTCGAAGGCGTCACCCTAAAGGTCTATTCTGCGGCCAAGACCGTGGCCGATTGCTTCAAATATCGAAACAAGATCGGTCTCGACGTGGCTCTGGAAGCCCTGCGCGAAGCCTGGCTGGCCAAACGTTGCACGACAGATGAACTGATGCAGGCCGCGCGGGTTTGCCGGGTGGCACATGTGATGCGGCCTTATCTGGAATCACTCACGTGAGCGCACCCGAACCCAAGACCAACCTCGGCGCATCCGTTCGCCAACGACTGCTGAACCTGAGTCAACAACGCGGCGATGCGTTCGACCTGCTGCTCGCGCGCTTCGCGGTCGAGCGACTGCTTTTCCGCCTGACGCAATCAGCGCATGCCGACCGTTTTTTGCTCAAGGGCGCGATGTTGTTCGCTGTTTGGGCGGACGGCATGCACCGGCCTACGCGCGATGTCGATCTGCTGGGTTTTGGATCGGATGACATTGGGGTGATCGGCAAGATTTTCCGGGAACTGTGCGAGCTGTCTGTTCCACCTGACGGGGTGGAATTTTTGTCTGCCTCCGTGCGAGTGTCGCCCATTCGCGAGCAGGCCAATTACGGCGGTCTGCGCGTGCAACTGGAAGCCCGACTGGCGGGGGCTCGCATTCCGGTGCAGGTGGACATCGGCTTTGGCGACGCCGTGACTCCGGAGCCGGAAACCGTCACGTTCCCTGGATTGCTGGATTTCTCCGCTCCGGTGATTCGAGCCTACCCGATTTACACCGTCGTCGCCGAAAAAACCGAGGCGATGGTTGTATTGGGCGAGGTAAACAGCCGGATGAAGGATTTTTACGATCTGCGATTTATGGCGGCCCGATTTGAATTCGATGGAGCGCCGTTGGTGCGCGCGTTGCGGGCGACCTTTGCCCGCCGGGCCACGCCTTGGCCGACGGGAATACCAGTGGGGTTGAGCGATGCGTTCGCCGCAGACCGAGAGCGCGCGCTACGCTGGACGGCATTTCTCAAACGCAATGGCCTGCCGACGGTCGCATTCTCCACGGTGATCACGGACATCCGGAGTTTCGTTGGCCCGGCCCTGACCGCCGCCAGTGATGCGTCCGAAACACGATTCCCAGAGCATTGGACGCCGGGGGCCGGATGGCGGCCCCATGCGTCCAATTGAAAACGCGGTGACGGAGAACAGGGGCGATTCGTTACGTCGTCACATTTTCAGGGTGTGTCTGGGTAGATAGAGCCGAGTTCCGACGCAATCTCACGTCGCTCTTGGGGGAGTATCGTCGGAGTTGAGTTCAAGAGACATGGTCTGCGGGAAAAAATCTCCAAAACGTTCCAAGAAAAACCCCGCTACCGTGTCTTAAGGAACAAGGACATGATTGTGCCGCCACCCAAACGCCATGCCGCCCGCCGACTCCCCATGCTTCGCCGTTCCTCTCTTGCGTGAGCCGGAGGCCGCGAGCTATGTCCTTGATTCTGCGATGAATACCCCCGCATCGAGTCTGGCCGCGCTGTTCGAGACGGAAGAGGGGCCGCTGCTACACTTTGCCTGGGGACTGGTCGGACGGCGCTCGGTCGCCGAAGAGTTGGTTCAGGAATCCTTCCTCCGGCTGCACCCGCTCTGGTCCGAGGTCGGAAACCCGCGCGCCTGGCTCTACCGCTGCGTGCGCAATCTCGCGCTCAACCACCTGCGGGACCACCGCAAGGAAACCGGCCTCGACGATTCCGCGGAAACCTTGCCCGCCACCGAAGTCATGCCCGCCGACCAGATGGGCCGTAGCGAGGCGGTCGGTTTGGTGAGACTGTTTCTGGCCGAGCTGCCGGACGAGGACCGCGGATTGATCCAATTAAAATACCACGAGGATTTGAAATACCACGAGATCGCCGGGCGCACGGGACTGAACGCCGGCACCGTCGGCTACAAACTGCACCACCTGCTCAAAGGCCTGGCCGACGCATTGAAGCGCGCAGGCATCGAAGGAAGCCGGGGCTGAAACGGAGGCACACGATGAACAACGACGACATTTTTAATTCCAATTCCGATAACAAGCTCCCGCCCGAGTTGGAAGCGCGCGTGGTCGCGTGGGTCTTGGGCGAAGCCTCCGCGTTTGAGGCCTCCGAGCTGACGCGCCTCTGCGCCGAGCAACCCGAACTGGCGGCCTTCAAGCGCCGCATCGAGGCGATCAACGGCCTAGTGCGTGAAGCGGCGCGGCCGAATGCGCGGCCGATGGTGCTGTCACCCGAACGCCGGGCGAAGGTGCTGGCCGTGAT
This sequence comes from uncultured Akkermansia sp., assembly GCA_964579225.1. GTDB lineage: Bacteria > Verrucomicrobiota > Verrucomicrobiia > Opitutales > Opitutaceae > IMCC26134_A. The sequence continues at coordinate 2,167 of CAZOGV010000150.1, read as the reverse complement.
CGGCGGAGACGCGGCGGCGGTGCCGACGAACGACAAAAACGGAACCCAGGTTGTGAAGCCGACCCATTCTGACTGGCGCGCCTGGGTGCTGCCGATGGCCGCGTGTCTGACGCTGATGGGAATTTTGGCGGCGGTGATCATCCCAACGACCGGCAGCGTGAGAATGTCGTCTCACAAGGCGGCTTTTCAGGCCGACGCCAACCAGCGCGAGCAGATGGCGATAATGGAAATGGCCGAGCGCGAGCCGGAGCAAATTGAGCATCGCATTCAAGTCGCGCGTAGGAATGGAGGTTCCTTCGCTGATGGTAAGTCCACCATACCCGCGCCTGCTTGGGATATGCCCGAGTTGCCTTCGGCTCGGTTGGTTACGTCTGGGCTTGGTGCGAGGAGCGTTGATGCGGACTCAGATGAAGGTGGACTGAAAGATAAACAATCGCTGTCCACCGATTCGGCATTTCGGTCGGAGTCGCATTCTTCGACAGAGAATGGCGTGTCTGGCAGAGGGTTTATGAGTTTGAGCTACTTGGGAGGGACGGAATCGGATAAATCATCGTCTTCCTACGGTGACGGAGCCAATGGCTCTATGCATACCGGGGATCCCTTTGCACCTGCCCCCGCTCCAGTAGCCACTTCGGCCCCCGTCGTGGGTCCGAAAAAATCACAAACCGTCATGATCACTGCCGGAGTGCCCCAGGTCTTTAAGGTTCGTGATGCCACGGATGCCGAGCAATGGGCCGACCAAAATCAGCGCCTCGCAGGCGTGGATCCCTTCGCCCCGCCACCATCATCTCCGGCACCCGACGGGCGGTATCAGTTGCGGGCGTCCGGGGTTGCGTTCGATGCCTCCCAACTTGGCCGCGACCAAATGGGCGAATCCATGATGGAAGAAGTCGCCGACACCTGGCAGCGCCCGGGCGTCTCCGTCGGCGACAGTCGCAGGCTGGAAACGGTCGCCGCCGAGGTGCGATTTCGCCGGTCGCTCGCCGATGAAAGTTCCAAGGACGCCGAGTCGATGCGGGAAAACGCCACGATGACGATCACCCCGTTGGAACGCATTATCGTGCCCTCGGTGAATTTCACCGGCGTGCCGCTTTCACGCGCCCTGGCTTCACTGACGAGCCTCGGGGCGGAAGGCACGGAGTCGGGTTCTCCACCGCTGGACATCGTGCTGTCCGGTTCCACCGGGCCTGACCCGATGATCAATATCACCCTGAGGAACATGAGCCTCAAACGAATCCTCGATATCATCACGGAAAACGTGGGCCACGAGTATGAGATCCGAGGAAACACCGTGCTCGTCCGACCGACCCCTCCCGCGACTACTCTCCAAACAGAATTAATCCCGGTGTCGCGCGAAGCCCTTGCGAAGATGTTGGGTCGCGAGGCGCTCGTCGGCGAAGAAACCGAACTTTTGAAGAGATTTTTTCAGCCGGCCGGTGTCGATATGGCCGCGGTGCCCGGCGCTGCGATGGCCTATGATGGCACCGCGGTGATTGTCAGGCAGACATCGAGAAACATAGAACGCCTGAAAAATGTGGTTCGGCGTTATGAAGCACAGGTTGCCAAGGAATCGCTAGATACTGACCTCCGCGCCGAGACCGTCACGGCGGAGCAAGCTGTATCCACTTTTTCACTTCATGTCTCCGACGCGTCGTTCCGTGTGGCGCAGGCTGCGTTGGCGCGGGGGGTCTTGCCCGATGCGTCCACCATTCGTCCCGAGGAGTTTTACAACGCGTTCGACTACGGTGATCCCGCTCCGGTCGCGGGCGAGCCGGTGGCGTGTCGGATCGAGCAGGCGGCCCATCCGTTCCTGCAACAACGCAATCTCGTGCGCATCGCCATGAAGGTGCCCGCCGCCGGGCGCTCCGCCGCGCAGCCCTTGCGGCTCACGGTGTTGCTCGACACCTCCGGCTCCATGGAGCGCGAGGATCGCACGGCCACCGTGCGCGCGGCGTTGGGGGCCTTGGCGTCGTTGCTCGGTCCGGATGATCGCGTGACCTTGATCGGCTTCGCCCGCACGCCGCGCTTGCTGGCGGTGAATATGCCCGGCGACCAGGCCGCACGTTTGATCGAGATCGCCGCAAGCACTCCCGCCGAGGGTGGCACCAATCTGGAAGAGGCGTTGCGGCTCGCGGGCGAGCAGGCCCGCGCGCTCATGCTGCCCGCC
>CAZOGV010000149.1:0-7066 GCA_964579225.1 uncultured Akkermansia sp. | reverse complement strand
CCTACGAAATTGATCGCAGCAAACTCGACTGGCCCGCCACCGCCGCCGAAGCCGACGCCCTTTGGGAAAACCGCCTCCGCTTCGAGCTCCTCCAGGAATTGCTCAACGACAAAACGCTCGACTACGCGCGCGCCAAAGTAGCCAAACGCTACGACCGCCTCCTCAAGAACCTCGACGACTTCCAGGTCGGCGACGTGGCCGAAATATTCCTCACCGCCATCGGCTCCCTCTACGATCCGCACTCCACCTATTTCTCCCCCGAGACCTACGACGACTTCAGCGTCAACATGCGGCTCCAGCTCTTCGGCATCGGCGCGCTCCTCAGCCTCGAGGAGGACGTCTGCACCATCAAAGAGATCATCCCCGGCGGCCCCGCCGACCTCTCCCGCGTGCTCAAGCCCAACGACAAGATCCTCGCCGTCGCCCAGGAGACGGGCGACTACACCGAGGTCGTCGGCATGAAGCTCCGCCGCATCGTGCAAATGATCCGCGGCGAAAAAGGCAGCAAGGTCCGCCTCCTCATCCAGCCCGCCGACGCCGCCGACGCCGCCGTGCGCCGCGAGATCGTGCTCGTGCGCGACCTCATCAACCTCGACTCCGCCCGCGCCCACGGCGCCATCTTCCAGCTCCCCGACGCGAAGGGCGAACTCCAGCCCTACGGCGTCATCACCCTGCCCACCTTCTACGGACGCGACAGCCGCGATTCCAAGGACCAGAACTCCGCCACCGACGACATCGCCGTCCTCATCCAACGCCTCAAGGAACAGGGCATCAAAGGCCTCGTCCTCGACCTCCGCCGCAACGGCGGCGGCCTCCTCGGCGAAGCCGTCACCCTCACCGGCCTCTTCATTCCGTCCGGCCCCGTCGTGCAGATAAAAAACTACGCCGGCGAAGTGAAGATAGACGAAGACAAGGACCCCTCCGTCGCCTACGACGGCCCCCTCGTCGTGCTCACCTCCCGCTACAGCGCCTCCGCCTCCGAGATCGTCGCCGGCGCCCTGCAAAATTACGGCCGCGCCGTCGTCGTAGGCGACACCTCCACCCACGGCAAAGGCACCGTCCAGACCATCATCGAGATGGGCAGCGTCGTCACCCAGCTCGCCAGAAACGGCCGCCCCTCCGGTGCCTCCAAGGTCACCACCCAGAAGTTCTACCTCCCCAACGGCTCCTCCACCCAGCTCAAGGGCGTCGTGCCTGACATCACCATTCCCTCCGTCGCCGAATTCCAACCCATCGGCGAGCAGGACCTCCCCCACGCCCTCGCTTGGGACGAAATTCCCCCCAGCTTTTTCGACGGCCAGCCCCTCTCGGAGACCAAACTCAACACCCTGCGCGAGCGCAGCGCCGAGCGCATCGCCACCCTGCCCGAGTTCGACCTGCTCAAACGCAACATCGCGCGCGTCCGCGAACGCCAGAACGAGAAGGCCATCTCGCTCAACATCGAGACGCGCAAGACCGGCAAGGCCGACGACAAGGTCCTCAACGAGACCATGACCACCGAGCGCAAGGCCCTCGAAGAAAAATACGCGTATTCATTCACCGAATACTTCGTCGCCCCTCCGCCCCCGCCCCGCATCAAGACCGAAAAGACCAAGGACGAAGAGGACGGGGAGTCGGACGAATTCGACGAAGACGACGAGGCCGACAACCGCTACAAGCGCATGGACATCTACCTCCGCGAAGGCCTGCGCGTCCTGGCCGACCTGACCAAGCTCAAGGCCCAGTCCGCCGAAGCCGCCAACGTCGCCCAAGCCACCCGCTAAGCGTGATGCCATGTAGGGCGGGGTCGCCGCACCCCGCCGCGTTTGCCCCGCCGCGTTTGCCCCGCCGCGTTTGCCTCGCCGCGTTGCCCCGCCGCGTTTGCCCCGCCGCGTTTGCCTCGCCGCGTTTGCCTCGCCGCGTTTGCGCCCGCCGCACGCGGCCCCCGAACCCCAAACCCGGGCTTCGCAAGCGAAGCCCCTACCGCCCAGCAGACACACGACAACCGCGATTAGACGTAGCTCGCCTCGTGAGAGGCGGGACAAAAGGGTGCGGCGCTCACCAAACTCCCGCTTCTCACGAAGCGGGCCACATGAGGCGCTGTATCGCGAAATCCTGGTTAAACCCGCCGCTCACTTCGCCGGCTCGACCGCCGGTTGTTCAACCGGTGACGCAACCGGTGACGCAACCGGAGCGACCACGGATTTCGTCCCCACTGCCCAATCGCGCACGATGCGACGAACATCGTGGAAACTTACATACATCACCATGCAAAGGATAAGAACCATGAAGCCGCTTTGCACCGATTGCATAAAACGCATAGGCAGCGGACTTCCTCTCAATTTGCCAATGGTTGCGAAGACAATGTGACCGCCATCCAACACGGGAATCGGCAACAAGTTCATGATCGCAAGATTCACGTTCACCAAAACCGTGAACCATAGCACCAAGCGCCAATTAACCTGGGCCACTTGGTGAAATCCACGCCCAATGCCGATGGGGCCGCTTAGCTTCGAAGGCCCGATATCAGACTTCGGACTCAGCAACGCCGCCAAGGTCCAATACGCCTTCTTGGTCTGACGAGAAATTTCAGAAAAAGGCGGCGTATGGACATAGACGACGGGCGAGGACCACCCCATTCCGATCAACCACTGCTCGGAGCCGTTTTCCACCTTCGTCATTTTCGGGCTAAGCACGATTTCGACCTCTTTCGTCTCGCGCTCCAGAGTCAGTGTCATGGGCGATCCCTTATTCGCCTGCACTCGGTTATAGACTCCCTCGCTGGAGAAGACAGGCCTCGCGTCGATCTTCAATAAACGATCTCCCGGCTGAACCCCCGCCGCCAGCGCCGCCGAATCCGCCACCACTCGCGCCACCACCAATTCGTCCGCCGGGGCCGCACCGATGGTGCGTATCTTCTCCGGACCCGAAAGAATCGGGTAAACCGTCACGACGTTTACATCGTCTCCCCGTCGGATGGTCAAATCCACCCGACGACGATCATCCGTCTCACGACCCGTTCCCACCGCCAAAGCCAACTCAAAGTCAGACCACGTATGCACCTCGCGACCATCCACCTTCTCCACCACATCACCCGCAGAGAGCCCCGCCAACAAGGCGGGGGCCGGCACTTGCTCCCCGTTCCCATCGGTCACCGTATCAAACACATCGCCGATCACACGCGACTGCTCACTGCGCATCACCGGATACCCGGTAAACCAAATGACGCACGCCAACAGCAGCGCGAAAATCAGATTAAAACACGCACCCGCGACCAAGACCTCGACCTTCGCGTTGTAGGGTATCGCCTTGCGCTCTTGCTCGCCGACGTCCGTCGCTCCTTCCAACTGTCGCATGTCGGCCAGTTCGGGCAAGGCCACGTAGCCGCCGAGCGGTATCCAAGACAACCGATATTCCACCCCATCTTTTCCCGTCCACTTGCAAATAGCCGGCCCAAAACCGATGGAGAATCGCTCGACCTTCAGCCCGCGCCGACGCGCGGCCAAAAAGTGCCCGAGCTCGTGCACGAAAATCGAACCGCCAAAAAAAACAGCGATTACAATAATAGACCAGACGCTGGAAAACAGACCTGAGAAAATCTCCATAATTTGAAAGTAATAGAACGAGAATCAGACCACAGATAGCATAGATTCGCACAGATGAACGGTGATTTTAATTATCTGCGTTTATCTGCGCACTCTACGGTTAAATATTCCGCGCCGCAAGCGCCCGGGCTTCGGCATCGACCGCGAGAATCGAAGAAAGTTCAGCCGCGGCCCCCGCATTCGCCGCGCCGCCGGCCGAACCCGCCAGTTCCGCCAGCGTCGCCTCGGTCACGCGCGGTATGCCGAGGAAGGGTAGCTTGCCCGCCAAAAACGCCGCCACCGCGACTTCGTTGGCCGCGTTATAAATCGCCGGCGCCGCGCCGCCGCGCTCCATCGCCTCGCGCGCCAGCCGCAACATCGGGAAACGCCCCTCGTCCGCCGGACGAAACTCCAGGCTCAACAAGCGATCCAACGGCAGCGCCGCGTCCGTGCCGCTCGCGCCGCGCGCCGGATGCAACAACGCGTTCTGAATGGGAAAGGTCATCGAGGGCGGACACAGCTGCGCCAACATCGCCCCGTCGGTAAACTCCACCAGACAATGCACGATGCTCTGCGGATGAATGATCGCCGCGCACTGCTCCGGCCGCAGATCGAAGAGCACCGCCGCCTCGATCAGTTCGAGTCCCTTGTTCGCCAGCGTGGCGCTATCCACCGTGATCTTCGGCCCCATCGCCCAGTTCGGATGCTTCAACGCGTCCGCCACCGTGGCCTCGCCGAGCCGCTCCGCCGGCCAGTCGCGAAACGCCCCGCCCGAAGCCGTGAGCAACACACGCCGGATCTCGGCGTGCTCGTGGCCGCGCAGGCATTGGTGAACCGCGTTGTGCTCCGAATCGACCGGCAGCAGGCGCGCGCCGGATTTTTTCGCGGCGGCCAACACATGCGCTCCCGCGAGCACGAGAATTTCCTTCGAGGCCAGCGCGAGGTCCTTGCCCGCCGCCAACGCCGCCAGCGCGGGCCGCAGCCCCGCCGTGCCCACCACCGCCACCAACACCACGTCCACCTCGGGCAGCGTGGCGAGAGACTCCAGCCCCTCCACGCCCGGCGCATGCACCGTCACCCCCGCGGGCGTGGCGGCACGGGCCGCGCTCGCCGCCGCCTCGTCAAACAAGGCCACCTGCCGCACGCCAAATTCGCGCGCGATGCCGAGGAGTTTGTCGGTGTTGGCATGCGCCGCCACCGCCACCAGTTCGAGCGCGTCGGGATGGGCGCGCAGCACGCGCAGGGTGTTCTCGCCTATGCTCCCTGTCGCGCCCAGCAGGGCGACGCGCTTGCGACGGGAAAGGGGGGCGGGCGCCGTCATGCTCAAAGTAGCGAGAAAATGATAAAGCCCAACGGCGCGGTCAGAATGAGGCTGTCCGAAAGATCAAACATGCCGCCGATACCGGGAATGGTCGCGCCGGAGTCCTTGGTGTTGGCGCGGCGCTTGATGACCGACTCCACCAGGTCGGAAACCACGCCGAGTCCCGCCACCGGCAGCGCGATGGCCGCCGCGAGCAGCGGGGTGAACGAGGCCGGAAAGTATTCACCAAACCAATACGCGATGCCCGCGCCCAGCGCGGCCGAAGTCAGCAGGCCGCCGATCACGCCTTCCCAGGTTTTTTTCGGGCTGATAACCGGCGCCATCTTGTGTTTGCCGAAGGCCATTCCGGAGAGCAGCGCGCCGACGTCGCAGAACTTCGAGACCGCGATCAACCAGAGCGCGAGCGCCAGACCCGAGGCCGCGTGCGGCCCGTCGATGAGCAGGATGCGCACAAGAAACTGCAGCATGAACGGCACATAAATGAGGCCGAACAGCGTCCACCCGAGCGACTCCACGCGGTTCTCAGGGTTGCGTTCGCCGACGATGCGGATCGCGAAAACGATGGCCGCGAGCGCGAGCAGGTTTTCCGGCGTGAGCAGCGGATGCACCTCGGTCGCCAGCACCGGCGCGAGCGTGATGGCCGCGCCAAACAGCAATCCGATCCGCGCGAAGGGCGCGTGCCCCATGCGCACGACCATCTGATAAAATTCGCGCTGGGTGAAAATCGAGACCAGCGCGACCAGGACGATGCCGCCGCGTGCCTTGAAAAAATACATTGTCGCCAGGATGATAAGCCAGAGAACGACGGTGCTGAAAATGCGTTTGCCCACGGTGAAAAAAGCGAAGGGGTTGAACGAAGTAAGCGGGTTAAAAGAAAAGCGGAGCGGGAGCGCTCAGACGATGGACGGCGCCGGCTCGGACGCGGAAGGCGAGGGCGCGATTTGCTCGCCGGTCAGCCCGTAGCGACGCTCGCGGCCGCGGTATTCGTTCACCGCCGCCGCGAAATCGGCGCGACCAAAATCCGGCCAACGCACCGGCGAAAACACGAACTCGGCGTAGGCCGACTGCACGAGAAGGAAGTTGCTCAGCCGGTATTCGCCGGAAGTGCGGATCACGAGATCCGGGTCGGGCAGATCCGCCGTGTAGAGGTGGCGAGCAAAGCCTTCCCAACTAGACGCGTCATCGAGCGAGGCGGTGCCGGTAGCCACCGCCGCCGCGAAAGACCGCGCCGCGTCGAGCACCTCGGTGCGCGCGCCGTAGTTGAGCGCGAGCACAAGCGTGTGCTCGGTGAAGTGCGCGGTCGCCTCCATCGTAGCGGTCAACTCCGCGCGAGCCTTGACCGGTAGCGCGTCGAGGCGGCCGATGGCACGCAGGCGAATCTGGTTTTTGATCAGCGTAGCCTTTTCGCGGCGCAGAAACGTTTCGAGCAAACTCATCAAGCCGCCGACTTCGTCCTCGGGCCGGCGCCAGTTTTCGACCGAGAACGCGTAAAGCGTCAGCACGCGCACGCCGAGTTCCTTGGCGGCGTCGATCGCCGCTCGCACCGCCTCAGCCCCGCGCCGGTGTCCCTCGATCCGCGGCAAGCCTCGCTGCCGGGCCCAGCGACCGTTGCCATCCATGATGATGGCGACATGGGTGGGCACGGGGTTGAGGAAGGCGGGCGTGGACATCGCGGCGGTTAAAATAGAATCGAAAAGCTAAACAAGAAAGGCGGGCGATTACTCACGTCCCGCGTTGCCGGGGCAATGCTGAACGCGGTTTGACCCGAGCGCGCCGCGCAATGAATTTGCGCGCATGAAAACAGCCCGCCCCGCCCCGCTGACCGAGTTGCAGATTGCCCGCGCCCTTATTCCCCTCGCCGGTTGGGGCTACGAGTCGGAGGCCTTGGTCAAAGAGTTCGTCTTCGCCGATTTCCGTGAAGCCCTCGCCTGGATGGTGCGCGCCGGCTTCGAGGCCGAGGCGCTCAATCACCACCCGGAATGGACCAACGTTTACCGAACCGTAACCGTGCGCCTCAAAACCCACGACGCCGGCGACCACGTGACCGCCCTCGATGTCGAGCTGGCCACGCGGCTCGAAAAGCTCATTCCAACTCGTGGTTAAGTTGAGCCGGATGCTCCCGATTCTCACGAATCGGGCCACGCCGCAAACGTAGCTCGTTTCGTGAGAAACGAGACTCTGG